>NZ_JBSFRT010000003.1:0-188453 GCF_053589375.1 Rhodococcus sp. NPDC003348
CACCCCCCCCAATTCCTACTCCTTCGCCCCCCGGGGCGGGGGTGCTTGTTGCGCGAGCCTCCGGACTCGCACACCACGCACGCGCTGCGGAGCGGACCTAGAGCATTCCCGCGAGTTCCTCCAGCCCCCACGGCGGTTCGGTGTTGTGGTCGCGGTAGGCCAGCACCGTCGGGGTCGGGCGGTCGAAGCGACCGACGAATCCGCCCGAACCGACGAAGATCCGACCACTGACGCCCTTGGCGAGGTCGCTGGCGAGGAACGCGTACAGCTGGGCCACGTACTCGGGCGGTGCCGGGTTGAGCGAACCGTACCGTGACGCGTCGTCGAGCATCCCCCGCCGGTGCAGCTCCTCGATGTGCTGCTCGTACTCCTCGCCCTCCGACAGGCGCGTCCGCGCACCCGGGCAGACCACGTTTGCGCGTACCCCGGAGCCTGCGAGTTCGGCGGCGATCGCCATGGTCAGGCTGTTGACCGCCCCCTTGCCCGCCGGATAGCCGGTGCCGCCGTAGTCGCCCAGGTAGGCGAACGAACTCGTGTTGACGATGGTGCCGGAACCGCGCTCGGCCATCAGCGGGGCGATCAGCCGGCACGTCCGGAACGCGGACGTCAGGTGCGCATCGAGCAGGGCGTCCCACTCGCCGTCGGTGACGGTGAGAATCGACGACCCGGGAGGCTCGGCGACGCCGGCACAGTTGACGAGGATGTCGATGTCTCCGAACTCGCCCAGAGCGGTGTCGACCAGCTCCTGCGCGACCGCGCGGGACGACGCCGCCCCGGCGACCGCGACCGCGTTGCCGCCCGCGGCCCGGATCTCGTCGGCGACCTGCTGCGCGACCGCGGCATCGCGACCATTGACCACCACCCCGGCTCCCTGCGCCGCGAGGGCGTGCGCCACGGCCCGTCCGATTCCCCTGCTCGACCCCGTCACCACCGCGCCGCGTCCGGCCAGGTGCCGCCCCACTTCGGTCGTCATCTCCCACCTCTCCTCGTGTCCCGGGCCGTCGGCCCACAGCGTCCGCTCCCACGGCACCATTGCTTCCCAACGCGTGCCAGACTACAGTCCAGACACCTGTCCAGTCCGGGTGAACGGGACATTCACCCGGAAGCCGGCCGAAACGCACGGGGAGCACCGAGACCATGCCCGCACCGACGATCCACCGCCTCCGCGTCAGCGACGTGATCGAGGAGACCCGCGACGCCCGATCCGTGGTCTTCGAGGTCGACGCCACGCTGCGCGAGCGGTTCGCCTACCGGCCCGGGCAGTTTCTGACGCTGCGCATTCCCGGCACGACGCAGGCCCGCTGCTATTCGCTCGCCAGCGCACCCGACCTCGACGAGGACCTGAAGATCACGGTCAAACGAGTCGACCGGGGCCTCGGGTCGAACTGGTTGTGCGACAACGTCCGACGGGGTACCGAGATCGAGGTCCTCGAACCGTCGGGCGTGTTCACCCCGCGCGGCCTCGACGCTCGCTACCTGCTCGTCGCCGGCGGCAGCGGCGTCACCCCGATCATGTCGATCCTCAAGTCGGTGCTCGGCCGCGGCACGGGTGAGATCGTGCTGTTCTACGCCAACCGCGACGAGGGCTCGGTGATCTTCGACGCCGAACTGCGCGAGCTGTGTGCACGTCATCCCGAGCGGTTGACGGTCGAGCACTGGATCGAGACCGACGACGGGCTGCCCACCACCGACCAATTGGTTCAGCGCTTCCGCGCGTGGGCTTTCGACGAGGTCTTCGTGTGCGGGCCGCAACCGTTCATGGACTGCACCCGAAAAGCCCTGACGGAAATGGAGTTTCCTCGGGAGAAGCTGCACATCGAGCGGTTCACCTCCCTCGCAGCCGACCCGTTCGCCGTCGACCACACCCCGCCACAGGCTGCCACCGGGGACGGACCCGCCTCCACCGTGGTGGTGCGCAAGGGCGGCCAGACGCACACTCTGTCCTGGCCTGCCGATCAGCGTCTACTCCAGGTGCTCGACGCCAACGGGATCGTGGTCCCATCCTCCTGCACGGAAGGGGTCTGCGCGGCGTGCGAGTGCCGGCTCACCGCGGGCCGGGTCGAGATGGTCGACAACCGGGTGCTCGAGGAGGACGACCTCGCCGACGGCTACATCCTGGCGTGTCAGGCACTCCCCCGCACCGAGTCCCTCGAGGTCGAGTACGACGGGTGACCGGTGAACACCAAAAGGGCCCGCCCGCGCGAAGGTCGCGCGGACGGGCCCCTTGTCGCCCCTCCGGGTATGCGGTGGCCCTAGAGCCAGGTGTCCTCTGTGGTCGTGGTGAGGAACGCCTCGAGGTCGTCGCGCCAGGGCGCCGGCACGGTCTTGTCCGGTTCGATGGCGGTGTACTGACCACGGTAGAACAGCAGCGGCCGTTCGGTTTTGACCTCGCTCATCGACGCGACCCGACCGAACACGACGTAGTGGTCGCCACCGTCGTGCACGGTCTCGACGGTGCAGTCGATGTGGGCGAGCGAGTTGTCGATGATCGGCGACCCGAGCGGCGAGGCCGTCCAGCCGATGCCCGCGAACTTGTCCGGTTCACGGGACCCGAAGCGTGCGCACACCTCCTGCTGCTCCTCGGCGAGGACGTTCACGCAGAACTTTCCGGTCCGCTCGATCGCCGCCCAGGACCGCGACTCCTTCGTCGGGCAGAACAGCACCAGGGGCGGGTCCAGCGACAGTGCCGCGAAGGACTGGCACGCGAACCCGACCGGCGCGCCGCCGTCTACGGTGGTGATGATCGTGACGCCGGTGCAGAACTGACCGAGGACGGTCCGGAACTGGCGCGGGTCGATGCCGCTGTCGGGCACCGTCGCCTTCTCGGGGCTCATTACTTGAATCCCACCGTGAAGTCGTGCCCCCACAGGCTCACCGCGGTGGACTCGCGCGCGATCCAGGTGTCGTCCTCGACCTCGAGTCCTTCGCAACCGAATTCGACGTCGAAGCCGCCGGGCGTCTTCATGTAGAAGCTGAGCATCAGGTCGTTGACGTGCCGGCCGAGGCTGGCGGACATCTTGACCTTCTTGCGCAGCGCGCGGTCGAGGCACAGGCCGACGTCGTCGGAGTTCTCCACTTCGACCATCAGGTGCACGATGCCGCTGGGGTTCGGCAGCGGAGCGAACGCCAGGCTGTGGTGCCGCGGGTTGCAGCCGAGGAAGCGCAGCCATGCCGGGTCGCCGTCCGCCGGGCGCCCGACCACCTGCGGGGGCAGGCGCATCGAGTCGCGCAGTTTGAACCCGAGCACGTCACGGTAGAACTGCAGGTCCGCCTCGTCGTCCTTGGTCGCGAGCACCACGTGCCCGAGTCCCTGCTCACCGGTCACGAACTTGTGACCGTACGGGCTCACGATGCGCCGGTGCTGCAGTGCGATGGTGTGGAAGATCTCCAGCCGCGACCCCGAGGCGTCCTTGCACTTGATGAACTCGACGACGTTGCGTTCGGCCGCCTCCTCCTTGGTGCCCTCCTCGAACTCCCAGTCGGCCTTGGCCAGACGTTCGCGGATCTCCTGCAGCCCTTCTGCGTTCGCGCACTCCCAGCCTGCCGCGTAGAGGCCGTCGCGCTCGCCGGGGACGATGACCAGGCGGGCCGGGTAGTCGTCCATGCGCAGGTACAGGGCCTCGGGGTCGGAACCCTTGCCCTCGACCATCCCGAGCACCTTGAGCCCGTAATCACGCCAGGCGGCCATGTCGGTCGCCTCGATGCGCAGGTACGCGAGGGAACGGATGCTCATCAGTTGCCTCCATCGAGAAGGAAGTCGGTTGCAAGACGGTTGAATTCGTCGAACTTCTCGAGCTGCGCCCAGTGCCCGCAGCCGCCGAACACGTGCAGCTGCGCGCGGGGGATCATCTTCAGCGCCACGAGGGCGCCGTCGAGCGGGTTGACCCGGTCCTCGCGGCCCCAGATCAGCAGCACGCGCTGGCGCAGCTTGTACGCCTCGCGCCAGAGCATGCCCTTTTCGAACTCGCCGCTGGAGAAGGACTTGCCCATCGCCTTCGCCGCGGCCAGGGATTCCGGGGTGCTCGCCGCGGCGAACCGCTCCTCGACCAGTTCCGGGGTGACCAGCGACTGGTCGAACACCATGATCCGGAGGAACGCCTCGAGGTTCTCACGGGTCGGCTGGTAGCTGAACTTACCGAGGTTCTTCACACCTTCGGTCGGGTCGGGTGCGAAGAGGTTGACGCTCAGGCCACCCGGGCCCATGAGCACGAGCCGGCCGGCCCGGTCCGGGTAGTCGAGCGCGAACCGCACTGCCGCACCGCCGCCGAGCGAATTGCCGAGCAGGTGAACGCGATCGGTGATGCCGATGGTGTCGAGCAGGTCCTTCAGTGCCGAGGAACTGTGCACGAAGTACTGCGGGTGTTCGGTGGGCTTGTCGGACTTGCCGTAGCCCGGCTGGTCGACGGCGAGCACGTGGAAGCGCTCGGCGAGGACGGGGATGTTCTTGGAGAAGTTCGACCAGGAGGAGGCGCCCGGGCCGCCACCGTGCAGCAGCACGATCGTCGGGCCGTTGCCGACGCCGGCCTCGTGGTAGTGCAGCTTCAGGTCCGGTCGGACCTGCGCGAAGCGGGAGGTCGATTCGTACGTGAGTTCTTCGGTTGCCGTCATGTGTGATTCCCCCTAGACCATCGTGTCGGTCAGCGGCAGGCCGAACTCGGCGCCACCGAACATCACGTACGCGCGCTCGGCGTCGTTGGCCGCATGCACCCGGCCCGCATGGGCGTCGCGCCAGAAGCGCTGGATCGGAGTACCGTTCGCGAGCGCGGTGGCACCCGAGTTCTCGAAGAGCAGGTCGATCGAGGCGATCGCGCGGCCGGTGGCACGCACCTGGTCACGGCGCGCCCGCAGCCGCAGCTCCATCGGCACCTCTTCGCCCGCAACGAGATGCGCGTACTCGTCGGCGACGTTGCCGGACAGCTGGCGCCAGGCGGCGTCGATGTCGCTGGACGCCTGGGCGATCCGGATCTTGGCGAACGGATCGTCCTTGGCCTTCTCCCCCGCGTAGGCCGCACGCACCCGCTTGCCCTGGTGCTCGACGTGCGCGTCGTAGGCGCCGTACGCCATGCCGACGATCGGAGTGGAGATGGTGGTGGGATGGATTGTGCCCCAAGGCATCTTGTAGACCGGAGCGGTGTTCTGCTGCAGTCCCGGCGCGGCGAGGTCACTCATCGCCTTGAAGCTCAGGAACCGGTGCCGCGGCACGAAGACGTCCTTGACGACGACCGTGTTCGAGCCGGTGCCGCGCAGGCCGACGACATTCCACACGTCGTCGATCTCGTAGTCCTCGCGCGGGATGAGGAAGCTGCCGAAGTCGACGGGGCGGCCGTCCTTGATCACGGGACCACCGACGACGACCCAGGTCGCGTGGTCGGAACCCGACGACCACGCCCACGCGCCGTTGACCTTGTAGCCACCGTCGACGACCTCACCCGCGCCCATCGGCGCGTAGGACGAGGAGATCCGGACGTCGGTGTCCTTGCCCCAGACGTCCTCCTGCGCCTGCTGATCGAACAGCGCGAGATGCCAGTTGTGAACCCCGATGATGCCGGCGACCCACCCGGTGGAGCCGCAGGCGCTCGCGATGTTGCGGACCGCCGTGTAGAAGGTGACCGGATCCGCCTCGAACCCGCCCCACTGCTTCGGCTGGAGAAGCTTGAAGAAGCCGACCTCCTGCAGGGCCTTGATCGAGTCGTCCGGGATGCGACGCAGGTCCTCGGTCTCCTGGGCACGCTCGCGGAAGGTCGGCAGTAGCTCGTTCAGCTTCTCCATCACCACGTGGCTGTCGTGCTCACTCACTGGTCGCTCCCTATGTCTGTCGATCTGACGGTCTGTCGATCCGGCTTCTTGCGCTCTTGCGTGTTCGGTGGTGCGCTCGCCCCTGAGACTAGAACACGTTCCCATTTGTGTCGAGGGGCGGCGAGCACAGCAGGTCAGGCCGCTACGACAGGAACAACTCGGCTCGAAATCTGGCGAAACTCTCCCGACTTCTATAACGTGTTCTAGTAACGGAGACGAAGGGATGTGAGGGCACAGATGACGCAAACGAGCGGCGCGCCCGCCAACCGCAAGGTTCGTGAAATCGACGTCGGAACCACGCCGACGCGGTTCGCCCGTGGCTGGCACTGCATCGGCCTCGAGCGCGAGTTCCTGGACGGCAAGCCGCACGCGGTGGAGGCGTTCGGCACCAAGCTCGTCGTCTTCGCCGACAGCGAGGGCAAGCTCAACGTGCTCGACGCGTACTGCCGGCACATGGGCGGCGACCTGAGCCAGGGCACCGTCAAGGGCGACTCGGTCGCCTGCCCGTTCCACGACTGGCGCTGGGGCGGCAACGGCAAGTGCACCGACATCCCCTACGCCCGACGGGTTCCGCCGCTCGCGCGCACCCGCTCGTGGACCACACTGCAGCGGAACAAGCAGCTGTTCGTCTGGCACGACCCCGAGGGCAACCCGCCGCCGGACGAGGTCACGATTCCGGAACTGCCGCAGGTTCTGACCGATGACTGGACCGACTGGGAGTGGCACCGCCTCGAGGTCAAGGGCTCCAACTGCCGCGAGATCGTCGACAACGTCGTGGACATGGCGCACTTCTTCTACGTCCACTTCGGGTTCCCGAAGTACTTCAAGAACGTCTTCGAGGGCCACGTCGCGTCCCAGTACCTGCAGAACCACGGACGCCCCGACGTCGGGAACATGGGCACGCAGTACGGCGAGTCCGTCCTCGACTCCGAGGCGTCGTACTTCGGCCCCTCGTACATGATCAACTGGCTGCACAACGACTACAGCGGATACAAGGTCGAAAGCGTCCTGATCAACTGCCACTACCCGATCACGCAGGACTCGTTCATGCTGATGTACGGCGTCAGCGTGGAGAAGCCGAAGGGCCTGGACGAAGCGACGACCAACAAGCTCGCGCGCAAGTTCACCGAGGGCGTGACGATGGGCTTCGAGCAGGACGTCGAGATCTGGAAGAACAAGACCAAGATCGAGAATCCGCTGCTGTGCGAGGAGGACGGCCCGGTCTACCAGCTGCGCCGCTGGTACGAGCAGTTCTACGTCGACGTCGCCGACATCGACGAGAAGGCGACGCAGCGCTTTGAGTTCGAGATCGACACCACCAAGGCGGTGGAGGCGTGGCAGCGCGAGGTGGACGAGAACCTCGCCCGCCAGGCCGCGGAGAAGGCCGCCGCCGAAGCCGACAGCAAGACAGGCGTCTGACGATGACCTCGACCTGGTCCAAGGCCCCGGACTTCGCCGACAGCCCGGCCCGGGTCGAGGCCGTCCGCGCACAGACCGCCGTCGACCTGCAGACCTACCTCGACGACGGCCTGCAGGAGGTGGAGTGCCGGACCTGCCACACCTGCGTGCTGGTCCGTAAGAACAGCTACAACCACACCAGCATCCAGTGGCAGGCCGACCCGGCGACGGTCTGTCCCGAGTTCGCCGGGTCGGGCGCCCGCCCCGGCTCGCGGCAGACGTGCCCACGCCTGATGGCAAGCATCAATCACGCCGTCATGGAGGGCATCGTCGAGGTCCGCGACACGCAGTCGGAGTAAGTCGAGAAGCAGGAAGGGGCGTGCATCCGGATGGATGCACGCCCCTTCCTCGTCCCGGCGGCTGCGGTGGCCGGTGCGCCGACGGCGCCCGCGATTTCGTGGGCGAATTGGTCCTGTTCGGTTCGGCCGACTTCGGCGACTGGGCGGCCGTCACGAAAGTACCTCCTCGAGCGGAAGTGATCCGGGTCGAAGATCAGGCCCCGGCCTGCTCGCGCTGCAGTTCCAGCGCGATGTCGATCAGCTGGTCCTCCTGGCCGCCGACGAGTTTGCGCTTGCCTGCGCGGACGAGCATCTCCGCGGCGGAGACCCCGTACCGCTCGGCCTGCCGCTCCGCGTGCTTGAGGAAGCTCGAGTACACGCCCGCATAGCCCATCATCAGGGCCTGCCTGTCCAGCAGGCACTCGGCCGGCATCACCGGTCGGACGACGTCCTCGGCGGCGTCCGCGATCGCGAAGAAGTCGATGCCGGTCTTGACGCCGATCTTGTCGCACACCCCGACGAACGCCTCGACCGGCGCGTTGCCGGCACCGGCGCCGAACCGGCGGGTGCTGCCGTCGATCTGCCGCGCCCCCGCCCGCACCGCCGCAACGGAATTCGCGACACCGAGGCCGAGGTTCTCGTGCCCGTGAAAGCCCACCTGCGCGTCGGGTCCGAGCTCTGCCGCGAGGGCCTCGACCCGCTCGGCGACCTGTTCGAGCACCAGTGCGCCCGCGGAGTCGACGACGTACACGCACTGGCAGCCGGCGTCGGCCATGATCCGGGCCTGTTCCGCCAGCTTCTCCGGCGCAATCGTGTGCGCCATCATCAGGAATCCGACGGTCTCGAGCCCCCGCTCCCTCGCGAGACCGAAGTGTTGGACGGCCACGTCCGCCTCGGTGCAGTGGGTGGCGATCCGGCAGATCGAGGCGCCGTTGTCCTGGGCCTCGACGATGTCCTCCTTGACGCCGACGCCGGGCAGCATCAGGAACGCGATCTTCGCCTGAGTCGCGGTGTCCACCGCGATCTTGATCAGTTCCTGCTCCGGGGTCCTCGAGAAGCCGTAGTTGAACGACGAGCCACCGAGCCCGTCGCCGTGCGTCACCTCGATGACCGGGACACCGGCGTGGTCGAGGGCGCCGACGATCGCGCGCACCTCCTCGCCGGTGAACTGGTGCCGCTTGTGGTGCGAGCCGTCCCGCAGTGAGGTGTCCGTGACCCGGACGTCCCACGAGGGGTCGAAATGTACTGCGCTGTCGATGAGAGTCATCTCGCTCACGCCTTCACGCTGAGAAGCTTCCGGGCGATCTCCTCGCCCACCCTGGTCGCCGCCGCGGTCATGATGTCGAGGTTGCCCGCATACGGCGGCAGGAAGTCCCCGGCGCCCTCGACCTCCACGAAGGTGGTCACCTTCGCGTGCCCACCGGACATCACGCTCGGCTCGTCGAACTGCGGATCGTTGAGCAGCCGATAGCCGGGCACGTACTGCGCGATGTCGGCGACCATCCGGTGGATCGAGTCGGCGATCGCGTCGCGGTCCGCATCCTCAGGGATCGCGCAGAAGATGGTGTCGCGCATGATCATCGGCGGATCGGCCGGGTTCAGGATGATGATCGCCTTGCCCTTGCGCGCGCCTCCGATCACCTCCACGCCGCGGCTGGTGGTCTTGGTGAACTCGTCGATGTTGGCGCGGGTGCCCGGGCCCGCCGAGACGGACGCGACCGACGCGACGATCTCGGCGTACGGCACGTCAACGACCCGCGACACCGCGTGGACGATCGGGATGGTCGCCTGCCCGCCGCAGGTGATCAGGTTGACGTTCGGCGCGTCGAGGTGCTCGTGCAGATTCGCGGGCGGCACCACCGCCGGTCCGACCGCGGCCGGAGTGAGGTCGATGGCGCGGATGCCGGCGGCCCGGTATCTCGGGGCCGCGTCGCGGTGCACGTGGGCGGAGGTCGCCTCGAACACCAGGTCCGGTTTCTCGGGCCGGGCGAGCAGCCGGTCGATCCCCTCCGCGGAGGTCTCGAGGCCCATCGCGGCGGCCCGGGCCAGGCCCTCGCTGGCCGGGTCGATGCCGATCATCCAGCGCGGCTCGAGCCACTCGGACCGCCGCAGTTTGTACAGCAGGTCGGTGCCGATGTTGCCCGACCCGACGATTGCCACGCTTGCCCTGTTCTCCGACCGTCGTGCGTGAGCCATGGATTCCTCCTACTCGAACCGCGGGGATACGGACCCGAGCCCGGAGAAACCGGCATGGCGCCGATCTCCCGGCCCGGACGTCGGCGGCGCGGGTGCACGAACCCTCGGGTCCGCACCGCCCGCGAGTTCGTCACGCAACTCGGTGCAGAGCATGTGCGGTTCCTTTCGGCTGCGGAGTCGGACTCGGTGCGGCCTCGGGCGCTGGCTAACTCACCAGCGGGACGGGGTCGGGACCCGCCTGGGTCCGCTGGGTGGCATGGACTGCGGCGCGCCGGCCGGAGAACACGGCGTCGGCGAGCGAGAGGCCGCTGACGTAGGAGTTCGAGCAGATTCCGACGGCGGTCCGACCGGCCGCGTACAGACCCTCGATCGGGGCCCCGCCCTCCCCCAGGACCTCGCCGGAGTCCTCGTCGACGACCAGACCCCCCAGCGTGATCATCGGCAGCGGGTTGGTCAGGCTCTTCTTCAGCGAGACGTCGAACAGCGAGAAGGGACCGGTGCGCACCGGACGGCGGAAGTCGTCGGGCTTGCCCATCGGGTCGGGTCCGCCGCTGTCGATGGCGTCGTTGTGCGCCGCGACGGTCGCCGCCAGCCCGGCCGGGTCGATGCCGACCCTGGCGGCGACCTCGTCGAGGGTGGCGGCCGTGGTTCCGTCCAGCCGCATCATGGTCTCGGCCTGGATCCGCTGGAACCAGTTCGTGTGGGTGCCCATTTGCGACCGCGCCTCGGCGACCAGGTCCGCGTCGGCGACCAGCCAGCCGTGGCCCTCCCGCTCGGCGATCATCGCGTGCCCGAGGGCCGCGCCGTAGCGGGACTCGTCGACCATCCGGTTGCCCTGCCGGTCGACCAGGATCGATCCCAGGAAGGCCGGGGGCGGCACGATGAATCGCCATGCCGAGATGTGCGAAAGCTTGTCGGTGGCGCCGCCCGCCGAGGCACCCAAGGCGATGCCGCTGCCGTCGTCGGCGGAGGTGCCGAGCGGGAGCCCACCGAGGTAGCGGGGTGCGTGCTCGGCGACCATCGCGCGGTTGCCGATGAATCCGCCGGCGCTGAGGATGACGCCCGACCGGGCCTCGATGCGGATCGGGCGCGCGTAGCGGGCCTCGATGCGTTCGACGAGCTTGTCCAGCCGCCGCCGCATCGGCGGGTAGTAGATCCCCGGCTTGGCCGACAGCGAGGACAGCCGCGCGTGCCGGGTTCGCACCCTCGCGGGTGCGTCGCGCAGGCTCAGACACTCCACGCCGACCACGGCGCCATTGTCGTCCGTGAGCAGCCGAACCGCACGCGTTTGCTGCTGAAGACGTAGTCCCTTGGTCAGTGCGGACTCGATCAGCGGCCGGTAGAGCATCTTCCCGGAGGTGCCGCGGCCCTTTGCCCGGTGTCCGCGCGGAGCGGGCGGCGCGACGTCTCGGAATCCGCCTGCGGCCTCGCTCCCGGAGTAGTACAGGTAGTGCCGATCCGTGGGGTACGACGTCTTGTACGGGCACAGCGACCCCTCGAAGGGGACCCCGTTGCTCATCAGCCATTCGATCGTCGCGGGACTGTCCGCGCAGAACCGGCGCAGCGTCTCGGGCCGGACGGCGTCACCGACCTCGCGCGTCAGGTACGCGAACATGGCCTCGACGGTGTCCTCCACCCCCGCCTGGCGCTGCACCGACGTCCCGCCACCGGCATAGAAGATGCCACCGGAGATGGTGCTCGTCCCGCCGCCGGCGAACCGGTCCACCGCGACGACCTCGGCGCCCGCGTCCAGTGCTTCGACAGCGGCCGACGCACCCGCCACACCGGTGCCGACCACCACCACGTCGGCTGAAAGATCCCAGGACACGAGCACCGCCCTCCGCTGAAACTGAACGTGTTGCCATTTGCGTCCAAGCAGTTCGCCGCCGTCCGGGGATACTTCCTGGCAGAAAGCATGGACCTAGCGCCACATCATTCTATAACGTGTTCTACATGAGCAAGCAGGAATACGACATCGTCGTCGTCGGCAGCGGCGCTGCCGGCATGACCGCCGCCCTGACCGCCGCCCACCAAGGGCTGAGCGTGGTCCTTCTCGAGAAGGCCGCCCACTGGGGCGGTTCGACGGCCCGCTCCGGCGGTGGCGTCTGGATCCCCGGCAACAAGGCGCTTCTCGCCGCCGGCCGGCCGGACGACCGCGAGGAGGCGCGCAAGTACCTGCACTCGATCATCGGCACCGCGGCGCCGAAGGAGAAGATCGACACCTACATCGATCGCGGTGCCGAGGCGTTCGACTTCGTCCTCGACCACAGCCCGCTGAAGATGAAGTGGGTTCCCGGCTACTCGGACTACTACCCCGAGGCCCCCGGCGGCCTGTCCTCCGGACGCTCCTGTGAGCCGGCGCCTTTCAACGCGAAGGTACTCGGCGCCGAACGTTTCAACCTCGAGCCGCCCTACAGCAAGGCTCCGCTCAACTTCGTCGTCACCCAGGCGGACTTCGTCAAGCTGAACATGATGAAGCGCCAGCCCCGCGTCGGCATGACCCGCGCTATGCGTGTCGGCATCCGCGCCACCTGGGCCCGCGTCACCGGCAAGCACCTGCTCGGCATGGGCCAGGCTCTCGCCGCCGCCATCCGCAAGGGCCTGCAGGACGCGAAGGTCCCCGTTCTCCTGGAGACGCCGCTCACCGGCCTGATCGTCGAGAACGACCGCGTGATCGGCGTGCGCGCGACACACAAGGGCGAGGAGGTCGAGTACATCGCCCGCCACGGCGTCGTCCTGGGCACGGGAGGCTTCGAGCACAACGCGGAGATGCGCGCGCAGTACCAGCGTCAGCCGATCACCACCGAGTGGACCACCGGCGCCCCGGCGAACACCGGCGACGGCATCCGCGCCGGCCGCGACCTCGGCGGCGCCCTGGACGTGATGGCCGACGCGTGGTGGGGCCCGACGATCTTCAAGAGCGGCAAGCCGTGGTTCTGCCTCGCCGAGCGCAATCTTCCCGGCTGCATCATCGTCAACGCCGAGGGCAAGCGGTTCGGCAACGAGTCCGCCCCCTACGTCGAGGCGGTGCACACCATGTACGGCGGCACCTACGGCGAGGGCGAGGGTCCGGGCGAGAACATCCCGGCGTGGCTCGTCTTCGACCAGCGCTACCGCAACAACTACATGTTCGCCGCACTCCAGCCGGGACAGAAGATCCCGTCCCGCTGGATGGAGAACGACAACATCGTCAGCGCGCCGACGCTGGCCGATCTCGCCGCGAAACTCGGTGTGCCCGAAGCGAATCTTGCCGCGACCGTGGAGCGCTTCAACGGGTTCGCCGCGACCGGCGTGGACGAGGACTTCCACCGCGGTGACAGCGCCTACGACAAGTACTACGGCGACCCGACCGTCAAGCCGAACCCGTGCCTGGCCGCGCTGGTGCAGGGCCCGTTCTACGCGGCCAAGATCGTTCCCGGCGACCTCGGCACCAAGGGTGGCCTCGTCACCGACGTCAACGGTCGCGTCCAGCGCGAGGACGGGTCGACGATCGAGAACCTCTACGCGGCGGGCAACACCAGCGCGCCCGTGATGGGTCACACCTACGCCGGCCCCGGCGCCACCATCGGACCCGCGATCACCTTCGGATACCTCGCCGCGCTCGACATCGCCAAGCGCGCGAAGACCGCCGAACCCGATTCCGCCGCAGCCACTTCGAACTGAGAAGGACCCGCCTTGCCCATCGATCCCAAGGTCGCCGTCGGCGCCACGCTGCCCGCCGTCGACTTCACCTGGACCGCCTCGGACGTCCAGCTCTACCACCTCGGCATCGGCGCGGGTGCGCGCCCGCTCGACCAGCGGGAGTTGCGCTACCTCGACGACGCGAAGCCGCAGGTGTTGCCCACCTTCGCCACGGTGGTCGCGAGCATCCACGCCACCGAGGCCCCGCGGGTCTCGTTCCCCGGCGTCGAGATCGACCTGGCGAAGGTCGTCCACGGCAGCCAGGAAGTGACAGTGCACCAGCCGATTCCGGCGCAGGGCAGCGGCCGCACCACCACGCGGATCGCCGAGGTGTGGGACAAGGGCAAGGCAGCGGTGGTCGTGCAGGAGTCGATCACCACCGACACCGAGGGCAATCCGCTGTGGACGGCGCGGTCGTCCATCTTCGCCCGCGGCGAGGGCGGATTCGGCGGGGAACGGGGCCCCTCCGAGTCCGTCGAGTTGCCGGACCGCACCCCGGAGCACGAGGTCGAGGTGCCCACCCTGCCGCAGCAGGCCCTGCTGTACCGGATGTGCGGCGACCGGAACCCACTGCACTCCGATCCCGAATTTGCCAGCGGTGCAGGCTTTCCCGCTCCGATCCTGCACGGTCTGTGCACCTACGGCATCGTCTGCAAGGCTGCGGTCGACACCGCACTGGACGCCGACACGACCCGAGTGAAGGGCTACAAGGCCCGGTTCGCGGGTGTCGTCTACCCCGGCGAGACGCTTCTCGTCCGGATCTGGGAGGAACCGGGACGGCTGCTGATCTCCGCCTCCGTCCCCGAGCGCGAGAATTCTCCCGCATTGGCTGACGTGATCCTCACCCTCGCCTAAGATCCTGGACACTCGACCAACTCAGCTCGACACCCAGATTTCCCCCTCCCCCCTTTGCAACACGTCTGGAGTTACGCATGTCGAAATCGGACAGCAACACCGGGTTTTCCCGGCGCGGCTTCCTCACCGCGGGGGCCGGCGCCCTCGCGGTGACCGCAATGGGCGGGTGGACACCCGTCTACGCCCTCCCGCTCGACACCGGGTCCCTCGGCTCCGGCTCCGGTTCGGGGTCGGCCGGTGGCGGCGCCACCCTGCCCGCACCCCCGAACTTCCCCACCGACATCGATCTCGCGCAGCAGGCCTACCAGAACTGGTCCAAGGAGATCATGCTGGACTCGGTCTGGACCGCGAGCCCGAAGAACTCCGGTGACGTTGTCCGCCTGACCAATTGGGCGCACGCGAACGGATACACCCTGCGTCCCCGCGGCGCCATGCACGGCTGGACGCCGCTGACCGTCGTCGACGGCGCGTCCGTCGACAAGGTCATCCTCGTCGACACCACCAAGCACCTCAACGGTGTCGTCGTCAACGCGGCCGGTTCCCCCGCGACCGTGACCGCCGGCCCCGGCGCCACCCTCGACGCCATCACCTCGGCGCTGCAGGACAAGGGACTCGGCTGGGCGAACCTGCCCGCACCCGGCGTCCTGACCATCGCGGGCTGCCTCGCGGTCGACGCGCACGGCGCTGCTCTGCCCGCCGCCGGTCAGAGCGCGCAGCCCGGTCACACCTACGGCTCCCTGTCGAACCTCGTCACCTCGCTGACCGCCGTGGTGTGGAACGGCACCGAGTACGCCGAGCGTTCCTTCTCGCGCAACGACCCGAAGATCCGGCCGCTGCTGACCGCCCTCGGCCGCACCTTCATCACCTCGGTCACCATGCAGGCCGGCCCGAACTTCCGGATGCGTTGCCAGAGCATCACCGACATCAAGTGGCAGGAACTGTTCGGCGCCAAGGGCGCGTCGGGCCGCACGTTCCAGAGCTACGTCGAGTCCAACGGTGGCGTCGAGGCGATCTGGTACCCCTTCACCGAGAAGCCGTGGCTCAAGGTGTGGTCCGTGTCGCCGAACAAGCCCTCCGGCGCGAAGGAGGTCACCGGCCCGTACAACTACCCGTTCTCGGACAACCTGCCCGAGACGATCACCGACCTGCTCGGCAAGATGAACAGCGGCGCACCGGGTATCGCTCCCCTGTTCGGCCAGACCATGTACGCGACCACCGTCGCCGGCCTCGCCGCGACCAACTCGTCGGACATCTGGGGCTGGTCGAAGGACATCCAGTTCTACATCAAGGCCACCACGCTGCGGCTGACCGAGGGCGGCGGCGCCGTCATCACGAGCCGCGACAAGATCGGCCAGGTCATCCACGACTTCGCCGAGTGGTTCAACGGGCGCATCGAGTTCTACAAGGCGAAAGGCCAGTACCCGCTCAACGGGCCCGTCGAGATCCGCTGCTGCGGCCTCGACCAGCCGGACGACGTCGTGGTGCAGTCGGCGGGCGCGCCCACCATCTCGGCGATGCGTCCGCGGCCGGACCACCCGGAGTGGGACACCGCGATCTGGCTGAACGTGCTCGGCGTTCCCGGCACCCCCGGCATGTTCGCGTTCTACCGCGAGATGGAGCAGTGGATGCGCTCGCACTACTCCGGTGACGACTACACCTTCCGCCCGGAGTGGTCGAAGGGCTGGGCGTTCGGACCGGAGAAGCCGTACACCGACGGCGGCATCATCAGCGGCGCCCTGCCGCAGAGCTACCGCGACGGCCTGCCCTCGGGCGACAACTGGGACACCGCGGTCGCGGTGTTCAACGAGTTCGATCCGCACAAGGTCTACAGCAACACCTTCATGGATCAGCTGCTGCCGTGAGATCTCCCGCGGCGGGGTCGTCAGTGCCCGCCCCGCCGCGGTGACCCAACGCGAGGAAGGTCCGGTGCCGTCGGCACCGGACCTTCTTCGCGTTCACGGTCCTTCGCGTTCACCGCTCAGTGGCAGCAGTGTGACAACAATGGCCGCGGCCGCCACCGCGGCGCCGACCCAGTACATCGTGGTGAACGCCGACAGCGTCGGCACCGTCACCCCGGCCACGGTGATCGTCGATGCGGCCAGCACCGCCGCGCCGACCGCGGCCGCCGAGGACGTCCCGATCGACCTCATCAGCGCGTTGACCGCATTGGCAGTGGCCGTCTGGTCGACCGACACCGCGGTCGTGATCATAACCGGCATCGCGGCCAGCGCCATCGCGACGCCGCTGGAGATCATCGCGGCACTGGTCACCACCACCGGGACCCCGGATCCGCCGACCGCGCGCAGAACGTAGCCGACGGCGATGATCGCCGCACCGGTCGAGAGGGTCACCCGTGCGCCGCGGCTGCGGGTCATCCGCGAGGACAGCGGCGCGAGCACCACCATCAGCAGACCACCCGGGACCATCGCCAGACCGGCGGCCGCCTCGGACAGGCCGGGCCCGTAACCGCTTTCGACCGGCGCCTGCAGTTCCTGCGTCGCTGTGTAAGCGCTGAGGAACATCGCGAAGCCGAGCAGTACCCCACACACGTTGGCGATCAGCACCGGTCGCAGCATCGCTGTCCGCAGGTCGACGAGCGGGTCACTGCTGCGCAACTGCAGCCGCACCCACAGCGCCATCAACAGCACTCCGCCCACCGCGCATCCGACGGTGGCCCGACTACCCCACCCCCACTGACCCCCCTTGGAAATCGCGAGCAGCACCGCGGTGAGCGCGCCCGTGAGGACCACCGCGCCGACCAGGTCGAAGCGGCCGCGCGCCCGCACCGGCGACTCGGGGACCACTACGATCAGCAGCACCGCCATCAGCAGGCCGACGGCGCCGGTCACCCAGAACAGGGCGGGCAGACCGAGATGGGCGTAGATCACCCCGGCCATCGGCATGCCGAGCATGCTGCCGATGCCCATGGTGCCGCTCATCAACCCGACCGCCGCGCCCAGCCGCTCCGGCTCGAGGATGTCGCGCATCAACCCGACCCCCACCGGGAGCAGGGCGATCGCGAACCCCTGCATCACCCGGCCGACCACCACGACGGCGAACACCTGCCCGAGGGCCGCGATCACCGAACCGCAGACCATGACCGCCAGGCACAGCAGCATCATCGCGCGCTTGCCGGTCAGGTCCGCCAGCCGTCCGATCAACGGTGTGGCGACCGCTCCGGTGAGCAGGGTGGCGGTCACCAACCAGGATGCCGTCGTCTGGGAAACCCCCAGTGCCACGCTGAAGTCCGGCAGGATCGGCACGACCAGCGTCTGCTGGAGCGCGACGACCACGCCGGTGAGGCTCAGCACCGCGACGATCAGTCGCTGTCGCACGCCGCTGCCGGGGGCCGCCGATACGACGGCCGGTCCGGCGGTGTGGTTCCGGGTGACGCTCACCCGGTGACGCGAGCGGCGTTGCCTGCGTCGATCGGAAGCACGGTGCCGCTGATGTGCGCGCTGGCCTCGGCGGCGAAGAAGAGGACGGCGCGGGTGATCTCCTCCGGTTCGAGCCACGGCACCGGCTGCGCGTGCAGGGACTGGAACACCGGCGCGACGTCGTCGCGCGTCGGGGTCTCCAGGTCGGGACGCATCATCGAGTAGAGCGCGGCGTTGTGGATCATCGGCGTCGAGATGTTGCCGGGGGCGATCGCGTTGACGGTGATGCCGTTCTGGGCGAGGTCGAGCGCCGCGCTCTTGGTCAGACCGATCACGCCCCACTTCGATGCGGCGTAGGCCGCCATGTTCGTGTTGCCCGCACGCCCGAGCATCGACGAGATCGTGACGATCCGGCCGTACCCGCGCGCGATCATTCCGGGTGCCACGGCGCCGACGGTGTTGAAGACACCGGTGAGATTGCTCGAGATGGTCTCGTTCCACTGCGCCGAGGTCATGGACTGGACCGGCGCGGCAACGGACACACCGGCGTTGGCGACGGCGATGTCGACGCGACCGAATTCGGCCTCGGCGCGCGCCACCAGGGCGTCCATGGCCTGGCGGTCGGCGGTGTCCGCCTTGACCGCGATGCAGCGCCGTCCGGCCGCCTCGACCAGCCGGGCCGTCTCGGCGAGGTCCTCCTCGGTGGCGAGCGGATAGAAGACCGCCTCGCTGTTCTCGCAGCGGTCACAGATCACGATGTCCGCGCCCTGCTCCGCGAAGGCCACCGCGTGCGACCGCCCCTGTCCCCGGGCACCGCCCGTGACCAGTGCGACCTTGCCGTCGAAGTCACCCATGTCGTCCTCCTCCTAGTCGGGTTCACTCCATCACTACCCCGTGGGTGGCCGTCGGCGCGCGACAATCTCGGCCAGCGGTACACCTCCACCCACCTTGCTCCGAATTGTCTGATTTCTCCGCACGACGGCCACCACGGTCGATATGTTGAGCACCCCGACCGCCCGCCGACCACGATGGGGCTGCCATGGACTCCGCACTGTCGACCACCGCCCTGCCGATCGCATTGGCGATCATCATGTTCGGTCTGGGACTGTCACTGACCGTCGCCGACTTCGCCCGGGTCGCGCGGCACCCGAAGGCGGTCGCGATCGCCCTCGCGTGTCAGCTCGTCGTGCTGCCGGCGATCGCGTTCGGCCTGGTTCTCCTGTTCGACCTGCCGCCACTGCTCGCGGTGGGCATGATGCTGCTTGCAGCCTCTCCCGGCGGAACCACCGCGAATCTGTTCTCCCACCTGTTCCGCGGTGACGTCGCACTCAATGTGACTCTCACGGCGGTGAATTCGGTGATCGCGGTGGTGACGCTGCCGCTGATCACCAATCTCGCGATCGACCACTTCGACCCGCCGGAAGGTGGCGCGCTGGGACTGCAGTTCGCCAAGGTGGTGCAGATCTTCGCGATCGTGCTGGTGCCGGTCGCGGCCGGGGTGTGGGTTCGCCGGGTCCGGCCCGTGTTCGCGGACCGAATGGATCGCCCGGTTCGGATCGGTTCGGCCGTGGTGCTCGCACTGGTCATCGTCGGCACCGTGATCGCCGAACGCGAGAACGTCGGCGGCTACCTCGCCGACGTGGGTGTCGTGGTGCTGATCTTCTGTCTGCTCAGCCTCACGATCGGATACTTCGTGCCCCGCGCGGCGGGTGTCACCGACCGCCAGTCCGTTGCCTGTTCGATGGAGATCGGTATCCACAACAGCACGCTCGCGATCACGATCGCGATCAGCTTGCTCGACAGCACCCGAATCGCGGTGCCCGCGGCGGTCTACGGCGTGGTGATGTTCCCCGTCGCAGCACTGTTCGGGTGGGCGATCACCCGCCGGCGCACTCCCGCAGGCGAACCGTCCACGGGACCGGACGAGGTCCCGGCGGAGGCTCGCTGACGCAGAAGGGAAAGCCGGCTGCGGGCACGGTCGAGGTCCGGCCGGCCCGCCGCCGGCCCCGATCGCCAGTCCGCACCGATGACGGTGAGCGCGACATCGGCGTCATACAGGACGTCGACCAGCGTGCAGAACCTCGCCACCCCGAATTCGGTCGCCTGACCGATATCCGGAACGCCGCTGACGACCCAGCGACGATGATCGGCAACGAGTTTCAGGTAGTCCGCGGCGCCCGTGGGCGCCTCACACAGATCCGCGAAGTCGAACCAGACCAGTCCGTCCCGACACGCCATCGCCGTCACCGGCCGACCACAGGGAACGAGGGTGACCCGCTCACTTTCCGGAGGCAGCTCACCTGCCGCCACCCGCGCCCGATACGCACCAGACGCGAATCCCCCTCCCTCGGCACGGGATCCGTCCCGGTAGTCCCGGCCTCCGTCCAGGCTCACCACGGTGAGCCTCCGGCGCAGTCGATCGATCGTCGGCAGGAATGCATCGTGGAACAGTGGGTTCGGCATCAGCCCGTCCGGCGGATAGTTGGACGTGAGCACCAGCGCCACTCCCCGCGCGTCGAGGGTGTCCAGCAGGCGCGCGAGCAGGACCCCGTCCGCGACGTCGTGGACATGGAACTCGTCGAAGAACAGCACCTCGCAGCCGCCCGTCATCCGGTCCAGCGCCTGCGCGATGCCTTCGGTGTGGACGAGCTCGTGCAGTCGGGCGAAGAAGTCGTGGAAGTGCACCCGCAGCGTCCGCGCACCCGACAGCGTCGCCCGCAGTACATCGATCATCCAGGTCTTGCCCCGTCCCACCGGGCCCCACAGGTAGATCCCTCGCCCTCCGCGCGGGTCCAGGTCGGACAGGACCGCCGCGGCGGCCCGCTGGTGCGGGTCGAGGGCGAACCCGCCTCGACGGGCGGCGGCGTCGAACACTTCCTCCGGTGCGAGCGACATGCCCGGACTCTACAAATGTAGAGTGGGCGAAAACAAGGCCGGAAGAGCCGACGTGAGCAGGGAGACACATGACCTCGACGGAGGACCGCCGGAAGTTGATCGCGGACGCCGCGCTGGACATCGTCGCGTCCGACGGCATCCGTGCCCTGACCCACCGCGCGGTGGACCGGCGGCTGGACCTCTCGCTCGGATCGACGTCGTACTACTTTCGCACCAAGCGGGAACTGCTCTATGCCACGGTCGGGCACCTCCACGAGATATCTCGACGCGAGTTCGCCCGATTCCTCGCGACGAGGACGGCCACCCTGCCGGACCTTCCGGTCCTCGCCTCCGACATCGCGGCGGCGATCGACCACATGCTGGCCACCCGCGCCCGGGATCTGCGGGCCCGCTACGCACTGACCCTGGAAATGGTGCACGACAAGGAAATCCAGATCGCGCTGACGTCGAGCATCTTCTCGAAGACCCTGGCCGCCGGCATGGTCGCCGAACTCGGCTCCTCCCGACCCGAGGTGGACAGCGCCAACTTCATCGCACTCCTCGAAGGGTTCGTGCTCGACCGGGTCGTCGGCGCAGGCGCGTTCATCGGGCCGAGGCCCGGCACTCCCGAGAGCGTGTCCGTACTCACCGCGGGAATCCTGACCTTCCTGCGCGGACTCGACCGGGGCGTCGACACCGACCCGAGCACCGCCGCCGAGCGGAATCCCGAACCGCAGCGGTGACCGGACCTGCCACGCGCCGCTGGACTGCGGCACTCACGCCGCGGCCGCCGCGACGATCACGGCACCCGCGGCCGCCGGGACCAGCACGGCGCCGAGCAGCAGTACGTTCCACCCCCACTGCGGAGGTGCGCAGTCCATCTCGAAGTCCTCGCACGACCGTTGGTGCCGTCCGCGCGCGGTGCCGAGCAGCACCAGTGCACCGAGCAGCGCCACCCCGCCGACGGCAGCCGACGCCCAACCGGGCCCCGGCAAGCACCTGACGACGAGCACGGCCAGAGCGGCAAGGGCGGCCGCCGTCCGCACCCAGGACAGCGCGGTTCGCTCGGGCTGCAAACCGGGATCGGCCCGCACCCCAGGGGCGACGCTCATCGAACCGCCAGCGCCACGAGCAATACCAGCGCGATCCCGCCGACCAGCACCACCAGCAGCGCACCGAGTGCAGGCACCGGTAGGCCACGACCGTGCCGCAGTGCATTCTCGACGCCGAGCCAGCGCGCGAACGCGAACACCGACAGCGTCGCAGCGCCGGCAAGCATCCCCAGAACGAGAGCGAGATGCACTGTACTGCTTACCGTTTCCGGCCCGAATGCCTCGAAGCCGACCGCACCGGCGATCAGCCCCATCGCTGTGCGCATCCAGGCGAGAAAGGTGCGCTCGTTCGCGAGAGTGAACCGAGGATCGGGATCGACCCCATCTCTCAGCGCCTGCGGCCGCCATCGATGCGGCGCGGCCGGACCGTCGCCGCGGGTGTCGACCCCTGCGGGCACGGCGTCAGCGAGGGACATCGCCGAGGATGGCGACGCGTTCCATCACCCGCCGGTGCGGAAAGTAGTCACTGGCGGCGTAGTGCTGGGTCGCCCGATTGTCCCAGAATGCAATCGAATTCGGCTCCCAATGGAACCGGCACTGGAAATCGGGGACCTTGGCCTGGTCGAACAGGTGCTGCAGAAGTCGCGCCCCCTCGACCCGATCCAGGTCCGGGATGTGCGTGGTGAACAAGCTGTTGACGAACAGCGTCTTGCGTCCGGTCTCCGGATGGATCCGGACGATCGAGTGCCGCACCGGCGGGTACTGCTCCTGCATCCGGGCCTGTTGTTCCGGCGACATCGACCGTCCGAACGACGGCATGAAGTCGTGGACCGCGTCGAGCCCGTCGATCCTGGCCTTGACCTCGTCGGACAGGCAGTCGTAGGCGTTGCCCATGTCGGACCAGAGGGTGTCTCCACCGGCCGGCGGAACATCGATCGCCCGCAGCACCGACCCGAGCGGGGGACGCTGCTGCCACGTCACGTCGACGTGCCAGATGTTCTCGGTGCCGGGACTGTCCTCGCCACGCTCGAACCGGACCACCGAAGGGACCTCGCCCTGCGGCAGCAGCGGATGCACCTCGAGCTCCCCCCAGTGCTGGGCGAAGTCTCGGTGCTGCTCGCCGGTGATGTCCTGCCCCCGGAAGAACAGCACCTTCCACTCCAGCAGCGCGGTCCGCAGTTCGGCAATCACCTCGTCGCCGGGATCTCTCAGATCCACTCCGCGGACCTCGGCTCCGATGAACGGCGTCACGGGCCGCAGATCTATCGCCCGGTACGGTGCCGGGTCGAATCCGTCGGGATTCCTGCGCATACCTCTTGGCCCGAATTCGATTGCGTGATCACCAATCTCAACTGTCCGCGAGGACGTCGACATACTCATGTCTGGCCTTTCAGGTAGATGTCATCGGGTGGCCGGGGCCCGCCGCCGGCGGCCGGCCTTGGAGTCCGCGGCTTCGAGGGATCCGACTGCCATGTCGATCAGATGGTCGACCGTTTCGTCGAAGGTGGCCTGTACGACCGGAAGCCCCTCGGCGCGCCGCTGTTCGTAGACGGCGAGGGCGGAGACGACCATGTTGTACATCAGGTCGACCCGCTCGTGGGCCGTGCGCCGCGACAGGTGCCCGAGCGCGCGCACGAGCCGGACCACAACCTCGCTGTTGGCGTCCCTGATCTCGTTCAGGGCGCCGCCCGCGAAGTCCACGGACGGCGACACCCTGGCGATGAATCGTGCATAGTGGCTGCCGTCGGGTGCTGCGCCGAGAAAGTCTGTGAGCGGCCGGATTCCGGCCTCCACCAGCGAGCGAAGGTCCTCCCCCCGGCCCTGCCCGTCGATTTCCGCGAGATATTCGTGGCGAGCCTGATTGATCTCGGTCATCCGGTACCGGAAGACCTCGATCAACAGCCCGTCCCGGCCGCCGAAGTGGTACTGCACGGCGGAGTTGTTGCGCTGACCGGCTGCTGCCGCCACGTCGCGCATGGACACCCCGTCGATGCCACGGTCGGCGAACATTCGCTCCGCCACCTCGATCATCGCGGACTTCGCATCATCGGAAGCAGCCATGCCGGAGACGATATAAGTCATTGACTTATCAGTCAAGACACTGCCTTAATTGTTCTATCCCTTTCCGCGACTGCACTATTCGAACCACAACCGAGGACAACCCTCACACGAGCCGGGCGCAACTCCCGGTGAGTGGGACCGACATTGCACCCCGCAACAAGGTGACTACCGTCACTTCTCCAGGCTCGGCGCCCACTCGCCGCCTCGTTCACGGACCTCCGACCCTCCCCCGACGCACCTCCCGCGCAGGGGCCGGCCACCCATTGATTCGTATCCCTCAAGCAAAGGACCACGATGGCGCTCGATCTGAATCCAGCACACGGCCCCGTGCCGAGAAGCCGACTGTTCGCCGTGCTCGCGGTGATCATTCTCTTCTCGGAGATCGCCACCTTCGAGATCCTGATGGTCTATCCCGCCATGCCGCACATGGCGCCGGCGTACCAGACACTGAACATCGCCTGGGTGGTCTCCATCGTGACCCTCACCGGAGCAACCCTGATGCCGTTGATCGGCAAGGCCTCCGACAAGTGGGGCAAGAAGCGGATCATCCTGTGCCTCGGAGCCGTCTTCGTCCTGGGCAGTGTGGTCTGTGCGCTGTCGACCTCGTTCACCGTGCTCCTGGCCGGCCGGGCCATGCAGGGGGTGCTCGTCGGAATCGTCGCCCTGTCCTACAGCCTGGTGCGGGAGATCATGCCGCGCGATTTCGTGCCGATCGCACTGGGCATGGTGGCGACCGGGATCGGCATGTCCGCGGTCGCCGGACCGTTCATCGCGGGCTGGCTGATCGACGGCTTCGGATTCGCGGGCATCTTCTGGTTCATGGCGATCTACCTCGGCATCCTGATTCCCGTCTACTGGCTCGTCGTTCCCGAGAGCCCCACCCGCGCCGATCGCCCCGTCGACTACCTCGGCACCGCCCTGCTCGGGCCCGGCGTCGCCATCCTGCTGCTCACGATCACCAAGGGAGCAGGCTGGGGATGGGGGTCGACACGGACGATCACGCTGTTCGCGGTCGGCGCACTGATGCTGGCCGGCTTCGTGGCCTGGCAGCGCGTCGCGCCGCACCCGCTGATCGACCTTCGCATCCTGTTCGGCCGCCGGTTCGGCCTGACCATCCTCGCGGTGGCGTGCGTCGGCTACATGATGAACGCGCACTCCATGCTGATGCCGACGCTGCTGCAGACCCCGGCGGGCCTTCCGGGAATCACCTACGGCGCCGGGCTCTCGGCCACCCAGTACGCGCTGTGGACGTGCCCCCTCGGCATCATGGCGATGGCCGCCGGCCCCTTCGGTGGCTGGCTGGCCAAACGATTCGGCGCCCGGCACGTCCTGCTTGCGTCCGCCACCCTGTTCGTCGGGGTGATGGTGCTCGGTGCGCAGCTCTTCACGCTGCAGTGGCAGGTCGCCATTCTCAGCGCGATCGCCGGATTCGCGGTCGGGTTCCTGCACTCGTCCAACGCCAACCTCGTCCAGGACTCGCTTCCCGCCGAGAACAGCGGGGTCGGCACCGCCATCGCCGGCGTGAGCATGCAGCTCACCTCCGCGATCGCGGTCACCCTCACCGGCGTGGTGATGTCACACCACGTTGCCTCGGTGAACCCGAAGACCCATGCGGTCCTCTACTCGGACACCGCCCTCACGAACGGCTTCCTCGTCGCCGGCGCCGTCGGCCTCGTCGGGATTCTCATCTCGGCGCTGATGCGGCACGGACGGACCCCCGCGACCGGCGGCATGGTCGAGGCATCCGAACGCGACTCGGCGACAGCCGACGCCGCGATCGCCGCACACTGACGCTCCGCTATCCGTCTGCCCCACAGGAGTTTCACCTCAATGAACCGACATTCGATCCCGATCGTCCGCACCGAGCCGCAGATCGCTCCCGCGGTCAACCTCTGCGACCAGCAGACCCCGTTCGCGCGGCCCACACCGATCCGCCCGCCCGCCGGGGCACCGAACGTCCTGCTGATCATGCTCGACGACGTCGGATTCGGCGCGTCGTCCGCGTTCGGCGGACCGTGCCGCACCCCCACCGCGGAGCGGCTCGCCGAGGACGGCGTCAAGTACACCCGTTTCCACACCACCGCACTCTGCTCCCCGACCCGCGCCGCGACGCTGACCGGGCGCAACCACCACAGTGTCGGGATGGGCGTCATTTCGGAAATGGCCGGTGCCGCACCGGGATACAACGGAACCCGTCCGGACTCCGCCGCCACGGTCGCTCGGGTGCTGCAGGGCAACGGCTACGCGACCGGCGCGTTCGGCAAGATGCACCAGACCCCCGCGTGGGAGGTCACCGAGGCCGGGCCGTTCGACCGCTGGCCGGGCCGTGAGGGCTTCGACAAGTTCTACGGCTTCCTCGGTGCCGAGGCCGACCAGTTCACCCCCGTCCTGTACGAGGACTTCAAGGTCGTGGACCTGCCCCGGACCCCCGAGGAGGGGTACCACCTCAGCGAGGACCTCGTCGACCACGCGCTGCAGTGGATCGAGGGGGTGCACACGATGGATCCGGACAAGCCGTGGTTCTGCTACCTGCCGTTCGGGGCCTGCCACGCCCCGCTCCAGGTGCCCGAGCGCTACCTCGACAAATACCGCGGCGAGTTCGACCACGGCTGGGATCGTCAGCGCGAGATCACCCTCGAACGCCAGAAGGCGCTGGGCGTGGTGGCTCCCGACACTGTGCTGGCGCCCTGGACGGGCGATCTGCCGCACTGGGATTCGCTGAGCGACGACCAGAAGAAGGTCTCCGCGCGCCTGATGGAGCTGTACGCGGCGTTCCTCGAGCACGCCGACGACGAGGTCGGCCGCCTGACCGATCACCTGCGCGAGCTCGGCATGCTGGAGAACACCCTCGTGATCTACATGCTCGGCGACAACGGGGCATCGGCCGAGGGCGGAATCGAAGGGTCGTTCAACTACCTCGCCAACCTCAACGGTTACCGCACCACCACCGAAGAGGTACTCGAGCGGTTCGACGAGCTCGGCACCCCGACGAGCTACCCGCACTACCCCGCCGCGTGGGCGCAGGCCCTCGACACCCCCTACCAGTGGGCCAAACAGGTGGCCTCGCACTACGGCGGCACCCGCAACGGCCTGGTCGTGCACTGGCCGGCCGGCATCACCGAGACCGGCGGTGTCCGCAACCAGTGGCACCACTGCGTCGACATCACCCCCACCATCCTGGAGGCGGTGGGCGTCCCGGCCCCGCACACGGTCGACGGCGTCGCGCAGAAGCCGTTGGAGGGGGTCGCGATGAACTACTCGTTCAACGACCCCAGCGCCGAAGAGCGGCACACCACACAGTATTTCGAGATCTTCGGCAACCGCGGAATCTACGATCACGGCTGGACCGCGGTGACCGTGCATCGGGCACCCTGGCTGATGGCGACCCACGGACTGGAACTCCCGAGCATGGACGACGATCGCTGGGAGCTGTACGACACCACCACCGACTGGTCCCAGGCGCGAGATCTCGCGCAGGAGTATCCGGAGAAGCTCGAACAGCTCAAGCGGAAGTTCCTCGTGGAAGCCGCCAGATACCAGGTGCTTCCACTCGACAACCGCACGGTCGGCCGGAACACCACCCCGGAGTCCCGGCCTCCGCACCCTTTGCGGGGCAGGCACGGCATCACGCTGTACCCGCACATGAACGGGCTGGTGGAGAAGGCTGCGCCGTCGTTCTTCAACCGTTCGTACACGGTCACTGCCTCGCTCGGCACGGCCGGGCAGCCTTGTGAGGGAATGCTGATCGGAATCGGCGGCAGATTCGGTGGTTTCGCCCTGTACGTACTCGATTCACGTCCGGTCTTCTGCTACAACTTCAGCGGCGGTGGACGGACCTACGTTCGTGGCACCGATCCGCTCACCTCATCCGCCCAGGAGGTGTCCGTCGAGTTCGTCTACGACGGCGGCGGCACCGGCAAGGGCGGCACCGCGATTCTGTCCGTGAACGGCATCGAGGTGGCGCGGGAACGGATCGAACAGACCACGCGCGCGATGTTCAGCATGAACGAGCAACTCGATGTCGGGGTCAACCGTGGCAGCCCGGTGTCCGAGGAGTTCGCCGATCGCGGCCGGTTCGCGTTCACGGGCCGGCTCCACCACGTGCGGGTCGACCTTCCGCAGGCGGAGCACGGGGTGAGCGAGAGCGAACGCCGTCGGATCGCCCTCGCGACCCACTGACGGCCGCGGCCGCCCGGTCCCCGGGGTCCACAGCGACTCCGCGACCGGGCGGCCGGACTGCGCCCGGCGGGCGACCGTCCTATATTCGACGAGTGTTCTCAGCGCGGGCGCCGATCGTCGACGTCGACAAGCTGACCCGCCGATTCGGTCCGCGGCGGGGCATCACCGATGTCTGCTTCACCATCGCGCCCGGCGAGGTGTTCGGCTTCCTCGGACCCAACGGCGCGGGCAAGTCCACCACCATCCGGCTCCTGCTCGGTCTGTACCGCCCGACGTCCGGCCGGATGCGGCTGTTCGGCCTGGACCCGACCCGCGAGGGCGTCCGGATCAACCGCCGCGTCGGATACCTACCCGGTGAACTCGCGCTGTACCCCAAGCTGACCGGGGCACAGCACCTGGATCGGCACGCACGCATCCGGGGCCTCACCGACCGCACCTATCTCGACGAACTCGTGCGACGGTTCGGCGCCGAACTCGACCAGCCGATCCGCACGCTGTCCAAGGGCAACCGTCAGAAGATCGGGCTGGTGCTCGCCTTCATGCACCGCCCCGAGCTGCTCGTGCTCGACGAGCCGACGTCGGGGCTGGATCCGTTGATGCAGGACGAGTTCGCGCGGCTGATCCGCGAAACCGTCGACGACGGCCGCACGGTGCTGCTGTCCTCGCACGACCTCGAGGAGGTGCAGCGGCTGGCGCACCGGCTCTCGATCATCAAGGAGGGCCGGATCGTCGTCACCGACAGCGTCGACGGCCTGCGCCGCAGCGCCCCGCGCACCGTCGAGTTCCGGTTCGACCGCGCCGTCACCGCCGCCGACTTCGCCCACCTCGACGGGGTCGAGGTGCGCACATGCGCGGACGGCCGGGTGACGCTGTCTGTGACCGGGCCTGTCGCCGGCCTGTTGTCCCGCGCCGGGAGCCTGGGCGCGGTGGACGTCTCGGCCCGCCGCGCCGATCTCGACGAGCTGTTCCTGCGCTTCTACCGCGACGAGTCGCAGGGGGAGCAGACGGGAGTCCCCGATGCGCACTGAGACCCCGGCGACCGGCGCACTGCAGGTGGCGGGTATCGACCTGCTGCTTCGCCGTCGATCGATGATCTGGTTCGCGGTCGGGATGGGCATCTACGCCCTCGTCGTCATTGCGCTGTACCCGACGTTCAAGGACGACACCGGGCTCGACGACTTCGCCTCGAGCAGCGAGACCATGGCCGCACTGTTCGGGATCAGTGGCTCCCTCACCTCGCCGGTCGGGTGGTTGAACGCGAACATCTACGGCAACTTCCTGCCGCTGGTCGTGCTGCTGGTGACCATCGGCTACGGCGCCTCCAGCCTGGCCGGACAGGACGAGGACGGCACCCTTGGCCTGGTCGTGGCAGCACCGCTGGCCCGGCGCGACATCGCCGCCGCGAAGTTCCTCGCGATGACGCTCCTGGCGATCCCGGTGTGCGTGGTCACCGCGCTGTGTGTCGTGATCGGTCAGGGTTTCGAGCTGACCGTCGACTACGGCGCACTCGCCGGGACCACCATGGGGGTGATCCTGCTCGGCGTGGTGTTCGGCGGGCTGGCGATGGCCCTGGGCGCCGCGACCGGCAGCCGGGGAGCCGCCGTGGGAATCACATCAGCGGTGGCGGCCGCCGCCTACCTGCTCAATTCTCTTGCTCCCGTGGTGCACTGGCTGCACCCTGCCCGGTTCGCGTCACCGTTCTTCTACGCGATCGGCGACAACCAACTCGAGGACGGTCTGCCCCTCGCGTGGGCCGGCGTGCTCCTCGGGCTCGCGGCGCTGACGCTCCTCGCGACCCTCGCGGCATTCGCCCGGCTCGACGTCGACTAGGCCGTTCATCGGATCCGGAGTCGCCGCGGCCGGCCGCCGGGTGGCGCACGGCACGGCCATGCGCCGGCGACTGCGCGCCATTCTCGGCGGATCGCTCTAGTCTGTACGAACTTTCAACGAAGGAGAGAAGTCTTGAGCGACTACGAAGTGAAGATGATCGTGCTGTCCACCGACGATCTCGACGAGTCCATCGGGTTCTACAGCGACACCCTGGGCATGGCGTTGAAGTTCCGCGACGGTGCCCATTTCGCCGCACTCGACGGCGGCGGTGTGACCCTCGCGCTCGCGACCGCGGTCGATCATCCGATCCACGGCCAGGTGGTCGTCGGCATCAAGACCGCGGACGTCGACGCCGCCGCGAAGGCGATCGAGGAGGCCGGTGGCGGCATCGTGAAGGGCCCGTACGACGACGCGCACGAGCGCCGCGCGGTGGTCTACGACAACAAGGGCAACGGGCTGGTGTTCTACAGCCCGCTCAAGCGCTGACACACAGGGCCCGGAAACCCAGCGGCCCGGGTCGACTCCGTGCGGGAATCGACCCGGGCCGCTGCGCACGAACGGGTGACTACTTCCCCGCCGCGCCCGTCGTGAACGGCAGGACGAGCCGCGACGGGTGGGCGGCGTCCCGGTAGATCTTGTGGGTGACGGGGCGACCGACCGGCAGGTGGAAGGCGTCCGGCGGCAGCAGCGCGTTGTGTTCGTCGGCGAGGGGTTCGTTGTTGGACAGCTCCGCCACCAGTTTGTGGCCGGGCCGGAAGGCGTTCGCGAACGGGTACAGACGCAGCACGTACTCCTCGATCACACCCGGCTCGACCGGCACCGCGCGGGTGTGCGGGTGGTACGGGTCGCCCTCGGTGGTGCGCTCGTCGAGCTCACGGTGCGAGGCCTTCAGGTAGCCGGTGGTGATGAGCTGGCGCTTGCCATTCGGCGCGAAGTCCCACAGGCGCAGAATGAAATTCGTGTCGGGCTGGTCGATCTCGGCGAAGATGTGGGCCGCACCGGTGCCGATCATCTCGGTGGGTTCCTCGAAGACGGGTGTCTCCCACGCGAGGATCTCGACCTTGTCGGTGACGGTCAGCGGGGCCTGGTAGAACCCGTCCGGAGCGGCGTACTGCGCGCCCATCGGTTCCGGATCCGTGGAGAGCTTGCCCCGTGGGCGCAGGTACAGCGACCGGTGTTCGACGTCCTTCGGCGGCCACTGGTCGGCGGCGATCTTCTCGCGGGAGCCCTCGACGAACACGCTCACCGCGGGCTCGTCCATGATCCCGTTGTCGATGCCCTTGAGCCAGTGGTCGTACCACCGGAACATCTTGTCGTGCTCCTCGATGAAGGGGCGTGACTGCATTGGCGGGTACGGACCGATGTCGAGCTTCTTGGGCCCCTTCAGGGTGTGGAACAGCTCGATGGTGCCGTCCATCGTCCAGCCACGCCCCTGGTCGATCTGCAGGTAGACGGGGATGTCGATGTTCCGCGCGAGATTGACGGGGTTGCGTTCCTCGTACCACTCGCCGTCGACCTCGTTGGTAACGATGTCGAACCAGGCCTCGTGGTTCTTCGGGTAGTTCAGGACGTGCGCGAGGTTCGGCCAGGCCGCGACGTCGGGGTCGGCGAGGCGCTCGGCGACGCGCTTGGCGATCTCGTCTTCCGAGTAGGTCTCGAGCATGCGGGACTTGACCCGATCGGTGAACGCCCACCCCGAGTCACCGCCACGGCCTTCGCGGGCCGCGCGCGGCATGAACCACATGATGCCGCCGTGATAGGTGGTCTCGTAGAAGTCGTAGTGCCCGCCGGAGACGAAGATCGCCTTGAGATGCGGCGGACGTTCGGCGGCGGCGAGGATCTGCATCGACCCGAAGTAGGAGATGCCGATCATGCCGACGTTGCCGTCGCACCACGGCTGCGCCGCAACCCATTCGATGAAGTCGTACGCGTCCTGCCCGAGCGAAACACCACCGGCGTTGTAGTTGCCGATGTGCTCGCCCTCGGAGGCTCCGGAGCCACGGAGGTCACCGATGACGTGAACGTACCCCTCCTCCACCACCCGGGCGATGTCGCCGGCCTCGATGCAACCGTCCCACATCGGGCTCGGCCGTCGCTGCGGCGGCGTCGTGAGCGCGAGTGCCTGCAGTTCCTTGCCGTAGGGGCTCAGCGCAACCAGGGCGGGCCGCGGTGCGTCGCCCTCGCGGGCGTAGGTGTCGGCGGCGAGTTCGACGCCGTCCCGCATCGGAATCCGGAGGTTCTTGCGGATGTGGATGGTCTGTCCACCCGCATCGAAGGTGTCGACCTCAGCCATGGGTGTGCGGCTCCTGTCGTGTCGAAGGGTCGTGCTGGGTTCGGTAGCCGTGCAGCGTCGTGAAGAACGGGGACGGTTCGAGCGTCGGATCGTTCTCGTAGCCGAGGTCGTCGGCGACCGAGGCGAACGGCGAGTACGGCGAGTCGGTGTCGGGCAGTCCGCTGCACAGGCAGTGGTGCGCCGCGGCGGCGACCCTCGTTTCGACGTCGACGCTCTCGGCGAGCGCCTCGGCGGCCTGGGCGGCGTCGAGTTCGACGCCGTAGGCGACACCGTCGGTGCGCCGGTACGGGTGCCCGAGATACAGGTGCTGGGGGCGGATCTCGTCACGCAGGTACCGCAGGCTCGACCGGTAGCCGTCGGGATCCTCGTAGCCGGGGAATCCGTTGGCCGCTCCGTGCACCTGGACGGCGTCGCCGACAAACACCGAGTTCTGGCCCTCCACCACGTAGGCGACCGATCCCGCGGTGTGGCCGGGGATAGAGTGCACGGAAACGGTGACGTCGCCGCCGAGCGAGAGGGTTTCGCCTCCGCGCACCAGCACGGTCGGTTCCATCTCACCGGAGATGACCGCGTGCGTCGCCGCGGTGACCTTCGCGGCGCCCTCGGCGTCGTTCAGGTACTTGCCGCGTGCCCCCAGGTACTCGTCGACGTGCGCCTGCCGCGAGCGCAGCAGGTGGGCGTCGGCCTCGTGGATCACGACCTGCGCCTTCCGCCCCGTGGCCTCCCACAGCGAGTACGCCCCGCCGATGTGGTCGATGTGCCCGTGGGTCAACAGGATCCAGCGCACATCCTCGATCCGGCGGCCGAGCGCCTCGAGCGCGGGCGCCATGCCTTCGGCGGGCGACGACGCGATGCCGGTGTCGACGATCGCCGGCTCCGGGGCATCGATGAAGAAGGTGTAGAGGCCGAACCGGCCCCACGGCGAGACGATGGGGTGGATCTTCACCTCGCTCGCCACGTCACTCCCCCTGTCGCGTCAGGAACTCGGCGGTCTCCTCGAAGACGCGGTGGAACTCGGGGATCCACGAGAAGTTCTGCACGAAGCCGTGATTGGAGCCTGCGTAGCGGCGGACCGTGACGTCGACTCCGGCCTCCGTCAGCCGCGCGCCGTAGAGTTCCCCTTCGTCGCGCATGGGGTCGAACTCCGCGGTGACGATCAGCGCCGGCGGCAGCCCGGTGAGGTCCGCGCGCTTGATCGGCGAGACCCGCGGGTCGGCGGGGTCGGCACCGCTGTCGAAGTAGCAGGAGTTGAAGCCCTTGAGGCCGGCGGTCTCGACACCGTAGCCTTCGGCGTTCTCCCGCAGGGATGCGTAGCGGTCGACGTCGAAGTCCAGATCGAGCGACGGGTAGTACAGGATCTGATGGGTGATGCGGTCGAAACCCTCGTCGTGCGCCGCCGCCGCCACGGCGGCGACGAACGTGCCGCCCGAGCTGTCGCCGGCCAGCGCGAGGGTCTCACCGTTCCACTGCAGCGTGTCGCCGTTGTCGGCGGCCCACCGCACCACTGCGAGGCAGTCGTCGAGTCCCGCGGGGAACGCGGCCTCGGGGGCGCGGCGGTAGCCGACGGAGACGACCTTCAGTCCCGTTTCCTTCGCCAGGTTCCGGGCGACATGGTCGTGCGTGTCGAGACTGCCGAGGAAGAACGCGCCGCCGTGGAAATACACGAGCAGTCCGTAGGAGGCGGCGTCGACCGGGGTGTAGATCCGGACGGGCACGTCGCCGGCGGTGGTGTCCTCGACGGCGTGCAGGGGCAGGCGCTCCGCGACGGGCGGAACCTGCGATTCCTCGCCGGCGCGCATGGCCGCCGGGTCGAGCGGGCCGTCCGGCGGTGCGGGCAGCGACGCGAGGATCTCGGCGATCTGGGGGTGCAACGGCATGGCGCGCTCTCCTTACTTCGCGGCGGGCTGCTGGGCGGCGGGCTTCTGGCCCGGGAACACGTCGTTGACCTCGTCCTCGGTCCAGCCCTGGCGGGAGATGCGCTGGAGTTCGTCGGTCACAGGCTTGCGGGTCGCCTGGTAGGTCGCGAGTGCCTCCTTGACGGAGGCCTCGTCGCGCAGGGCGTCGGCGAGGGCGCCTGCGTCGAGGATCGCCGAGTTCGCGCCCTGCCCCTGGTGGTGCAGCATCGAGTGGGCGGCGTCGCCGACGAGGACGACGGCATCCGAGTGCCAGCGGTCGACCGGATCGATGTCGTACACGGCGCGCAGGTTCACGGTGTCCATGTCGATGTCGCGGGCGATCTGCACGATCCGCTCGTCGAAGCCCTCGAGCGTGGCGAGGAGGTTCTCCTTGGCGGCCTCCGGCGACCAGGTGCTGTCCGCACAGAGCGCGGTGACGTCGAAGGACACATCGTTGCGATGACGCAGCGGCAGGAAATACACCTTGGTGCCCTTGCCGATGTACATGCGCAGGTTGTCGTCGGTGGCCATGCCCTGTGCCGCGTCGGCGGAGATCACGGCGCGGTAGGCGTGCTCGCCGGAGAAGACAGGCCCCTGGTCGCTGAACAGTTCCTTGCGCACAACGGACTTGATGCCGTCGGCGCCGACGACGAGGTCGGCTTCGACGGTGGTGCCGTTGGTGAACGTGACGACGGACTTGTCGCCGCGGTCCTCGATGGTCTCGAGCTTGTGACCGAGCTTGACCATGCCCTCGGGGAGGACGCCCACGAGCGCGTCGATGAAGTCGCCGCGGTGGATGAGGTGGGTGTGGGTCTTCACCTCGTAGTCGTCCATGCCGGGCCAACTGTCCTTCATGATGGGTTCACCTGTGGCGGTGAGGATCTCGAAGTAGTCGCTGGGCGAGCTGACCTTCGCGATGGCGTCGAAGATCCCCCACTCGCGGAAGCGCTGCATGCTCGACGGGCGCAGGCCGATGCCTGCTCCCACCTCGTGGATCTCGGTGGCCTGTTCGTACACGGTGACGTCGGCGCCGAGCAGGCTCAGCGCCTTGGCCGATGCTGCGCCGGCGTATCCCGCGCCGATGATGGCGATGGTCAGGTTCTTCAGATCGGATGACTGCATGGTCTTTGTCTCTCTGGAGGGGCGCGTCGTTGCGCCGGAAGATCCGGGGTGGCCTCAGGCCTGGATGGTGAGGAAGTCGGCAGGGTTCTCGACGAAGAGCTTGGTGATGGTGGCCTCGTCCAGTCCGGCCCGGCGCAGGTCGGGAATGAGGTCCTCGAACAGGTAGTTCACGGTGTGGCCCTTGACGCCCGGCCAGCCGAGGGGGCTGCAGTTGGCATCGACACCGGCGAGCACCCGGTCCAGGTGGCCCGCCTCGAGGAACCCGAGGAAGTGGTCCAGGCGCTCCTTGCGGGGGCGGGCCCAGAACGGCGGGTCCTCGAGTTCGGTCTCGTAGCCGAAGGTGTCGAAGCCGACCCGGCCGCCCTGCTCGGCGATCCAGCGGTCACGGGTCTGCGACGCGTTCACGCCGTCATCGGCGTGCCCGAACAGCACGCGGTCCAGCGGGAGGCCTTCCTCGGTGAAGATGGCGATGGCGTTCTCGGCGTCGATCGCCAGGTGGGTGAGGATCGGCACGCCGGTGTGCAGCGCGGCGCGGGCGGCGGCGCGGTAGATGCGCTTGTCCAGTTCGGTCATCTTGCCGCCGCGGCTGACTCCGACCTTGATGACGCCGGCACGGCTGCCGGTGTCCCCGATGCCGACGGTGATCTCGTGAACGAACTGCTGCGTCAGGTACTCCACGCTCGCGCGCTCGAAGAACGGCAGCGCGGTGTCGCCGCCGACGAATCCCGTGCAGGCGACGATGTGGACCCCGGTCTTGGCGGACAACGACTTGTAGTAGTCGATGTCGCGACCGTTGCAGATGCCGGTGACGTCGACGAAGGTCCCGCCGCCGTACTCGTGGAACTTGCGCAGCTTCGGGACGGTCTCGGAGTACCGCTCCTCCGGGGTCTTCCACCACCTCGTGTCCAGTTCGGACCCGGGCATGCCGTACCCGATGTGCTCGTGGATGGCGACGATGCCCAACTCCTCGGTCGGGATCGGTCCCAGGACGGTGTTCACTCTCGACACAACAACTCCCCTTCGGGAAAGAAAACTTCGGTGGTCAGGTCCGGTGTCAGCGCACGGATGGTGCCGGGCGGGTCGACTGCACCGTCAGCAGCTCGCGCGGGTTGGCCACGAGGATGCGCTGGACGTCCTCGTCGCTCAGGCCCTGGGCCGCGAGGAGCGGTACGAACGCCGACAGGAGGTGACTGAACGGAACGTCGCGCGCGGGCTGCCCCTTCGCGACACCGATCGCGTTGCTCGAGAGCAGGATTCGGTTGCCGAGGCCGGCCTCTACGAGTTCGCGCACCACGGCTGCCCGCTCGTCGTCCGAGACGAAGGTGTCGCCCTCGGTCCCCACGTTGTCGATCGCGACGAAGGCGCCGAGGCGAGCGATCTCGAGCGGCGCGCCGGCGGCGACCGCGTCCTTGCGGTCGAGGCCGCCGACGACGACCCGATCGGCAGGCAGCTTCTCGCCGAGGACGACCCCGAGGTCGGCCGTCGCGTCGGAGCCGTAGCGGATCGACGCGGCGACACCGGTGCTGCGCGCTGCGCGGGCGGCGCCGCGGAACAGGCTCTCCTCGGTGGCGGTCATACCGTCGTGGTTCGCGGCGGTGACGACGATGCCCGCGGCGCCGCGACGCTCCACCCGGGGCACCACCATGCCCTCGGTGACCTCCTTGGCGAACAGGTCGGCGAACTTCTCCGCCGGCCACGGCATCGGCGGATTGGTCTGCGGCGTCAGGAAATAGCCGCCGAGCAGGTTCTCCGGACCCATGCCCGTCGACGCGATGATGTGCACACCGGTCGAGCGGGAGAGCGCCTCGTACAGCCTCACATCGCGGCCGTGGAACATGCCGGTGCTGTCGACGATCGTCCGGCCGCCGTGGTTCCGGAAGTCGGTGAGCTTCGCCTTCAACGTCTCGAAGATCTCGGCGCGGTCGAAGGTGATGTCGAATGCGTGCTCCGCGCCGGGCACCACCGACAGCATCGCCTCGTGAATCGAGACGACACCCAGGTCGTCGGCGGAAACGGGGCCGAGGACCGTGCGGACGGTGCGTCCCTCGGCGGAGGTCTGGGTGCCCATCATCGGCACTTCCTTTCGTCGGCGTCGTGCCGGCACGACGTGGTCCACCTCACGGTAGATTTAGGATTACAGAGTGTCAAGTAACATTTCATTGCGATGTGTGGAGTTGCAAAATGCCACGTCAGTGCACTGAAGCTAGAATCTGGGTCCATGTCACTTCGCGCCGCGCAGAAGCAGATGACCTACGAGCTCTTCCTCGCCAAGGGGCTCGAGCTGTTCGACACCAAGGGCTACGCGGCGACGACGATCGACGACATCGCCACCGCGGCGGGCTCCACCCGAACCACCTTCTACCTGCACTTCTCGTCCAAGGCCGACGTGATGAGCGCGTTGCTGACCAAGGTCGACGGGATTCTCACCGCCGCGGACAAGCCGCCGCTGACCGAGCTGGTCGCCTCGGGTTCGCGCAGCGAGATCCGCGCGTGGCTGGACCGCAAGTTCTCCCAGTGGGACGAGATCAAGCCCTACCTCACCGCGTCCTACCAGGCCTTCACCGAGCCGGCCGTGGCGGCCAAGACCGAGCAGTGGTTCGAGGACGCCGTCGGCGAGATGATCGAAGGACTCAACAGGGCGGATCGTGTGGCGCCCGATCGTCGTCGGATCCGCTGCGTGCTCGCCTTCGGCCAGCTCGAACACCTCTCGCGCCGCTACTTCTCCGTCGGCTGGCTCACCCCCCGCGAGATCTGCCTCGACGAGATCACCGAATCGTGGTGCTACCTGCTCGAGGCGGCGAACTGAGCACCGCTCGGCGGACGGGCACGTCCCCGACCACGTCGGCGACCTCGTGCGCGGCATCCGTGCCCGGATCGGCGGCGACAGCGGATTCCGGGCGACTGCCGACCAGACCGAACAGTGTCAGCGCGGCGGACGCCGCGGCGCACAGGGCACACACCAGGAAGGCCAGGGCGTAGCCGCTGCCGAGCGAGGTGAGCGCCAGATCGTGGATCGCCGCCGGCATCCGCACCATCGGGTTGTCGGGACCGGGGACCCGAGTCGGATCGGTCGGCACCGGGATCACCGGCATCGAGTTGAGCGCCATCGCGCCGCCCTGGTCGCCGATCCCCATGACCGCGCCGGCATGAGCGTCACCGAGCCCGGACTCCCCCACGGCCGCATCGAGCCCGTCGCGGACCTTGCCGCCGGCGACACTGTTGGCCACCGCGGCGACCAGGACCGGCCCCAGCGCGAAACCGAAGTCGCGCAAGAGGTTCGTCGTGGCACTGGCCATTCCGGCCAGGTGCAGGGGAACCGTGGTGATGGCCACCGCGGTGATCGAGGCGACCGTGAACGCGAAGCCGACACCGAGCAGCAGCATCGGGAGCAGGAAGTCCGTCCACTCCGACGTGTGGACGTCGAAACGCGAGCACACGAATCCGGAGGCGGCGATCAGACCGAAGCCCGCGGTCAGCACCCACCGGGGTGAGACCCGGTGGATCAGCCGGGACACGACCGGCACCAGCAGGAACGCCGGACCCTGGATGACCAGGAACAGGACGCCGATCTTCAGCGGCGACACGTGCTGGACCGCTCCGAGCCAGATGCTCATCGAGAAGCAGGTGCCGAGGAATGCGAACATGCCGACGACGGCAGTGATGCCCGAGATCGCAAAGGCCCTGTTGGCGAACAGGTTCAGGTGCAGCAGCGGAACCTCGGTCCGCAGTTCGATGACAACGAACGCGATCAGGCAGGCGACGCCGAGGAGGAAGCCCGCCACGATCGCGGTCTCCCCCCATCCGACCTCCGACCCCTGGGTCAGCGCCCAGAGCACCGCGACGAGACCGACGGCCAAGGTGAGCTGCCCGGGCACGTCGAGCCGGCGCCCCTCCGGCGCGGACGAGTCCTGAGCACCCGCCGAGACGACGAACGAGAGCAGTGCCGCAGCGATCACGACACCGAATGCCCAGCGCCAGTTGGCATATTCGGCAATCAGCGCGGCCATCATCGGCGAGACTGCCGCGCCGAGCGACAAGAAGCCCGCCCACAGCGCGATCGCCCGGGCGCGAGCCTGGGCGTCGGGTGCAACGGCGGCGATCATCGTCAGCGAAATCGGATACAGGGCACCGGCGCCGACGCCTGCCACGGCCTGACCCACCCACATCACCTGCACCGTGTCGGCGAGCACGCACAGTGCCGCGCCAGCGACGATCAGCAGCGCCCCTCCGAGGAGCAGGCGCTTGCGCCCGAACATGTCGCCGAGGACTCCGAAGGTCAGCTCGAAGACGACCATCGTCGTCGCGAAGGCGGCGCTGATCCAGGTCAGTTCCGCGCCGGAGATGTTGAAATGCTGCTGGAACGTGCCGTTCAGCGCTCCGGGCAGCGAGTACGCCACCTGCGCCACCATGACGGCGAGGCACGCGGCGACGAGGGTCGCCCGGTATCCGGACGGCCGCACGGACGTCTCACTCATCGATTGCTCCTTGGTCGAATGTCCTGGCCGTCGACCCGACAGCCGGAAGCGTTCTGTGACCCCCATCACGAACTGAGTGAGCAATCTGTCACATCGCACAACAGAGCGTCAAGTATTTGAACAGAGCATCAACCCAAGGCGGGTGGCCGAAGCGGGAGGCGGGCCTTCACACGCGGGAGGCCGGACCCCGGCGCGCTCCGAGCAGGGTGGCCCGAGGTTCGGTCAGACCTCGTCGAAGGCGGCGACCTCGACCAGGATGCGACGCAACCATCCGACGAATTCGTCGTCGGCGAGGCGCGGGTTCCACACCATGTCGATGTCCAGCGACGGAATCGGCAGCGGGAACTCTTCGATGCGCAGGTCCTCCCGGGTCGCCACCGCCACCCGGTAGGTGTGGATCGCAACGCCGCCGGCCTGCGCCACCAGGTGCGGGATCGTCATGAAGTCGGAGATCAGCTGCCCGATCCGGTACTGCACACCGTGCGCGTCCAGGGCGGCGTAGGGCATCACCCGATGCCGGGCGTCGTAGGTCGCGTGGGGCAGCGTGGTGAGCAGGTCGAGCGCCGTCGCGGCGGGATCGGTGTCGGGATGCGCGATCACGACCCAGCGATTCTCGTAGAGCCGCTCACGCGGATAGGGCGCGGCGAACGCCGTCGGCAGCAGGACGACGTCGACCCCGTCGTCGGTGAAGTCGCTCGGCTGCGGATCGACGAAAGTGCGCAGCCGCAGGGTCGAGTTCGGCGCCCGCTCGGCGATCAAGCGCGCCAGCGCCGGACCGATCACGAACGCGATACTGCTGGTTGTCGACACCGTGATCGTGCGACGGTCACGCGCGGGGTCGAAACCGGCGAAGTTCACCACGCGCGCGGCCTGCCGCAGCACCTCGCGCAGCGGCGCGACCAGCTCGTGGGCGCGGGGAGTCAGGACCAGACCGGTCCCCTGCCGCACGACCAGGTCGTCACCGATCAGCCGGCGCATCCGGCCCAGCGCGTGACTCATCGCCGGCTGCGACATGCCGACCCGCTCGGCGGCGCGGGTGACCGACACCTCCTCGAACAGCGCGAGCATCGGCACCAGCAGGTTCAGGTTGACCGACGCGAGTCGCTCCAGAGCGAGATCACTCGGGCGGTCCCGGGATTCGTTCATCAACCCGGACTGTACGCGCCCGTTCGCCGATGCCCCATCGGTCACACGAGGGCAGCTGCGCCGCTGTGAGCCAAGCGGCGCAGCTTCGGAATCGGGATGCGGTGGTTGACCGCCACCGCGACCCCCGCGCCGTCGTCGTGCGTCCAGTGCATCACCGAAGGTCCGCACGGGCTCTCGCCGACGAGAAAACCGGGACCACCGGTCACGGGCAGGTGTCCGACCGCCTTGAGGTTCACCCCGAACTGTTCGGTCCAGAAGTAGGGGTTCAGGTCGAGTTCGGGCGCGTCGTCGCCCGTGAGCAGTGCCGCCGCAGCGACCTTCGCCTGGTCGATCGCGCTGCTCCACAACGGGATCCGGCGCACACCCCACCGGGTCGGGACGGCAGCGACATCACCGGCAGCGACGATGTCGGCGCGCAGACGGCAGCGGGTGTCGGTGACGAGGCGACCGTCCGGACACAGCGCGCCCAGCCACTCGGTGTTGGGGATGTCGCCGACGGCGCTCACGATCAGGTCCGCACCGATCCGGGATCCGTCACCGAGAAGCACGGAGCCCCCGCCGATCCCAGTGGCCACACCGGTGACGACGGTAAGACCACGGTCGAGGGCCGCGGCGGTCAAGGTGTCCGACAGGTACCGGCCCAGATGGGTCAGCATCGGCGGTCCGTCCGCGACGAGCGTGACCCGGCTGCCCGCCGACAGTGCCGCCGATGCGATCTCCATGCCGAGCGGACCGGCGCCGACGACCACGACGGACGGCTGCTGCGCGAGCCGTTCGCGCAGCACGAGCGCGTCGTCGAGAGTGCGCAGCGTCAGCTCGGGGCTGTCGGCTCCGTCGAGCCGCCGCGCGCGAGAACCGGACGCGATGACGAGCCGGTCGTAGCCGAGTTCGGTGCCGTCGTCGAACCTCACGCGACGGATGTCGGGGTCGAGCCCGACCACGGCGACCCCGAGGATCTCGGTGGCCCCGTGGGTGGGCGGCGCCAGTTCGTGGGAGCCGCCGTCGACGAGCAGTGCCTTCGACAGTGCCGGTCGCGAGTACGCCGCGCGCGGTTCGTCGCCGACGACGGTCAGATCGCCGTCGAATCCGTTGGCGCGGAGGCTGTCGCACGCGGTCTGGCCGGCGATGCCGTTGCCGACGACCAGGATGCGGCGTGGTGTGCCGGTGGTGGTGGTCATTGCCGTCCCGTCAGGACGAGTTCGAGTGCGGCGACGGGGCAGACCCGGACGGCGGCGCCGGCGGCGGCGGCTTCGGGGCTGCCGTCGGTGAGCTCACCGGCGTCGATGACCAGTTCGCCGTCGTCGTCGAGGTGCATCAGGGCGGGAGCGGCTTCTTCACACAGTCCGTGGCCCTCACAGCGGGGCCGGTCGAGGACGATTCTCATGCGGGAACAACCTCCAGGATCTCGAGTTCGTCGATGGAACGGGTGATGTTGCTTGGCAAGCGGATCGGGTCCGCGCAGACGAGTCGCCTGGCGTGGACGGCGAGCGCCGCGATGACCGCGTGCGCTTCGAGCCGGGCCAGGCCCTGTCCCGCGCAGCCGTGCGGGCCGTACCCGAAGGACAGGTGGTCGGCCGGGTTGCGTTCGACGAGGAACTCGTCGGGGTTCGCGTAGTGCCGCGGGTCTCGGTTGCCTGCGCCGAACAGGACCGCGACCTGGGTTCCGGCGGGCACGTCGATGCCCTCGATCTCGACGTCACGGGTGACTTCCCTGCCCCAGGCGTGGACGGGCGCCCAGAAGCGAAGGACCTCGTTGAAGGCCGCCGAGACCAGGGAGGGGTCCCGGCGGACGAGCTCGAACTGATCGGGATGCTTGGCGAACAGCGCCACGACGTTGCCGATCGCGGAGATCGTGGTGTCCACACCGGCACCCAGGTACTGATGGATGATGTGACCGGCGGTGTTCGGCGGGATCGCGCCGCGGGCCTCGGCGTCGAAGATGCCGCGTCCCACCGATCCCGGGGCCAGGTCCTCGGCCCGGACACCGGCACACCAGGCGTAGAGCTCCCCCGCGATCGGGAAGTTCTCGGCGGTGCGCTGGTTCATCGGGCCGATGACCTCCATCGCGGCCTGTCCCCAGCGCAGCATGTTCTCCCGGACCTCGCCGGTGAAGCCGATCAGGTCGGCGACCACTTCCAGCGGAAACGCGCGGGCGAGGGCGTCGATCGCCTCGAAGGAACCCTGCGCGACCAGATTCGCGACCAGAGCGTCGGCCTTGGACTCGATCTGCCCCTTGAGTCCACGCAGGGCCCGCGGGGAGAGGTTCTCGGTGAGGGTCGCCCGCAGCTCGGTGTGGATCGGCGGATCCGAGGCGAGCGAAGTGCCCTGTAGCGCCTCGTTCACCGCCGGATTGAAGCCGATCGTGCGGGACGAGAACGTCGCGGGATCGCCGAGCGCGGCTCGGATCGTGTCGTAGCGGGTCAGGGCATGGACGTTGTTGGCGGGCAGGTGCACGACCGGGCCGAGCTCGCGGATCTGCGCGAACGTCGGGTACGGATCGGTGAGGACATCGTCGGCGAAGAGGTCCACGTCGGAGGTGGGCGGGGGGCTGCTGGTCATGCCTCCAGTGAAGTGACTGCAGTCACATTAATCCAACTCATAGTTTGCATGGATCGGCATTCACCTCGTTCATGGTTCCGGGGCGTGGTTCAGCGGGCCAGGTCGGCCTCGATGCCGTCCGCGGCCATGCGCAGGGTGGCCACGAGCGCCGGCAGCCGCTGACGGTCGTAGCGGACCGAGGGCATCGAGACCGACAGTCCGGCAACGACTTTCCCGGAGGCATCGCGCACCGGCACGCCGACCGCGACGACTCCGCGTTCGGAGCGCCCCTGGTTGACCGCGAAGCCCTGCCTGCGGATTCGGGTCAGTTCGGCCCTCAGCCGGGCCAGGTCCGGCGAGTCCCCCTCGGCCTCCTCGTAGCGCGCGACACCCACCTCGCCCAGTTCGCCGGGCTCGAGGTCGGCGAGCAGCAGCAGGCCGCCCGATGTGCGGCGCGCGGGAAAGACCATGCCCTCTCGCGAACCCACCCGCAGCGCCTGCGCGGACTCCACCGAGGCGATGAACCGGACCTCCGCACCGGTGCGGATGGTCAGGTTGGCCGACTCCCCCAACGCCTGCACCAGGCGTTCCATGTGCGGCAGTGCCGCCGATCGCAGGAGGGAGGTGGCCGAACGGGAGTGCTCGGCCAGCTCCAGGACCGGCCCGGCGCCGTACTGCCGTCCGGGCCGTTGCACCGCGAAGTCCCGGAAGACGAGCATCTGCAGCAGACGGTGCGCGGTGGACCGGGCGACCCCGAGCCGCTCGGCCGCCTCCGCGACGGTCAGGTCCCCCTCCAACTGCAGGATCGTCGCCAATCGCAGGGCGTGGTCCACGCTCGCGATCGCGTAGGCAGGCGGGGTCTTCTGCGGGTTCTGCACAGAATTCTGTATAGCAGAATCAGTTGTTCTGTACTGAGAAACAGCCTCACCCTGGAAGCATGACTTCGACCGACAACCCCGTCCGGCTCCGGGCCGTCGAGGCCCCGGGCCAGCCGGAGGTGACCCCGGCGCTCGAGGAGCTCTACCGCGGCTTCGAGTCCGAACTGCTGGTGCCGCTGTGGACCGAGATCGGCGACCTGATGCCCGCCCACCCACGCTCGCGTGCCGTGCCGCACCTGTGGAAGTGGGAGAACCTGGTCCGGCTCGCCGAGCGGGCCGGCGAGATCGTCCCGGTCGGTCGGGGCGGCGAGCGACGCGCGATCGCGCTGGCCAATCCGTCCCTCGGCGGACGCCCCTTCGCCACCCCCACCCTGTGGGCGGCCATCCAGTACCTCATGCCGGGCGAGGACGCCCCCGAGCACCGGCACACCCAGCACGCGTTCCGCTTCGTCGTCGAGGGCTCCGGGGTGTGGACGGTCGTCGGCGGGGACGCCGTCCCGATGAACCGCGGCGACTTCCTGCCGCAGGCGGGCTGGAACTGGCACGCGCACCACAACGCCACCGACAGGCCGATGGCCTGGATCGACGGACTCGACATCCCGTTCCAGTACCTGACGGAGGCACAGTTCTTCGAGTTCGGCCGCGACGAGATCACCGACGCGGAGCGGATCACCCCCGAGCGGTCCCGCTCCGAACGGCTGTGGGGTCACCCCGGGCTGCGCCCGCTGAGTGCGAACCCGGTCGCGCCGGGCACCCCACTGCTGTCCTACAAGTGGGAGCACACCGACCGTGCGCTCACCGACCAGCTGGCGATCGAGGCCGAGGGCCACGGCGGCACCGTCGAACCCGGCCACGCCGCGGTCCGCTACACCAATCCGCACACCGGAAGCGACGTCCTGCCGACGATGCGCACCGAGTTCCACCGCGTCGCGCGGGGCGCCGAGACCGCCCCGGTGCGGGAAACCGGGTCGAGCGTCTACCAGGTCTTCGACGGCTCGGGCACGGTCACCGTCGGCGACCACAGCTGGACCGTCACCCGCGGCGACCTGTTCGTCGTACCGTCCTGGACCGCCTTCTCGGTCCGATCCGAAGCCGGCGGCACCGACTCCGATTCCGGCGCCCTCGACCTGTTCCGCTTCGGCGACGCCCCCGTCTTCGAAGCACTCGCGCTCAACCGAATGGAGATTTCCCGATGAGGCTCAGCACAATTCGCACCGGCGGCTCGACCCGCGCAGTCAAGCTCGAGGGCGACCTGCTTGTCGATCTGGGCGATGCCGATCTGGGTGTCTTCCTGGCCCGCGACGACTGGCGAGAACGGGCCGCCGGTACCTCTGCCGACGGTGCCGCCACCTACCCGCTCGAAGGCGCCGACTTCGCGCCGGTGGTCCCGCAGCCGTCGAAAGTGGTGTGCGTCGGGCACAACTACACCAACCACATCAAGGAGATGGGCCGCGAGCTGCCCTCCTACCCGACGCTGTTCCCGAAGTTCGCCGACACGCTGATCGGCGCCAACGACGACGTCGTCAAGCCCGCCGAGACCGACGCCCTCGACTGGGAGGTCGAGCTCGTCGTCGTCATCGGCAAGCAGGTCCGCCGAGCGAACGACGCCGAGGCCGAGGCCGCGATCGCCGGCTTCACCGTGATGAACGACATCTCGGTGCGCGACTGGCAGTTCCGCACGATCGAGTGGACCCAGGGCAAGATCTGGGACTCCTCGACCCCGGTCGGCCCGTTCCTGGTCACTCCCGACGAGGTCGGTAGCGTCCGCCCCGCGCTGAAGGTCACCACGACCGTCGACGGCGAGGTCATGCAGCACGACGACACCGGAACACTGCTGTTCGACCCGGTCACCCTCGTCAAGTACGTCTCGACCGTCATCCGGCTCAACCCGGGTGACCTGATCGCGACCGGCACTCCCGCCGGCGTCGGGCACGCCCGCGACCCGAAGGTCTACCTGGTCGGCGGCGAGACCGTCGTGACCTCCGTCGAGGGCCTCGGTGCGTGCACCAACAAGGTGATCAAGGAATGACCCGCGAGTTCGCCGACACCCGCCGGTGGATGCAGCAGGGCACCGCGCTGTACCTCGCCGGTGTCGCGGGCCTCGACGAGGCGGGTCTCGCCGCGCCGTCCGGCCTGCCGGGTTGGAGCCGACGCCACCTCGTCGCCCACGTCGCCGCGAACGCCGAGGCCCTCGGCAACCTCGTGCACTGGGCCGAGACCGGGATCACCACCCCGATGTACGCCTCCCCCGACGCCCGCGCGCAGGGGATCGAGGAGGGTGCCCGGCGACCGGCGGCCGAACTGCTGTCCTGGGCACCGTCCTCGGCGGAGTGGCTCGAGGCGGAGATGGGCCGGCTCACCGACGAGCAGTGGAGCCGGTCGATCGTCACCGCCCAGGGGCGCACCGTCCCGGCAACCGAGATCCCGTGGCTGCGCACGCGCGAGGTCTGCATGCACGCGGTCGATCTCGGCACCGGCACCACGTTCGCCGACCTGCCGGCCGACTTCCTGGCTGCGCTCGGCGACGACATCGTCGCCAAGCGCAGCGCCGCACCCGCCGTCGCACTGCGGCTCGAGGCGACCGACGCCGACATCGCCTGGGACCTGCCGGGCACCGAAGCGGCGGTCATGGTCGCCGCACCCCTGGCCGACCTGATCGCCTACCTCAGCGGCCGCGCCGCCTACCTGTCGACCACCGACGGATCCCCCGCGCCGGCGCTGCCGGCATGGCTGTGAACGGAGACACCATGAACACACCCGACGTCATCGTCGTCGGCGGCGGCATCGGCGGTCTCAGCGCGGCGTTCGCGCTGACCCGGAAGGGCCTGACCGTCCGGGTACTGGAGCGGGCAGCGGCCTTCGGCGAGGTCGGTGCCGGTCTGCAGATCGCACCGAACTGCACCCGCATCCTCGACGAGTACGGGCTGCTCGACGAAGCCAAGAGCCTCGGCGTCGTTCCCGAGGCGATGGTCATGCGCGACGCCGTCGATGCAACGGAGCTGACCCGGCTGGACCTGGTCGACCTCGAAAGGCGTTACGGTTTCCCGTATCTGGTCATCCACCGGAGCGACCTGCACGGGATGTTCCTGCGGGCCTGCGAGCGCGCCGGCGTCGAGCTGATCACCGATGCCAAGGCCGTCGCCTACGAGAACACCGCAACAGGAGCGCTCGTCCGCCTCGCGAACGGGGACGTACACGAGGCCGGCCTGGTGATCGCGGCCGACGGCCTGCACTCCGTTGCCCGCAAGCTGCTGGTCGAGGACGAGCCGGTCTCGTCCGCGTACGTCGCGTACCGCGGCACGGTCCCGGTCGCGGACCTGGGCGACCGGCCGGTGGACCTGTCCGAGGTCGTCGTCTACGTCGGTCCCCGGCACCACTTCGTGCACTACGGACTGCGGGGCGGCGAAATGCTCAACCAGGTCGCCGTTTTCGAGTCTCCCAAGGCACTGGCCGGAGAGGACGACTGGGGCACCCCCGACGAGCTCGACGCCGCGTTCACCGGGGCCTGCCCGGAGGTCCGCGAAGGCATCCCGTTCATGTGGCGGGACAAGTGGTGGCGGATGTTCGACCGGGACCCGATCTCGAACTGGGTGCACGGCCGGATCGCGCTGCTCGGCGACGCGGCACACCCGCCACTGCAGTACATGGCCCAGGGCGCGATCATGGCCATCGAGGACGGCTGGGTGCTCGCCGAGCACGTCGCCCGGCTGCGGGACACCGACTCCGGTGCCTCGGTCGACTGGGACGCAATCCTGGCCTCGTACAACGCGGTTCGGCCCGAGCACTGCCGCCGCGTGCTCACCACCGCACGCGCGTGGGGTGAGCTGTGGCATCTCGACGGCGTGCCGCGTGAGCAGCGGAACCTGCTGCTGCGGGACCGCGACACGCACGACTACACCTACACCGACTGGATCTACGGGCCCACCGCCCTGTTCCCGGAAGACGAGGCACCGATGTACCCGATCGTGCCCCTCGCCTCGGCGGCCGAGCTGGTTCTGGACCGCTAGCCGCCGAGAACGAGAAACGGGTGGCTCCCGCACTCCCCACAAGGGACTGCGCCGGGAGCCACCCGTTTTCGGTTCCGGAGGGTCAGGCCGTGAGCACCAGGCCCGACGTCGGGACGCCGGTGCCGGCGGTGACGAGCACGTTCTGCACGTCCGGCACCTGGTTGACGGAGGTGCCGCGGATCTGGCGCACGCCCTCGGCGATGCCGTTCATGCCGTGGATGTAGCCCTCGCCGAGCTGGCCGCCGTGCGTGTTGAGCGGCAGCCGCCCGCCGAGTTCGATCGCGCCGTCGGCGATGAAGTCCTTCGCCTCGCCGCGACCGCAGAACCCGAGCTCCTCGAGCTGCATCAGCACGTACGGGGTGAAGTGGTCGTACAGCACCGCCGTCTGCATGTCCTGCGGCCGCAGCCCCGACTGGGCCCACAACTGGTCGCCCACCAGACCCATTTCCGGCAGACCGCTCAGGCCGTCCCGGTAGTAGCTGGTCATGATGTACTGGTCGGCCCCGCTGCCCTGCGCGGCGGCGGCGATGATCGCCGGCTTGTTCGGCAGATCCTTCGCCCGCTCCGGAGACGTCACCACGATCGCGATGCCGCCGTCGGTCTCCTGACAGCAGTCCAGCAGGTGGAGCGGCTCCGCGATGTAGCGCGAGTTCTGGTGGTCCTCGATGGTGATCGGCTTGCCGTAGAAGAACGCGTTCGGGTTGGTCGCGGCGTGCTTGCGGTCGGCGACCGCCACCCGGCCGAAGTCGGCACTGGTCGCACCGTAGACGTGCATGTAGCGCTGCGCGATCATCGCCACGAACGACGCCGGGGTGCTCAGGCCGTGCGGGTACGAGAAGGCGTTGTCGGTGCCCGACGAGTTCACCTGCTGCACCAGAGCCGAATTGACCTGGCCGAAGCGCATTCCCGACCGCTCGTTGAAGGCGCGGTACGCGACGACGACGTCCGCGACGCCGGTGGCCACGGCCATCGCCGCCTGCTGGATGGTCGCGCAGGCCGCACCGCCCCCGTAGTGGATGCGGGAGAAGAACTTCAGGTTCGGGATGCCCACCGAACGGGCCACGGCCACTTCGGTGTTGGTGTCCATCGTGAACGACGTCAGCCCGTCCACGTCCGACGGCTTCAGGCCCGCGTCGTCGAGGGCGGCCTGCACCGCTTCCGCGGCCAGACGCAGTTCGCTGCGACCGGAATCCTTGGAGAAGTCGGTGGCGCCGATGCCGACGATCGCGGCCTTGCCGGACAGCTCGCTCACTGGGCTGCTCCATCCATCACGAGGGTGACCGTGGACTTGATGTGGTCACCGAGGCTGTCCTTGCCGACGATGTCGAGGGTGACCAGGCCGTCCTCGACGGAGGCGACCGAGCCGGTCAGGGTCAGGGTGTCGTACGCGTACCACGGCACGCCGAGACGCAGCTTGATCGACTTGATCACCGCGCGCGGGCCCGCCCAGTCCGTGACGTACCGCTGCACCAGGCCGGTGTCGGTGAGGATGTTGACGAAGATGTCCTTCGACCCGCGCTGCTGCGCCTTGTCACGGTCGTGATGGACGTCCTGGAAGTCCCTGGTGGCCAACGCCGTCGACACGATGAACGTCGGGTCGCCATGAATGGACAGGGGCGGCAGGGTCTCCCCCACCGTCGCGGTCAGGGTCGAGCTCATCACTGCTCCTTCACGGGACGCCACGCGTACAGGGTCCACGGCTGCTGGTCGGTCTCGTCGTCGCCGGGCAGGTCGAGGAACTCCACCTGGACGCGCTGGCCGATGGTCACGTCGGCCGGGTCGATGCCGCGCAACTCACCGAGCATGCGCACGCCCTCGTCGAGTTCGACGAGCGCGACCACGAACGGCAGCGAGCGGCCCGGCACCTTCGGCGCGTGGTGCACCACGTGACTGAACACGGTGCCCTGACCGGACGCGACCACGTAATCGGTCCGCTCGGACTTGTCCTTCCAGATCGCGGGCACCGGCGGGTGCTGCAACGACCCGTCCTGCCGCTGCTGGATCCGCAACTCGTGGGCGGCCACACCCTCCCAGAAGAACTCGGTGTCCCGCGAGACCGACGGGCGCAGCATCCGAGCCGGGTTCAGGTCGTCGAGCGAACCACCCAGCGACGAGGACGCCTCTGTGCGGGTCGGCTCGGCCTCGGACTTGGCCGGCGGCGCGAACTTCAGGATCCGGAACAGCATCTCGGCGACGACCTCGTCGCCCACCTTCCAGTAGTTGCGCGTGGTGAAGAACCAGCCCTCACCGAGGCCCGTCTTCTTCGGTCCCACAACGTCTTCGAGGACCGACTCGATGGTCACCTCCTCACCGGGACGCAGGTAGCGGTGGTAGGTCTGGTCGCAGTTGGTGGCGACCACCGAGGTGTACCCGGCCTCGTCGAGGATCTCGGTCATCCGGCCGAGCGGGTCGTCCTCCTCGCGCACCGCACCGAGACCGCGCATCGTCCACACCTGTGCCATCGCGGGCGGTGCCACGAGGCCGCCGTGACCGGCGGCGATCGCCGCGTCCTCGTCGACGTAGATGGGATTCTCGTCGCCGATCGCCTCGACCCAGTTGCGGATCATCGGCATGTTGATCGGATCACGACCCTTGCGCGGCTTGCTGGCGCCGCCGTCCCGAACCCGCTGCGCCGCAGCGAGAATGTCCTGCTCGCTCATCGGCGTGCCACCTTCGGCAGACCCAGACCGGCGGTGGAGATGAGGTCACGCATGACCTCGTTGACGCCGCCGCCGAAGGTGATGGTGAGGTTGCGCTTGGTCTGCGCGTCCAGCCACCTCAGCAGGTGCCCGGTCTCGGGGTCTGCCAGGTCGCCCCAGCGGCCCACGACCTCCTCGGCCAGGCGACCCATACGCTGGATCTGCTCGGTGGCGAACACCTTCGTCGCCGAGGCGTCGGCCATGTCGACGGCGCCCTCCGCCGACGCGACCTGCCAGTTGAGCAGTTCGTTGAGCCGGTAGATCGCGCGGATCTCACCGAGCGCACGCTGCACGTCGGGCTGCGTGACGAGCGGCCGCCCGTCCGGGCCCGGACGCTTCGCCCACTCGCTGATCTGGTCGTACAGCCCGCCGACGCGGCCGGACGGGCCGAGCATGACACGCTCGTGGTTGAGCTGGGTGGTGATCAGCTTCCAGCCCTTGTTCTCCTCCCCGACGAGCATCGAGGCCGGCACGCGCACGTTCTCGTAGTACGTGGCGTTGACGTGGTGTGCGCCGTCCGCGGTGATGACCGGGGTCGACGAGAAGCCCGGATCCGTGGTGTCGACGATGAGGATCGAGATGCCGCGGTGGCGGTCCTCGGTGGTACCGGTGCGGCAGGCCAGCCAGATGTAATCGGCGGCGTGTCCACCGGTGGTGAAATACTTCTGGCCGTTGACGATGTAGTGATCACCGTCGCGGACCGCGGTGGTGCGCAGCGACGCCAGGTCGGTGCCCGCCTCGGGTTCGGTGTACCCGATCGCGAAATGCACCTCGCCGGTGAGGATGCCGGGCAGGAACTTCTGCTTCTGCTCCTCGGTGCCGTACACCTGCAGGGTCGGGCCGACGGTCTGCAGCGTCACCGACGGCAGCGGCACGTCCGCGCGGACCGCCTCGTTGGTGAAGATCTGCTGCTCGATCTCACCGAAGCCCTTGCCGCCGAACTCCTTCGGCCAGCCGACACCAAGCCAGCCGTCGCGGCCCATGCGGCGGATGACCTCGTGGTAGACCGGGCCGTGCCGGTCGGTGAGCATGATCTCGGCCTCCTCCGGCGAGATCAGGTCGGCGAAATACTTCCGCAGTTCCGCCTGGAGCTTCTTCTGCTCGGGGGTCAGATCGATGAGCATGCTGCCTCCACACCGAGGTCGCGGGCGCCGAGGGCGCCGAGAATGGACAGACGGGACGACGGGCCGCCGACGAGCCGGACGAAGTCCTTGGTCTGCTCGTAGTACAGATGCGCCGGGTAGGTCACGTCGGCGCCGAGACCGCCGTGCATGTGGATGCACTGCTGCATCGCCACCGGCAGCTGCTCGGCCAGCCAGTAGGCGGCCACCGCGGTGTCCTCTGTGGCGTCGAGGCCCTCCGCGAGTCGCCAGCACGCCGACGTCGCGGCCAGCTCCAGCGTGCGAGCGGTCACGTAGGAGTCGGCGAGTTGCTGCGAGACGGCCTGGAATGCGGCAATCGGCTTGCCGAACTGCTCGCGGGTGCTCACGTGCTTGGCGGCCAGGTTGGTCATCCCGGTCCCCAGGCCCGCGGCCTGTGCGGCGACCGCGGCGAGCGCGATCCGGTACAGCTCCTCGACCCGGGCACCCGTGAGCAACGCTCCCGAGTCGATGCGCACGCCGTCGAGCGCCATCGTGTATTCCGGCGCCAGGGACGGGGTGAACGTGCGGGTGAGCGTGACGCCGTCGGCGTCGGGCGCCACGACGGCCACCCCGGCCGACGTCGGCACCAGCACGAAGGCGGCCTGCTCGGCGTACCGCACGCCCACCTTGCGGCCGGTCACGACGTATCCGTCGCCGTCGGCGGTCGCCGTGGTCGCCGGCGTCGCGGGCAGCGGCGCGCCCGGCTCGCTCAGCGCCGCGGTGAGGATCGCGCCGCCGGCCACACCGGCGAGGAACCGCTGCGGGTCACCGCCGAGCGCGAGCAGCGGCAGCACACCGAACCCGAGGGTCTCGAGAACCGGGACCTGCGCCGCATGCCGGCCGACCTGGCCGAGCAGCACACCGATCTCGGCGATGCCGAGGTCGTCGCCGCCGAGCGCGGACGGCAGCGGCAGCGAGAGCACCCCCTCGTCGGCGAGACGCTGCCACAGGGTGGCGTCCCACACGGGGGCGTTGCGATCCATGGCCGCGAGCGTCTCTGCGCTCGCCGCCGTCTGCAGCACGGCAGAGGCCACCTCGGCCACCGCCTGCTGTTCACTGCCAAGAGTGAAGTCCACCTGAGAAACCGTCCTATCGAAATACGTGGAAATCAGTGCACGTGTGACTGATCAGCATTGAAACACCGGGTTCGCGGCCGAGCCCGCCGCGTTCCCACTCTCCAGTAGTGCTAGCCGCGCGGCAGCCCGAGCAGCTGTTCGGCGGCGACGGTGAGCAGGATCTGCTCGGTGCCTCCGGCGATCGTCAGGCACCGGGTGTTGAGGAACTCCCGGGACAGCGGCCCTTCGACCGCGCCGCCGACGCCCGCGCACTCGAGCGCGTACTCGGCGACCGCCTGCCGGTGCCGCACACCGACCAGCTTGCGCACGCTCGACGCCGGACCGGGATCCTGGCCGTCGAGCTGACGCAGGGTGGTGCGGTGCTCGAGCAGCGAGCCGACCATCGCGTCACCGACGAGAAAGCCGATCCGGTCCTCGGTGACCGGATCCGTGCCCCCGCGGCCTGCCAGCTCGAGGAGCTCCTCCATCGCCTTGCCGAGCGAGGACCCGCCGCTCATCGCGACGCGCTCGTTGGCGAGGGTGGTGCGCGCCAGCCTCCAGCCGCCGTTCACCTGCCCGACCACGCAGTCGTCGGGCACGAAGACACCGTCGAGGAACACCTCGTTGAACAGGGCGTCGCCGGTGATCTCCCGCAGCGGCGAGATCCGGATCCCCGCACTGCGCATGTCGACCAGGAAGTAGGTGATGCCCTTGTGCTTCGCTGCGTCCTTGTCGGTGCGAGCCAGGCAGATCGCCCAATCCGCTTCGCGGGCAAGGGAAGTCCACACCTTCTGGCCGTTGAGGACCCAGCCTCCGTCGACCTTCTCCGCGGTCGTGCGCAGGGAGGCCAGGTCGGAGCCTGCGCCCGGCTCGGAGAACAGCTGGCACCAGATCAGGTCACCGCGCAGGGTCGGCATCGCGAACCGCTCGATCTGCTCGGCGGTGCCGTGCTCGAGGACGGTCGGCACCGCCCACCACCCGATCACCAGGTTCGGGGTCTCGAGCCCCGCGCGGGCGAGCTCCTCACCGATGAGGATCTGTTCGGCCGCCTTCGCGGACTTCCCGTACGGCGCGGGCCAGTGCGGGGCGAGGTAGCCGGACTCGGCGAAGGCGACGCGACGGTCGGTCTCGGGCACGGCGACGATCGCCTCGATCTCGGCGCGCACCGAGGCGCGCTGCGCCTCGAGGTCGCCGAGGTCGACGGTGAGGTGTCTGCGCGCACCGGCGCGGGTCAGCTCCGCCACGCGCGCCCGCCACGCGGCGCCGCCGCCGAGCAGCTGCCGCAGGGAGACGACCCGTCGCAGGTAGAAGTGCGCGTCGTGCTCCCACGTGAAGCCGATGCCACCGAGCACCTGGATGCAGTCCTTGGCGGTGTCCACGGCGGCGTCCAGCGCCACGGACGCGGCGACGGCGGCCGCGATCGGCAGCTCGTCACCGGTCTCGGCGGCCACCGCGGCGTCCCACGCGACCGCGCGGATCTGCTCGACGCGGCACAGCATCTCCGCGCACAGGTGCTTGATCGCCTGGAACGAGCCGATCGGCTTGCCGAACTGCTCGCGGATCTTCGCGTACTCGACGGCCGTGGTCAGGCACCAGCCCGCGATGCCCGCGGCCTCGGCGGCAGCCAGCGTCGCCGCGAGGTCGCGCACCAACCCGGGACGCACCTCCGAGAGCACGCGGTCCGACGAGACCCGCACCCCGTCACAGGTCACCGTCGCCAGCGGGACGCTCACGTCGACGTTCTGGACGGCTTCGACCGTCAGCCCGGGCGCGCCGGCCTCGACCAGGCACCAGACAACATCACCCGAGGCTTCGCCCGAGGTGGTGTCGCCGGCCCGGGTGGCGGGCACCAGCACGCCGATCTCGGGTGCGCCGCCGAGCGCGAACCCGGCCGCCCCGGTCAGCACCACGGTGCCGTCGGCGTCGACGGCGGCGCTCACGTCGCCGTCCAGCACGACACCGACCGGCAGCGCACCCTCGGCGAGTTCCGGACCCCACTGCTTGGCGGCCGGCTCTCCGCTGCGACCCACGACGAGTGCGGCGAGCGCGGTCGAGAGCACCGGACCGGCGGCGAGGGACGCGGCGGACTGCTCGAGCATCACCGCGAGGTCGACGACCTCACCGTCGGCGCCACCGACCTCCTCCGCCTGCGCGACCATGAACAGGCCGAGTTCGGCGAGCGCGCCCCAGTGCGTCCGCCACGAGTCGGTCGGACCCTGGCGCAGCGTCTCGACCGGATTCGCCGAACGGGCCCAGGACTGGATCGATTCCTGGACCGCACGCTGCTCGTCTGTCGTGGCAATACTCACAAGTCTGGCCACCCTTTCAGTGCTGACAAAACCCTCTAGAACGTGTTCTAATCTCTTAGTCGGCTCTCAGTCAAGGCCGGAACCGAAGCGCACATAAAACCATTAGACATTTCAAGGAAGCTCGTCGATGACCTCCTCCCCCCGCACCCGCTCCGCCGGCAAGGCCGGAGCGAACGGCGCCGTCTCCACGCTGACGGACGACGACCTCAGCTCGAACGCGCAGCGCGAACGTCGCAAGCGCATTCTCGACGCGACTCTCGCGCTCGCGTCGAAGGGCGGATACGAGGCCGTGCAGATGCGGGCGGTCGCCGAGCGCGCCGACGTCGCGGTCGGCACCCTGTACCGGTACTTCCCGTCGAAGGTGCACCTGCTGGTCTCGGCGCTGGGCCGCGAGTTCGAGAAGATCGACTCCCGCAAGAAGATGCCGCCCGGCGACAGCCCGATCGAGCGGATGCACCTGATCCTCGGCCAGATCACCCGGGCGATGCAGCGCGACCCGCTGCTCACCGAAGCGATGACCCGCGCATTCATGTTCGCCGACGCGTCCGCCGCGGCCGAGGTGGACCAGGTCGGCCGGCTGATGGATTCGCTGTTCGCCCGCGCGATCAGCGACGGCACGCCGACCGAGGAGCAGCTTCAGATCGCCCGCGTCATCTCCGACGTGTGGCTGTCGAACCTGGTCGCGTGGCTGACGCGCCGCTCGTCGGCCACCGATGTCGCCAACCGTCTGGAACTGACCGTCGAACTGTTGCTCGGTGGGTACAAGCTCAAGCACAGTTCGTAAGTAGACTTTGCGCGGTGAGTGCGCAGGATCTACCAGTCGAGCTCCGACGGCGTCTCGTCTCCATCGCGAGGACGCCGCGACTTCTCGTGACCTCCGACTACGACGGCACCATGGCGCCGATCGTGTCGGATCCGGCGAAGGCGTTCCCCCATCCGGACGCGGTCCGCGCCCTGCGCGCACTCGCGATCCTGCCGGGGACCACGTCCGCCGTCGTATCCGGACGCGCCCTGCGCGATCTGGCGGTGCTCTCCCGGTTGCCGGTCGAGGTGCAACTCGTCGGCAGCCACGGCTCCGAGTTCGACGTGGGGTTCGTGCACGAGATCAGCGACGACGCCCGCCGCCTCCTCCGGGAACTCACCACCGAGTTGCAGGGCATCGCCGCCGAGAGCCCCGGGGTCGCCGTCGAAGTGAAACCGGCGAGTGCCGCACTGCACGTGCGCAACGCGAGCCCCGAGGTCGGCGAGGCCGCGCTCACCCGGGTCCGCCAGGGCGCCGCCAAGTGGAACGGCGTCCAGGTCACCGAGGGCAAGGCCGTCATCGAACTGGCGGTCATCACGACCGACAAGGGTGAGGCGCTCGACATCCTCCGGCACCGGGAGGGCGCCTCCGCGACGGTGTTCTTCGGCGACGACGTCACCGACGAGAAGGCCTTCGCGCGCCTGCAGGGACCGGACGTGGGGGTCAAGGTCGGCGAGGGCGACACGCTCGCCGAGTTCCGGATCGACCGCACCGAGGACGTGGGCGCGGCGTTGGCCTTCCTGCTCGAGGAACGCCGCACCTGGCTGAACGGTGAGAGCGCGCCGCCGATCGAACGGCTCACGATGCTCGCCAGTCCGCGCACGGTCGCGCTGCTGACCCCGGAAGCCGGGGTGACCTGGCTGTGTCACCCCGAACCGGACTCGGCGGCGGTGTTCGCGCACCTGCTCGGCGGGGTCGGGGCCGGGCACTTCACCGTCGAGCCGTACCGGGCCGGGCTGCCGCTGAGCCAGAGCTACGTCGACGGCACGATGACGGTGGAGACGCGCTGGGCGAGCCTGCAGGTCACCGACTACCTGCCGCACGACGTCCCGGCCGGACGGACCGAGCTGACCCGGGTGATCACCGGCCGGGCGAAGGCCGTGGTGACGTTCGCACCGCGTCCCGAGTTCGGCCAGGTGCAGGTGCACCTGGAGCCGGAGGAGAACGGTCTGCGGGTGTACGGCATGAACGATCCGCTGGTGCTGCGCTCGCCGGGTGTCGAATGGGAGATCGTCAGCGACGGCGTCCAGCAGACCGCACACGCGGTCATCGACCCCTCAAACGGGCCGATCGTTCTCGAACTACGTTGCGGCACCACGGATCTGAGCCCATCACCCGTACCGGAACCGGACCGCCGCGCACAGGCGGAGTCGTACTGGCGGGACTGGGCGGACGATCTGGAACTGCCGTCCCGCAAGCGTGGACTGATGAAGCGGTCGGCGCTGACACTGCGCGGGCTCGTGCACACCGACTCCGGTGCGATCCTCGCCGCAGCCACCACCTCGCTCCCGGAGGAACTCGGCGGCGTCCGCAACTGGGACTACCGCTACTGCTGGCTGCGGGACGCGTCGATGACCGCGTCCGCCCTGGTGACACTCGGCTCGCTCGGCGAGGCCGAGGGGCTCCTCGAGTGGGTGCACCGGGTCCTCGAGAGCATCCCCGGCCCCGAACGACTGCACCCGCTCTACACCATCCACGGCACCAATCTGCCGCCCGAGGCCGTGATCGACTCGCTGCCCGGATACGGGGGCTCGCGCCCCGTCCGCGTCGGCAACGCCGCGAACTCGCAGGTCCAGTTGGACGTGTTCGGACCGATCGTGGAGCTGATCGCGGACCTGGCGCAGGCCCGCGAGAAGAAGGGGATCGCCGAACCGCTGACCGACCGGGACTGGGACCTCGTGCTGGCGATGGTGTCCGCCGTGCAGCGCCGGTGGGCCGAGCCCGACAACGGCATCTGGGAGATCCGCGGAAACCCGCGCCACCACGTGTACTCGAAGGTCATGTGCTGGGTGACGGTCGACCGCGCGCTGAAGCTGGCCACGGACTTCGGCCGCTCCGCGGGAGTGGACTGGGAGGCGTTGCGGCACGAGATCGCCGACGAGGTCAAGGATCGCGGCTGGAGTGACCGCGCGAACTCGTACACCGCCGCCTACGACGGCACCGACCTCGACGCGGCCACCCTGCACATCGGCCTGTCCGGGCTGATCGACCCGTCCGACCCGAGGTTCGCGGCCACCGTCATCGCGACCGAGGCCGAACTGCGCAGCGGGTCGACCGTGTACCGGTACCACCACGACGACGGCCTGCCGGGCGGCGAGGGCGGCTTCCACCTGTGCGCGGCCTGGCTCGTCGAGGCGTACCTGCTGATCGGGCAGCGCGCCGACGCGGAGGCGCTGTTCGCGCAGCTGGTCGCCGCGGCCGGGCCCACCGGGCTGCTCGCCGAGGAGTACGACCCCGTCGCCGAACGCTCCCTGGGCAACCACCCGCAGGCGTACAGCCACATCGGGCTGCTTCGCTGCGCCCAGCTGCTGAGCTAGCGCCTGCGGCGCCTGTGAGTACTTGTGGTGGCCCTGGCAACCACAAGTACTCACAGGCGCGAAGCGCCTACGAGACGGTCATGTCCTCCGGCGCCCAGTAGGCGCGCAGTTCGACGATCTCGCCGGCGTCGTTGAAGCGGAAGGTGTCGATCGGAGCGGACGTGTAGGTGGTCCCGCCCGCCTTCGACACCACACTGAAGTGGGCCACTGCTTCGCCGCCCGCGACCCGGACGGCGAGCAGTTCGGCGGTGTTCTCCATCGCGGCACCACGATCGAAGAACTCCACGAGCGCGGCGCGACCCACCTTCGGCTCGCTGCCGACGGGATCCTCGACGACGGCGTCGTCCGCGAACAGGGCGGCCCGCTCGGTACCCGAACCTTCCGCGATCAGACGCACGTAGCTCTCCACGACTGAGCGCAGTTCCTCCGGTGTGGCCATGTCGAATCTCCCTTGCGATGAAACGATTTCGGTGCGGCTCGATGACCCGCGGGTCCACGCTAGGGGGACCCGCGGGTCATCGACCGCGCCATTCCGCTCATCGGGACGATGCGAGTGCGGCTACTCCGCCGGACCGCGTTCCCACCGCCGGGGCGGGGCCGCGGTGCGACCGCGCACCAGCTCGGTGTCGAGTATCTCGACGGTCGCGACCCCGGAATGCGAGTCCCGCAGCAGCATCGCGCCCGCTCGGCGCCCCTTCTCCTCCGCCGGCTGCCGGACGGTGGTCAGCCCGACCCGCGACGCGTCGGGCACGCCGTCGAAACCGGTGATGGACAACTCTGCGGGCACGTCGATGCCGCGCCACCGCGCGAACTCGAGCGCACCGAGCGCCAACACGTCGGTCGTGCACAGCAGCGCGGTGATGCGCGGGTTGAGCACCAGTGCCCGTTCGGCCGCCGCGTGCCCGGCACCGACCGTGTGCTCGGCGCTCTCGAAGACCGTGAGCGACAACGGATCCAGACCCGCGTCGGCCAACGCGTCCTGCACCCCGGCGATACGTTCGCGCTGAACGTGGAAATTCGGTGACAGGAGCCGCTCGGCATCGGCCCGACCGTTGCGCGCATCGTGACCGAGCCGCATGCACAGCACCCCGATCTCGGTGTGACCCAACGAGATCAGGTGATCGGCGAGCTCACGCATCGCGCCGCGGTCGTCGATGCCGACCAGGGCCGCCCCTGCGATCCGGCGGGGCTGGTCGCACACGACCACGGGCAGGTGCCGCTCGAGCACCGCGGCGAGGTGCGGATCGTCGTCGGCGACGGAGTAGACGACGAACCCGTCGACCCCCGCCTGCTGCACCACCGCCGCGGCGTCGACCTCGTCACGCCCGGGGCCGGCGGGAATCAGCATCAGCCCCTGCCCGGCCTCCTCGCAGGATTCGCTCAACCCGGCCAGGAAGCTCATCGCCGCGGGGTCCCGGAACGAGTAGCTGAGCGCCTCGGTCAGCAGCAGGCCCACGGCTCCCGCCTTGCGGGTGCGCAGCGACCGGGCCACCGGATCGGGGCCGGGGTAGCCGCGACGTTTGGCCGCCTCGAGCACGCGGGCACGCAATTCGGCGGAAAGCTGATCGGGGCGGTTGTAGGCGTTCGACACCGTGGTACGGGACACCTTGAGCTCCGCCGCAAGGGAGGCCAGGGTCGCCTGACGATGCGGATGACGAGAGCGGGGCATAACGGGACGGTACGCGCTCACCGGGTGACCGAGAGCACGGCCCCGCCAATGTACAACGGAAACGGTTTCCATTAATATTTTCGGCATGCCCTTCTCATCACTGCCGTTCCGCCGCGCCCGCGTCCACCTCCGTGGACGGACCGGCCGCGCGACGGCCGCGGCACTGGGACTGGCAACCGCCGCCACGCTGGGCCTGAGCGCGTGCGGCACCGCCACCTCCGACACCGGTCACGACGGCCGCATCAGGGTCGTCGCGTCGACCAACGTGTGGGGCTCGGTAGCCGCCGCCGTCGCCGGTGATCACGCGGACGTCACCTCGATCGTCACCGAACCGTCCGCCGATCCGCACTCCTACGAGGCCAGCCCCCGCGACGCCGCCGCCGTGACCGATGCGGACCTGGTCGTCTACAACGGCGGCGGTTACGACGAGTTCATCGAGGACATCCTCGGCAGCGGCCCCGACAAGCCGACGGTCAACGCCTTCGAACTGTTCGGCGCGGATACCGACCTGCACGCCGGGCACGACCACGACGCCGCGCATGACACCGCGGGCGAAGCCGGGCACGAGGCGACGGAGGGCGGCGAGTCGCACGCCGGGCACTCGCACAGTCACGACAACGGCGGGGTCAACGAGCACGTCTGGTACGACATCCCCACCGTCGACACCGTCGCCCACACGATCGCGGCCGAGCTCGGCGCGCTCGACCCGGCGAACGCCGCCGCGTACACCGCGAACGCCGAGACGTTCCACGGGAAACTGCACGGCATCGCCGACGCCACCGCAGAGATCGCCGCGAAGCACCCGCAGACCGCGATCGCGCAGACGGAGCCGACCGCGTTCTACCTGCTCGCCGCCGCCGACCTGCACGATCAGACGCCCGCCGACTTCACCCGGGCCGTCGAGGAGGGCAACGACCCGCCGCCGGCCGCGATCGCCGCGACCCGCGACCTGCTGACCGGCAAGAAGGTGGCCGTCCTCGTCTACAACAGCCAGACCGAGGACAAGGTGACCCGCGACATCCGGTCCACCGCGGAGACCGCGGGACTCCCGGTCGTCGAGGTCACCGAGACCCTGCCCGACGGTCTCGACTACGTGCAGTGGCAGACCGAGACGGCGGAGCGGCTCGCCGAGGCACTGGACGGCGCCGCCGCCGAGGCACTGGACGGCGCCGCCGCCGAGGCACTGGACGCCGCCGCGACCGGACCCGCCGCGTGACGGCCGCGGTCGCGCTGAAGGGCGCCGAACTGTCGTACGGCAGGCGCACCCTGTGGTCGGGGCTGGACCTGGACGTCGAACCGGGCGAGTTCGTCGCCGTCCTCGGCCCCAACGGGTCCGGCAAGACGTCACTGCTCAAGATGCTGCTCGGCCAGGTGCCGCTGACCGCGGGCACCGCGCGCATCGCAGGCAGTCCCGTCCGCGTCGGCAACCCGAACGTCGGTTACGTCCCGCAGCAGAAGACGATGGACGAGGGACTGCCGCTGCGCGGTCGCGACCTCGTCGGCCTCGGTGTCGACGGGCACCGCTGGGGCACCGGCCTGCGCGGCCGCAACGCCCGGAAGGCGATCGTCGACGCCGCGATCGCCGAGGTCGGCGCGCAGGCGTACGCGAACGCCCCCGTCGGCTCGCTGTCCGGGGGCGAGCAGCAGCGGCTGCGGGTGGCTCAGGCCCTGGTCGGTGATCCGAAGGTGCTGCTGTGCGACGAGCCACTGCTCAGCCTGGACCTGGCGAACCAGCACCGCGTCTCCGACCTGATCAACCAGCGCCGGCGCCGGCACGACACCGCGGTCCTGTTCGTCACCCACGAGATCAACCCGATCCTGCCGCTCGTCGACCGCGTCCTCTACCTCGTCGACGGCCGGTTCCGGATCGGCACCGCCGCCGAGGTGATGACCTCCGAGGTGCTCTCCGAGCTGTACCGCACCGAGGTCGAGGTGCTGCACGTGCGCGGCCGCCTAGTCGTCGTCGGGACCGGCGACGCGATCGACGCCCTCGGCGGCGCCGGTGAACTGAACACCGACTGCGCACACCACGAGGACCACGAATGAACGAGAACCTCGCATGAACGACAAACTCACCGGGGCGCTGTCGAGCATGCTCGACTGGCGGACGACCATCGACCTGCTGCAGTACGACTTCGTCCAGCAGGCGTTGCTCGCCGCCGCGATCCTCGGCCTGCTGGCCGGCGCGATCGGCCCGCTGATCATCAGCAGGCAGATGTCCTTCGCCGTGCACGGCACCAGCGAACTCTCACTGACCGGCGCGTCCGCCGCCCTGCTCGCCGGGATCAGCGTCGGGGTCGGCGCCATCGTCGGTTCGGTGATCGCCGCCGTGTTGTTCGCGCTGTTGGGAAGCAAGGCGCGCGAACGCGATTCGGTGATCGGCGTGATCATGTCGTTCGGTCTCGGCCTGTCGGTGCTGTTCATGTGGCTCTACCCGGGCCGCACCGGCACCAGCTTCTCCCTGCTCGTCGGGCAGATCGTCGGTGTCGGCAACAGCGGACTGCAGTTGCTGCTCGTGTTCGCGGTGATCGTGCTCGCCGTGCTCGTCGTCGTGTACCGGCCGCTGTTGTTCGCGAGCACCGACCCCGAGGTGGCGCGCGCCCGCGGGGTGCCGATCCGCGGACTGTCGCTGGTGTTCGCCGTGCTCGTCGGCGTCGCCGCCGCGCTCGGTGTGCAGATCGTCGGCGCCCTGCTGGTGCTGTCGCTGCTCATCACCCCCGCCGCGGCGGCCGCCCGCGTCACCTCCAGCCCGCTCAAGACCACGCTGCTGGCGATCCTGTTCGCCGAGCTAGCGGCGGTCGGCGGGATCCTGCTCTCGCTCGCCCCCGGTGTGCCGGTGTCGACGTTCGTCACCACCATCTCGTTCGTGATCTACCTGGTGTGCCGGGCGATCGGATCGCGGCGCCGCGCGAACTCGGGAAGGGTCGCGGTCGCGGCCGGGCACTGAGCCGAACGCACCCTAGGATTGACCTCCGATCGTTCGCGATGGGAGAACCGTGACTGGTAAGCGTTGGGAATTCTGGGTTGATCGTGGTGGCACGTTCACCGACATCGTCGGCCGCCGACCCGACGGCACCCTGGTCACTCACAAGCTGCTGTCGGAGAACCCGGCCCGGTACGCCGACGCAGCCGTCGCCGGCATCCGCGTGCTGCTCGGGTCGAGCGCCGACCCGATACGGCCCGAGGCTTCGCCCGGAGAGGTCGCCGTCACCGCCGACCGGGTCGAGCAGGTCCGAATGGGGACCACGGTGGCCACCAACGCACTGCTCGAGCGCACCGGGGCGCGTACGGCCCTCGTCATCACCAAGGGGTTCGGTGACGCGTTGCGGATCGGATACCAGAACCGGCCGCGCATCTTCGACCGGCAGATCGAGCTGCCGGAGTTGTTGTACGAGCGCGTGATCGAGGTCGACGAACGCGTCACGGCCGACGGAACCGTCCTGCGCACACCGGATCTCGACCGACTGGCCAACGAGCTCCGGCAGGCCCGCGCAGAAGGCATCGGTGCGGTGGCCGTGGTGTGCATGCACAGCCATCTGTATCCCGATCACGAGGCGGCGATCGGTGAGCTCGCCGATCGCATCGGGTTCCCCCAGATCTCGCTGTCCAGCGTGGCCAGCCCGCTGATGAAGCTGGTGCCGCGCGGGGACACCGCGGTGGTCGACGCCTACCTCTCGCCGGTGCTGCGCCGCTACGTCGATCTGGTGACCGGTCAGCTGCCGGGCGTGCGGCTGATGTTCATGCAGTCCAACGGTGGCCTCGCCGAGGCGGGCCACTTCCGCGGCAAGGACGCGATACTCTCGGGCCCGGCCGGCGGCATCGTCGGCATGGTGCGCATGTCCCAGATGGCCGGCTTCGACAAGGTGATCGGCTTCGACATGGGCGGCACCTCGACCGACGTGTCGCACTTCGCCGGCGAGTACGAGCGCGTGTTCGACACCCAGGTTGCCGGGGTCCGGCTACGGGCACCGATGCTGGACATCCACACCGTCGCTGCAGGCGGCGGCTCGATCCTGCACTTCGACGGCAGCCGGTACCGCGTCGGCCCGGACTCGGCCGGCGCCGATCCCGGTCCCGCCTGCTACCGGGGTGGCGGACCACTCACCGTCACCGACGCCAACGTGATGCTCGGCCGCATCCAGCCCGACCACTTCCCCCTGGTGTTCGGGCCGGGCGGCGACCAGCCCCTGGACAGCGCCGTCGTGCGCAGCCGCTTCACCGAGCTGGCGGCCGACATCCGCGCACGGACCGCGGACGACCGCTCACCCGAACAGGTGGCCGAGGGCTTCCTGCGCATCGCGGTGGCGAACATGGCCAACGCGGTCAAGCACATCTCGGTGCAGAAGGGGCACGACGTCACCGAGTACGCGCTGACCACGTTCGGCGGTGCCGGCGGCCAGCACGCATGCGCGGTCGCCGACTCGCTGGGCATCCACACCGTGCTGGTCCCGCCGATGGCCGGCGTCCTCTCGGCGCTGGGCATGGGCCTGGCCGATACCACGGTCATGCGGGAGCAGTCGGTGGTCGCGGCGCTGGGACCGGACACCATGCCCCGGATCCTCTCCGTCGCCGAGGCGCTGGAGTCGGCGGCCGTCACCGAACTCGGAGACGAGGGGGTCCCCGCGGACCGGATCCGGCTGACCCGGCGCGCGCACCTGCGCTACGACGGCACGGACACCACGGTGTCCATCGACCTGACCGATCCCGAGACCATGACCGCCGAGTTCGAGGGCGTGCACCTGCGCACCTATTCGTTCCTGATGGATCGCCCGCTCGTCGTCGACGCTGTGGCCGTCGAGGCAACCGGGCTCACGCACCATCCGGACCTGACCGGTGTCGCGGCGGCGCCCGACGACGCGCCCGGCGAAGCCCCCGACACCGTCCGGATGTACCACGACGGCGCCTGGCACGACGCGCCGCTGTACGAACGCGCACGCATGCGGCCCGGGGATGCGGTGACCGGACCGGCGATCCTCGCCGAGGCCAATTCCACCACCGTGGTGGACCCGGGCTGGCGCGGCACGCTCACCGCGGCGGGGCACCTGCTGCTCGAACGGGTGACCGCTCGGGGCGAGGCCGCAGTCGGCACGCAGGCCGACCCGGTGATGCTCGAGATCTTCAACAACCTGTTCATGTCGATCGCAGAGCAGATGGGCGCGGCCCTGGAGTCGACGGCGCAGTCCGTGAACATCAAGGAACGACTCGACTTCTCGTGCGCGCTGTTCGATCCGGACGGGAACCTGATCGCCAACGCCCCCCACATCCCGGTGCACCTCGGTTCGATGGGCAGCAGCGTCAAGGAGGTCATCGCACGCCGGCGGAACGACATGCGGCGTGGTGACGTCTACGCCGTCAACGACCCGTACCACGGCGGCACCCACCTCCCCGACATCACAGTCATCACACCGGTTTTCGATGAGCCGGGCGCACAGATCCTGTTCTACGTCGCCTCCCGCGGACACCACGCCGAGATCGGCGGGATCACCCCGGGGTCGATGCCTGCCACCAGCCGGGAGATCGACGAGGAGGGGGTGCTGTTCGACAACTGGCTGCTCGCCCGCGACGGCCGCATCCGCGAAGCCGAGACCCTCGACCTGCTGACCGGCGCGCGGTACCCGTCCCGGAATCCCGAAACCAACCTCGCCGACCTTCGTGCCCAGATAGCCGCGAACGCAAAGGGGGTCGACGAGGTCGCGAAGATGATCGGCCACTTCGGACTCGACGTGGTCGAGGCCTACATGCGGCACGTGCAGGACAACGCCGAGGAGGCGGTGCGCCGGGTCGTCGACACCCTCACCGAGGGCTCCTACCGGTACGAGACCGACTCCGGTGCGGTGATCGCGGTGCGGGTGAGCGTGGACCGGCAGAGTCGCTCGGCGACAATCGATTTCACCGGAACGTCGCCACAGCTCGAATCGAACTTCAACGCGCCGTCGTCGGTCGCGACGGCCGCTGTGCTCTACGTGTTCCGCACCCTCGTCGCCGACGACATCCCGCTCAACGACGGCTGTCTGCGGCCCCTGCACCTCGTCATCCCCGAGGGGTCGATGCTGGCGCCGAGCCATCCGGCCGCCGTCGTCGCCGGCAACGTGGAGACGTCGCAGGCCGTGACCGGCGCGCTGTACGGGGCGCTCGGCGTGCAGGCCGAGGGGTCCGGGACGATGAACAACGTCACCTTCGGCAACGACCGGCACCAGTACTACGAGACGCTCGGCTCCGGGTCCGGTGCAGGCGACGGGTTCGACGGCTCGTCGGTGGTGCAGACCCACATGACCAACTCCCGCTTGACCGACCCCGAGGTGCTCGAGTGGCGGCTCCCGGTACTCCTGGAGGACTTCGCGATTCGGCGCGGCAGCGGCGGCGACGGGCGCTGGCGCGGCGGCGACGGCGCGGTCCGCAGGCTCCGGTTCCTGGAGCCGATGCTGGTGAGCACGCTGTCGGGACACCGCCGGGTGCCGCCGTACGGCATGGCCGGCGGCTCCCCCGGCGGCCTGGGCAGCAACCGGGTCGAACGCGGGGACGGGTCGGTGGTACGGATGGCAGCCTGTGACTCGGTGGAGGTGCAACCGGGCGACGTCCTGGTCGTCGAGACGCCGGGCGGCGGCGGTTACGGCACCCCCTAGCGGCCGGGTCGGGCTCGCGGTCGGGTCGCCCGCATCGCCGTCAGCACACCGAGCACGGCGATCGCGGCGAACACCCCGTACAGCAGTCGCGCCGACCCGGTCGTCGACGTCCCCAGATTCACCAGCACGCCGGCGATCGCGGACCCGACCGCGTTCGACACCAGCTGCACGGTGTTGATCGCCGACGCGGCCCGCGCGCCCTGCACCGGGTCCTCGGAACTGGCCATGGCGAAGGCGGCGAGGTGCGGCCATGCGGCACCGATTCCGGCACCCACGACCGCCAACGCGACCGCCCACAACCAGATCACCGAGCCGGGGGCGTCGGAGCGCTGGCACATCGCCAACGCCGCGAACCCGGCGATCACGGCCGCGCCACCCGCCACCACGATCGCCCGCACGGTCCGGGCCCGGTGCGCGCCCGCGCTCGCCACCTCGCCGAGTGTCCAGCCGATCGCGAGCGCCGCGCCGAGAAACCCGGCCATGAGCGGTGCGAGCCCACCGAGCCGCTGCCCGAACAGTGGCACGAACGTCTCCGCCGTCGACGCGACCGCGAGGAAGCCGATGGTCAGGTACGTCCACTTCAGGGTGCCGCCGCGGGCGAAGGTCACCGAGGGCAGCACGCTGCCGCCCCGGGCGCGTTCGTATCCGACGAACACCGCAAGCAGCACCAGCGCGGCCGCGACGCCCACCGCGGTCCCGGTACCCGAGCCCGCGACACCGGCCACGCTCATCACCAGCGCGGCAGCCGAGAGCAGCACCATCGACACCACCGGCACGGTCTCGCCGGTCGACTCGGGTCGGCCGCCGACGATGTAACGGGGCACCAGGGCCGCGATGCCGACGCCGAGCACGGCGAGCGCGACGAACGCCAGCCGCCACGAACCGAACTGCGCGAACGCACCCCCGACGGTGGGTCCGACGAAGGTGCCCACACCCCACATCGCGGACACCAGGGCGGAGGCCCGCGTCCACAGGCCGGACGGCAGCACCGACCGGATCAACGCGTATCCGAGCCCACTGATCAGTCCGCCGCCCGCGCCCTGCAACGCACGCCCCGCGAGCAGCACCCACATCTCGGGGGCGAGCGCGCACACCACCGTGCCCGCGGTGAACGCGGCAATCGCGACCAGGTAGGCAGCCCGAGGCCCGACGAGCGCCAGCAGCCGACTGACCAGTACCGCGGACGCCACCGACGCCACGAGGAAGATCGTCGTGGCCCACGCGAAGAACCTGTCGCCGCCGATGTCCTCGACGGCGGACGGCAGCAGGCTGGCGGTCAGATAGATGTTGGTGGCGTACAGCGCGACCCCACCGGCCAGCACCACCATCGACCCGAGATGAGCGGGCCCAAGCAGATCTCGCCAACCCCTGGGTCCGGCTTCCGTGTCGATCACATGCACGACATCAACCGTAGAACCTCGAGTTCGGTCGAGGTCAAACCCGCCCCGCCGCCCCCAGGGCTAACCGCCCAGCGCGAACGCGACCAGGAACCCCAGCGCCGTCGACAGGCCGACCCACCAGCCACCCTCCCGATACGCCTCGGGCATCAGCGAATCGGCGAGGACCGCAATCGTGGCGCCACCGGCGAAGGCCTGGATCACCGCGATCCGCGACGGTGGAATCGAGTCGGACGCGGCGTACGCGAGCACCACCACCAGCACGAGCACGACTGCGGTGACGGTCCACAGCACCGCGGCGCGGCGCCGGTCGAAGTTCGGTTGCTTCCGCATCGACGCCGCGCCGGCCACCGCCTCCGGCACGTTGCCGACCGCGATCGCCACCAGCAGGACGAGCCCGCCCTCGACGCCGAGCGAGACTCCGAGGGCGGTGTTCTCGGGAATGCCGTCGAGCAGCGCGCCGAGCATCAGCGCCCAGCCGAGGGCGGCGGGTCCGAGCTTGTTCTCGATCAGGTGGTCGGCGACCACGTAGACCAGCGCACCGAGCATCAGCGCGATGCCGGCGACGACGACCCCTTCCGACTCGAACGCCGGCTGGAACAGTTCGGTCGACACCGCGGCCACCATCGCGCCCGCGCCGAACGCCATCAGCGCGGCCAGCAGCGGCCGCGGCAGGTCGTAGCGCAACCCGACGAACGCGCCGACGAGCATCGGCAGGGCGGTCCCGAGACCGTAGAGGAGGGCGGTCGCCATCCCGGGATCGTACGGCGGCGGAGCGGCGACCGCGGGTAGGCGACGGTGAGGGGGCGAGCGCGCTCGAAGCGGGTGGTTGACGTGCATCCACGCTCGCGGCACGGCCCCGCTCCGTGCCGCGAGCGGACAGGTGAGCGCCAATCGGCTCGCCGTGGAGTGCCGTGGCGGCGCTAGGCGACTCCGGCAGCACGGACGGCGGCTGCGAGCGCGAGCACGTCCAGGTCGCGGCCGCGGGGTCCGACGATGCACAGACCCACCGGGATCTCCACCGGCAGAGGCACGCTCACCGCGCAACGTCCGGTGGCACCGGCGATGCAGGTGAGCGCGAAGGTCGCGGCCCGCTCCCGTTCGATCACCTCGCCGCCGAGGATCGCCTCCGCAACGGTCGGCGCCACGGAGGACGCCGAGGGCACCAGCAGCAGGTCGTCACCGAGCAGGGCGTCCACCCGGGATGCGAAGCTCCACAACCTGTCCCAGGCCCGCCGCCGGTCCAGTGCGGTGTACCCGGCCGCCGTGTCGAACCGGGCGCCCACGTCGGGGTTCAGCGTGGCCCGGTGCCGGGAGATCCACGCACTGTGCGCGTGCCACGCCTCCCAGCCCTGGACGGTCTGGAAGTCGCGGACGGCGCCCGGCAGGGCGCCGGTGTCGATGTCACACCGTTCGATCGCCGGGAGGTTCGCGGCGTTCGTCCACCGGGTGACGGCCGCGGCCACGGCGTCCCGCACCTCCGCGGAGGCGAGCGCGACCAGCGCGTCGCACACCAGCGCCCGCGCGAACGTCCGCGGCTGCTGCGGCGGCAGCAGCACCCGACCGACCGCATGCAGGGTGCCGGGATCGCGCGCCAGCCACCCGACGGTGTCGAAGGACGGCGCCAGCGGCAGCACCCCGACAGCGGACACCGCGGCGTGCGTGGTGCGGATCCCGTACAGCCCCTGGTACGACGCGGGCACCCGGATCGACCCAGCGGTGTCCGTGCCGAGCCCGACCGCAGCATCGCCGAGCGCGACTGCGCTGGCCGGACCGGAACTCGATCCTCCTGGGATCCGTTCGGGTGCAGCGGGATTGGGAGGCGTCCCGTAGTGGGCGTTGGTCCCGGCGAGGCTGTAGGCGAACTCGTCGGTCCGGGCGATCCCCGCGACGGACGCGCCCGCCGCAAGCAGGGCCGCGACCACCGGCGCGGTGCGGGTGGCCGGCGAAGCCTCCGCGAGCCGGACCGGATTGCCGGCACCGACACGATGACCCGCGAGGTCGAACAGGTCCTTGACCGCGACGGCCATGCCGTCGAGCGGTCCGGATCCTGTGGGTTCGACCAGCGGGGACCCGCACTCGCGCCACACTGCGGAAGCGGAGCGACCCCGGTCCCCTGCGTCGATCATGCGCACCCCCGGGGCCGCGAGTCCTTCCGGTCCGCGCGCGGGCCGAGAGGACTCACGGGCGCGTCAGCGCCGCTGCCGGGCGATGTCCGCGAGCACGACGCCGGCCGCGACGGACGCGTTGAGCGACTCGACCGGGCCGGCCATCGGGATGCTCAGGATGGTGTCGCAGGTCTCGCGCACCAGACGCGAGAGGCCCTTGCCCTCCGAGCCGACCACGACCACGACCGGACCGGTGCCGTCGTACTCGTCGAGGGTGGTGTCGCCGCCGGCGTCGAGGCCGACGACCTGCACACCCTTCGCGGCCCAGTCCTTGAGCGTGCGGGTCAGGTTGGTGGCCTGCGCGATCGGCAGTCGCGCCGCGGCACCGGCGCTGGTCCGCCACGCGACCGCGGTGACCGACGCGCTGCGCCGCTGCGGGATCACCACACCGTGACCGCCGAACGCCGCGACCGAGCGGACCACCGCACCGAGGTTGCGGGGGTCGGTGATGTTGTCGAGCGCCACCAGCAGCGCCGGCTCCTGCTGGGTGCGGGCGTTCGCGAGGAGGTCGTCGGGGTGCGCGTACCGGAACGGCGGCACCTGCAGCGCGACACCCTGATGCAGGCCGTTGGCGCTCATCCGGTCCAGGTCGGTGCGCGGCACCTCGAGGATGGAGATGCCCTTGTCCGCGGCGATCTGCACGCTCTCGGACAGCCGGTCGTCGTTCTCGGTGCCGACCGCGACGTACAGCGCGGTCGCGGGCACACCGGCCCGCAGGCACTCGAGGACCGGGTTGCGGCCGAGCACGTTCTCCGGGCCGTCGGTGCCCTTGCGGGGCGATCCGCCGCGCCCGCCCGACCCACCGCCGACCGGTCGACCGGCGCCGGCCTTGGCCGCCGCACGGGCCCGCTTGGCGGCGGGGTGCTTGGTCCGCTCGACCGCGGGCGGGGTGGCGCCGCGGCCTTCGAGGCCCTTGCGCCGCTGGCCGCCGGACCCGACGACCTGGCCCTTCTTGGTGCCGGACTTGCGGACCGCGCCGCGCCTGCTCGAATTGCCTGCCATCACTACCCTGCTTCGTTGTGGTTCTTCTCGAGGGACCACTCGGGTCCGTTGGCGGTGTCGGTGACCGCGATGCCCGCGGCCGCGAGCCGGTCCCGGATCGCGTCGGCCGCCGGCCAGTCCTTGTCGGCCTTGGCCTGCTGCCTGGCGTCCAGACTGGAGCGAACCAGCACGTCCAGCGCGGCGTGCGCGGCGGACGCGTCGGTGGAGTCGCTCGTCCAGTGCGGGTCGAGTGGGTCGACGCCGAGGATGCCCATCATCGCGCGCACCTGCCCGGCGATCAGGACGGCGGTGTCGAGGTCACCGGCGGTCAACGCCCGGTTGCCCTCGCGCTGACGACCGTGGATCTCCGCGAGCGCCTTCGGCACCCCGAGGTCGTCGTCGAGCGCGGCCGCGAACTCCGCGGTCCAGGTGCCGACCGGCACCTCCCCCGCGCGTTCCGCGGTCTTGAGCACGAACGCCTCGATGCCCCGGTAGGTTTCCGCGGCGACGTCGAGCGCGTGATCGGAGTACTCCAGCATGGACCGGTAGTGCGCGCCGCCGAGGTAGAACCGGAGTTCCTGCGGGCGAACCCTTTTCAGGACGTTGGGCACCGACAGCACGTTGCCCAGCGACTTCGACATCTTCTCGCCGCCCATGGTGACCCAGCCGTTGTGCAGCCAGTACCGGGCGAACCCGTCCCCGGCGGCCCGGCTCTGCGCGAGCTCGTTCTCGTGATGCGGGAACACCAGATCCAGTCCGCCACAATGGATGTCGAACTCGCCACCGAGGTAGGCGCCGGCCATGGCGGAGCACTCGAGGTGCCAGCCGGGCCTGCCGCGTCCCCACGGCGTCGGCCAGGACGGCTCGCCCGGCTTCTCGGCCTTCCACAGCGTGAAGTCTCGCGGGTCGCGCTTGCCCTCGGCCGCGCTCTCGCCCTGGTGGACGTCGTCGAGCTTGTGCCCGGACAGCGCGCCGTACTTCTTCCAGCTGAGCACGTCGAAGTACACGTCACCCGCCGCGGCGTAGGCGTGCCCGGCGTCGATGAGCCGCTGCATCAGCTCGACCATCTGGGTGACGTGCCCGGTCGCCCGCGGCTCCGCGGACGGCGGCAGCACACCGAGCTGGTCGTAGGCCCAGGTGAACGACCGCTCGTACGTCGCGGCCCATTCCCACCACGGCCGACCCGCGTCGGCGGCCTTGTTCAGGATCTTGTCGTCGATGTCGGTGACGTTGCGGACGAACGCCACGTCGTGGTCGTGCGCGAGCAGCCACCGGCGGAGGACGTCGAACGCGACACCGCTGCGGACGTGGCCGATGTGCGGCTCACCCTGCACGGTCGCCCCACACAGGTAGATCGACGCGTGGCCGGGGACCAGCGGAACGAAGTCACGCAGGGCCCGCGTTTCGGTGTCGAAGAGTCGCAGGGTCACGACGTGCGATCCTACCGGTCCGCCGTGGCCGCGATGACCAGCGCCGTCGCCACCGCAGCGATGCCCTCGCCGCGACCGGTCAACCCGAGTCCGTCGGTGGTCGTCGCGGACACCGACACCGGCGCGTCGAGCACAGCCGAGAGCGCGTCCTGGGCCTCGACGCGCCGCGGACCGATCTTCGGCCGGTTGCCGATCACCTGGACCGCCGCGTTGCCGACCGCGAGACCGTGCTCGTCGAGCATCCGACGGACCTCCGCGAGCAGCGCCGCGCCGCTGGCGCCCGACCACTCGGGGCGACCGGTCCCGAACACCGATCCGAGATCGCCCAGGCCGGCCGCGGACAGCAGCGCGTCGCACAGTGCGTGCGCGGCGACGTCGCCGTCGGAATGGCCGGCGCAGCCGTCCTCTCCCTCGAACAGCAGGCCCGCGATCCAGCACGGCCGCCCCGGTTCGATCGGATGAACGTCCGTGCCGATGCCCACTCGCACTGCCCTGTGCTCCTATTCGTCGGTGTCCGGATCCGTCAACGCTCGCGCCAACGCGAGGTCGAGGGGGGTGGTGATCTTGAAAGCCAGTGGTTCGCCTGCGATGGTGCGGACCCGCGCCCCGATCCTCTCGACCAGCCCCGCGTCGTCGGTGGCGGCGGCGTCGGTGGCGTCGTAGGCCCGCCGCAGCAGGTCCGCGGCGAAACCCTGCGGCGTCTGCACCGCACGCAGCTCCGACCGCTCCGGGGTGCCGGTGACCACCCCGAGCAGGTCCACCGACTTGATCGTGTCGGCGACCGGCAGGGCCGGGACAACCGCCTCCCGTCCCGCGCGCAGCTCGGCAACGACCCGGGCGATCAGCGCGGGCGGGGTCAGCGCGCGGGCCGCGTCGTGCACGAGCAGCAGGTCCGCGTCGGCGGCCGCGGCGATACCCGCGCGCACCGAGTCCGTCCGTTCCGCACCGCCGCCGACCACGTCGACACCGGCGGGCAGGTCGTCACGGGTCCGCTCGACCAGGTCCGGCGGCACGATCACCACCACCCGGTCGACCGCGCCGGAGTCGAGCAGACCAACGACCGCCCACTGCAACAGCGTCCGCCCCCTCAGGGTCACGAAAGCCTTGGGCACGTCCTCGCCGAGCCGCGTCCCCTGCCCGGCGGCCGGAACCAATGCAACGACCCGGCCTCCGCTGTGCGCGTCGACCGGGCCTGTCACGGTGTTCATCTGTGTTTGTCCGCGTCGGGCGTCAGGACGCTGCCGCGAGAACCTCGTCGAGGATGGTTTCGGCCTTCTCGTCGTCCGTGCCCTCGGCGAGCGCGAGCTCACCGACGAGGATCTGACGGGCCTTGGCCAGCATCCGCTTCTCTCCGGCGGACAGACCGCGATCCTGCTCACGGCGCCACAGGTCGCGAACCACCTCGGCCACCTTGTTCACGTCGCCGGAGGCCAGCTTCTCCAGGTTCGCCTTGTACCGCCGCGACCAGTTGGTCGGCTCCTCGGTGTGCGGCGCGCGCAGCACCTGGAAGACCTTGTCGAGCCCTTCCTGACCCACAACATCACGAACGCCGACGTACTCGGCGTTCTCTGCGGGGACCCGGACGGTGAGATCGCCCTGGGCGACCTTCAGTACGAGATATTCCTTTTGTTCACCCTTGATGGTGCGAGTTTCGATTGCCTCGATCAGCGCCGCTCCGTGGTGGGGGTATACGACGGTGTCTCCGACCTTAAAAATCATCTGTCCCGTGCCCCTTTCGATCTGCCCAGTTTATCACGGGTTCCTCCGACACCGGTTCCAACGTCCCTGGTCAGACGCACAGCGGGCTGATCGGAGGGGTTGACACCAGGTCACGAACCTGCATCGGCGCGGCCGGGGAAGACGCCGCCCCACCGGAATTCGGCACACCGGTACACGACACCGCGCCCGCCAAAGATCGACCCGGGGAGGCCGCGCGCGGAGGGAACTACTACTCTGCCTAGTTGAGTTACACGACCCGACGCCGTGGAGGACACCCCGTGACAGCACTGAATGCGTCGACTCGCCGAGTCGCCACCGCCGTTGCCCTGGCCGCAGCAGCTGCCATCTCGCTGTCCGCCTGCAGCGCGGGCCAGATCACCCAGACCTCCACCCAGGTCGCCGCCGTCAACGGCAACTACGCGAACCAGGGCGACATCTCGCTGCGCAACGTGCACATCGTGTACCCGAACAGCGAGGAGTACAGCCTGAAGCCCGGCGGCACCGTCGCCCTCGCGTTCACCGCCGTCAACGAGAGCCAGCACCAGCCCGAGCGGCTCGCGAAGATCAGCACCGACAAGGCTGCGTCCGTCACCATCGCGGGCGAGGTCGGAGGCCGCGTGATCCGGCCGCAGACCGCGCTGAGCTCCGGCGTCCCGGACGCCACCGTGACCGATGACGGCGAGAAGATCGAGACCGACATCATCCTGGTCACCCTCAACGACATCGCCGAGGGCGTCTACCCCGGCCTGACCGTGCCGGTCACCTTCACGTTCGAGCGCGCCGGGGACATCGTCGTCGACGTCCCCGTCGACGCGGGACCGATCCTCGACCGCCACGAGTCCGACAAGTCCGGCAACGAGGGTGCCGGCACCCTCGCCGACCACGTCGCCGGTCACTGACCCGATCGCCGTCCGACGGCCCCCGACCTGCACCAGGTCGGGGGCCGTCGCCGTTTCCGGGGTCCCTCGCCGGACACCACACGAGAGTGGCGCAGGCCGGCGGGTCGGGTGCTGATCGGCCAAAATGGGATGCGACACAACCTGTTCGACCCGACGATCAGGAGCAGCACATGACCGGACCCCACGTGGTGCCCTTCGACGACGCAGCGCCCACCGTCGCCGGCTCGGCGTGGCTGGCGCCGACCGCCACCGTGATCGGAGACGTGACACTGCACGAGGAGGCCGGCATCTGGTACGGCGCGGTCGCACGCGGCGACGCCGCGCCGATCACCGTCGGCGCGGGCAGCAACATCCAGGACAACGTGACGATGCACGCCGACCCCGGCTTCCCTCTGACGGTCGGCGCGAACGTCAGCGTCGGCCACAACGCGGTCCTGCACGGCTGCACCATCGGCGACGACTCGCTGATCGGCATGGGCGCCGTGGTCCTCAACGGCGCTCGCCTCGGCGCGAACTGTCTCGTCGCGGCCGGTGCCGTGGTGCTCGAGGGCGCCGAGATCCCGGCCCGCTCACTGGTGGCCGGAGTTCCCGCCAGGGTGCGACGCGAGCTCACCGACGAGGAGATCGCGCACATCGCCCACAACGCGGAGAGCTACCGCGCGCTCGCCGGAAAGCACCGGGCCGCAACGACTTCCTGACACCGCATGCTGCCGGACGCCGACTCACCCGGAACCGCCGGGTGCCACGGCGACCGGGAGGACGGGTGTCGGTCCCTGCGCCTAGGGTTTCCTCCGTGGCCAAACCGAAGACCAGCTACCGATGCACCGCCTGCCAGTACACCGTCGCGAAGTGGGTCGGCCGCTGCCCGGAGTGCGGCGAGTGGGGGTCGGTCGAGGAGGCCGCCCCCGTCCTCGCTGCCGTCGCGAACCGGCCGGGCGCGAGCGGCGCGCGCGCGGGCACGGGCCTGGTCCCCACCTCCCCCGCCACCCCGCTGACGCAGGTCAGCGCGACCGTCAGCCGCGCCAAGCCGACGGGGGTACCCGAACTCGATCGGGTGCTCGGCGGTGGCATCGTGCCTGGATCGGTGGTGCTGCTCGCCGGCGAACCGGGAGTCGGCAAGTCGACCCTGCTGCTCGAGGTCGTGCACCGCTGGGCGCGCCGGGGTCCCGACGACCGGTCCCTGTACGTGACCGGCGAGGAGTCCGCCGGGCAGGTCCGATTGCGGGCCGACCGGACCGGCGCCGTCCACGACCGCGTGTACCTGGCCGCCGAATCCGACCTCGCGACGATCTTCGGCCACGTCGAACAGGTCAAACCGACCCTGCTGATCGTCGACTCGGTGCAGACGATGCTCGCCGCCGACGTGGAGGGCGTCACCGGTGGCGTCACCCAGGTGCGGGCGATCACCTCGGCGCTGACCACCCTCGCGAAGACCAGCGGCATCCCCGTGCTGCTCATCGGGCACGTCACCAAGGACGGCGCGGTCGCCGGTCCGCGCGCCCTCGAGCACCTGGTGGACGTGGTCCTGCACTTCGAGGGCGACAAGCACTCGACGCTGCGGATGCTGCGCGGGGTGAAGAACCGGTTCGGTTCCGCCGACGAGGTCGGCTGTTTCGAACTGCACGAGGACGGCATCGAGTGCGTCACCGACCCGTCCGGGCTGTTCCTGCACCACCGCGACGACACCGCCCCCGGCACGGCTGTCACCGTCGCGATGGACGGCAAACGCGCCCTCCTCGGCGAGGTGCAGGGACTGGTGGTGCCCACCCAGAACCCCTCTCCGCGCCGGGCGGTGAGCGGCATGGACGCAGCACGGGTTGCCATGGTGCTGGCGGTGCTCGCCAAACACGCCAACATCCGCACCCACGACAAGGAGGTCTACGCCGCGACGGTCGGCGGCATGCGGCTGACCGAACCCTCCGCCGACCTCGCCCTCGCGCTGGCCATCGTCTCCGCCGACCGCGACAAGCCGCTGCCGTCCGGGCTGGTCGTGCTCGGCGAGGTCGGACTCGCCGGTGAGGTACGCCGGGTCACCGCGGTCGGCCGCCGACTGGCCGAGGCCAAACGGCTCGGGTTCACGCACGCGGTGGTGCCGCGCGACTCCGGGCCGCATCCGGCCGGCATGCGAGTCGACGAGGTCGCCACGATCAGGGAGGCCCTGCGCGTGGTCCCCCGCCGGATGGAGGCCGTCTAGAGCGTCGAGTTGCCGAAGTTCGGGACCGTCGGCACACCGTCGACGAAGTCGCGCATCGGTTTGAAGTGCTCCGGCTTGATGGTCAGGAACAGTCCGCGGGAGGTCCCGGCGACCTCGTCGCTCGCGGTCGGCCCCTCCACGATCCGGACCTCCGAGCTGGCGTACACCTTGCGGCGGACCATGCCGTCGATGCGGGCCCGGAACTCGAGCACCGATCCGAGCGGGATCGGGCGGGCGAAGTCGACCTGCAGGTGACCGGTCACCACCGGCACCCCCAGAACCATGCAGGCCATGCCCTGCGTCTCGTCGAACGCCGTCGTCAGGATGCCGCCGTGAATGACGCCCGGGCCGCCCTGGAAGCGCGACTCGACGGTCAGCCGCCCCACGACCTCGATGCCCTCCGTCGCAGTGAAGTGCATCGCCGCACCGGTCGGCTGGTCGTCGCCACATCCGAAGCATTTCGCCCAGTGCTGAGGCAGCGCCTCACCCGGCGCGGGAAAGAAATCGGGACGGGTGGGGATTTCGAGATCATCGGGCAACGTCCAGGTACCGCTCATGTCTCGGTAATCTAGTCGCGACATGTCCGCGTGGGACGATCGCCTCCCGTGCACCGGTACGGCGCCGCGCGGATTCCAGCGAGGCAAGGGGGGGACGGCGATGGACGACACCGCGGCCACGCTTCGCGAAACGATTGCCCGGCTGGCACCGGGCACCGAACTGAGGGACGGGCTGGAACGGATCCTGCGCGGACGCACCGGCGCACTGATCGTTCTCGGCTACGACGACCAGATCGAGGAGCTCTGCGACGGCGGATTCGAGCTCGACGTGGAGTTCGCCCCCACCCGGCTGCGCGAGCTGTCGAAGATGGACGGGGCGGTGGTGCTCTCGACCGACGGCACGCGCATCGTCCGCGCGAACGTCCAGCTGGTGCCCGACTACAAGATCCCGACCGTCGAGTCCGGCACCCGGCACCGGGCCGCCGAGCGGACCGCGATCCAGACCGGCTACCCGGTGGTGTCCGTGAGCCAGTCGATGAGCATCGTCTCCGTGTACGTCGGCGGCGTCCGGCACGTACTGGAGGGCTCACCGACGATCCTGTCGCGCGCCAACCAGGCGGTCGCCACCCTCGAGCGGTACAAGTCGCGGCTGACCGAGGTCACCAACGCACTGTCCGTCGTCGAGATCGAGGACTTCGTCACACTCCGTGATGCGCTGACGGTGGCGCAGCGGCTGGAGATGGTCCGCCGGGTGTCCGTCGAGATCGAACGCGACGTCCTCGAACTCGGCACCGACGGCAGACAGCTGGCGCTGCAGCTCGAGGAGCTGGTCGGCAACAACGACGTGGCCCGCCAGCTGGTGGCGCGGGACTACCTGGCCGGCCCCGGCCAGCCGTCCACCGAGTCGGTCGAACACACCCTCGCCGCACTCGACAAGCTGACGGACGCGGATCTTCTCGACCTGACCACGCTCGCCCGGGCGTTCGGGTACCCGGGGACGATCGAGGCGCTGGACGCGCCGATGAGCCCCCGCGGATACCGCGTGCTGGCGCGGGTGCCGCGCCTCCAGTTCCATCAGGTGCACCGGCTGGTCGCCTCGTTCGGCACGCTGCAGGGGCTGCTCGCCGCGACGGCCGCCGACCTGCAGGCGGTCGACGGGATCGGTGGGCTGTGGGCCCGGCACATCCGGGAGGGGTTGTCCCGGCTCGCCGAGACATCGATCACGGGCCCGTTCGATTGAGCGGCTGGGCCGCCCGTGAGCGAATTTCACCCTCACCGAGATGAAGTTCACTCACGAGCAACGAAAGCGCATCAGCTCAGGTTGAACGGCTCCGGGGTGCTGCGCAGGTTCCCGAGCTGCCCGACCACGGTGTAGGCGCCGGCGCCGACCGGGTCCCGGGGTGCGGCGCATCCCGGCTCGGAGGTCGCCCCGGACCACTTGACCGTGAACGCAGCCTGCTCACCGGGCTTGAGTGTGCGCAGGTCGGGCGCGGCGTTCGGGTAGCAGTCGTTGTTCGACCACAGCCGCTGCTGGCCGTCGAGGGTGTAGACGAGGACCTGCTGCATCCCCGCGCCGAGGTCCCGGTCGCACGTCCCGTTGCCGATGTTGGTGATGACGATCCCGAACTCCGGCTCCTCCCCCGCCGGGTACGTCGCCTTGTCGGCGCTGACCTTGATGGCCAGGGAGTTGTCGGCGCACTGGCCCGCGGGCGCGGCGACGGCGGTACCGGACGGGGAGCCCTCGCCGGACGCCGCCGACGACTCCGATCCGGACGCGCCGCCCGCGGCGGAACTCGACTCCGTCGCCGATCCGGAGGCCGAGGTCGTCGACGTCAGCGACGAACTCACGGCCGCCGCATCAGCGGCGGGATCGTCGTCGCCCCCGCCGCGGAGGGCGGAGACGATCCAGATCAGCAGGAGAAGCGCGACGACCCCAGCACCGATGGCAAGCCAGCGACGTCGCCAGTAGATCTCGGGGGGCAGCGGCCCGGACGGTTCCATCACGGATACCACGGTAGGTGCCCGCGGTACACGCACCCTCAACCAGGTCCGGCGTGTCGTCCACCTGTCCGCGTGTCAGGCCTCCGGTCAGCTTTCGTCTGCGGTCTCTCCGACGTCGCCGACCACACTGATCAGCTTCACGCTGCCGTCGGCCAGCGTGTAGGTGACACCGACGATCGCGCAAGTGCCCTTCTCGACCTTCTCGGCGATGATCCGGGACCGGTCCATGAGCAGGCGGCCCGTCTCGATCACGTGCCGGCCTTCGAGCTCGTCGACGGTGCTCAGTCCCTCGTTACGGCCCATCAGGATCGACGGGGTGACTCGTTCGACGAGGCTGCGGATGAACCCGCCGGGGACCTCGCCGTCGTCGAGTGCCTTGAGCGTCGCGGCGACCGCCCCGCAGCTGTCGTGGCCGAACACGACGATCAGCGGCACGTTGAGTTCACCGACCGCGTACTCGATCGATCCGAGGACGGCGGTGTCGATGGTGTGACCTGCGGTACGCACGACGAACATGTCGCCGAGCCCCTGGTCGAAGATGATCTCGGCGGCGACGCGGGAGTCCCCGCATCCGAACAGCACCGCGGTGGGATGTTGTCCCTTGACGAGCTCCGCTCGGTCGGCGATGCCCTGGCTGGGATGCAGCGGCTGGTCACTGACGAACCGCTCGTTACCCTCCTTGAGGGCCTTCCAGGCTGAAATGGGGTTCGAATTGGGCATGTCAGCCATTGTGCACCCCTCCCCGAAACGGACATGGTGGCGACCTGGCGAAACAGCGAAGGGCAGAGTGACGATCCGGTGAAATCCAGCGCACTGATCGGCTGGTACGAGCGTGCGGCGCGTGACCTGCCGTGGCGGCACGACGGGGTCACGGCCTGGCACATCCTGATGAGCGAGATCATGCTCCAGCAGACCCCGGTCGCCCGGGTGGCGCCGATCTGGGAGCAGTGGGTGGCGCGCTGGCCGGTGCCGTCGGCGATGGCCGCGGCGGGCCAGGGCGAGGTGCTCCGGGCGTGGGGCAAGCTCGGCTACCCGCGCCGGGCGCTGCGCCTGCACGAGTGCGCGGGCGTGCTCGCCGCCGAACACGGCGACGTGGTGCCGGACGACGTGGACGTGCTGCTGTCCCTGCCCGGCATCGGCGCGTACACCGCCCGGGCCGTCGCGTGCTTCGCCTACGGACAGCGGGTTCCGGTGGTGGACACCAACGTTCGGCGGGTCATCGCCCGCGCCGTGCACGGGGCCGCCGAACCGGGGAACCCGTCGACGAACCGGGACCTCGCCGACGCGGCGGTGCTGCTGCCGCGGACCCGGGCCCGCGCGGCGGTGTTCTCGGCGGCGCTGATGGAACTGGGGGCGACCGTGTGCACGGCCCGCACCCCCGACTGCGGACGCTGCCCGCTCGACGACTGTGCGTGGGTGGCGGCCGGACGGCCCGCGCACACCGGACCGCCGCGCAGGGTGCAGAAGTTCGCGGGCACCGACAGGCAAGTGCGCGGCCGCCTCCTCGACGTCCTGCGGGACAGTCACGGACCCGTGGAACGCGCACGGCTGGACCAGGTCTGGCTCACCGACGTCGCACAGCGGGACCGGGCACTGGACTCGCTGCTCGTCGACGGACTGATCGAGCAGACCGAGGACGGGCTCTTCGCCCTCGCCGGGGAGGGCTGAGTCGGTTCGCCCAGCCGGTTTCGCCCCAGTCGGTTTCGCCCCAGTCGGTTTCGCCCTAGTCGTCGAGGCCGAGCTCGATCGAGCGGGCGAGAGCGGCCCCCAGCGCGTCGGCGTCCAGAACCAGGGTGTGCAGGGTCCGTGCGGCGATCAGCAGGGCGTCGAGGTCGTTGCCGTACACGCTGACCATGCCGCCCTCGGGATCGAAGCCCACCGCGTCGAGTGTCGCCGGGGACCGATCCGTCAGCACCGCCTGGAGTGCCCCCGAGAAGTCGTAGCCGGAACCCTCGATTCCATGTGCCTCCAGCGCCGTTCGGTGCTGATGGTATTCGGGCCCACCGGGCGAGTAGATGATGCTGGAGCCGTTGTCCCCGGTGACGAGAAGGACGGGGCGGAGGGCGTCGAAGTCGCTGGGAGTTGCCATGGCGCAACCGTATCCAAGCCGTCCGACACCAGCGCGAACCGGAGTTCGGTGCTACCGGGCGACTACGGCCGGTCGACGTCGGCGAGGAAGGTCTCGACAGCCGCGCGGTACTCGGCGGGCCGGTCGTCGTGCACGAGATGTCCCGCACCGGCGACCCACTCGTAGCGGGTCTCGGCCCTCCTCGGCATCCGCGCCATCTCCCGCATCTGCCCCGCCGGGGTGATGGTGAACTCGCCTTCGAGCAGCAGCGCGGGCGCCTGCACCTCCGCCCACTGCGACCAGAAGTCGCGGGTGCCCCACTCCTCGGAGATGTCGCGCCAGACGGGCACCTCGCCGTGCAGGTGGTAGCCGTCGTCGCGGCGGTCGAACGAGTCCATGAAGTACTGCGCGGCAACGGGTCCGAAGAACTCGACCATGTGCTGCTCGTCGCGGAACGGGGTCGGCCAGGACCCGATCATCGCCGCCCACTCCGCTGCGGTTCGCCCCCGAAAATCGGGCGCCATGTCCTCGACGACCAGTGCCCGCACCCGGCCGGGGTGGGCGGCGGCGAAACACCAGCCGTGCAGTCCGCCCATCGAGTGACCGATCACGGCCATCGGCTCGTCGATCGGGTCCAGCGCGGACGCAAGGTCGGCGACGAACGCCTCGGTGGTCAGTTCCGTCGGCGCCGGGCGGCCGTGCCCGGCCGCGTCGAACGTGTACACGTGGCCGTGATCGCGCAGCCATGGCACGTGTCGACGCCAGGTTCGGGCGCTGCCCATCAGCCCGTGGAGCAACAGAATCGGCCGGCCGGTCCCACCCTCGTCATGCAGCACGGCACCGAGGCTAGCCCGGTGCCGCGCCACATCGGTGAACAACTCCGATCAGTCCTGCCAGGGCGTGGGGACCGCGGTGTATCTCCGGCGCCGGATCGACGGTGCGACGGTGATCGCCAGACCGACCAGCGCCACACCGGTCACCAGGACGAGACCGGGCCGGAACTGGTCGAAACCGGCGCCGGCCGATCCCCCGGCATGCGATCCGGCGGTGACCAGCGCGGTGGTCAGTGCCAACACGAGCGCGGCGCCGACCTGGGCGGAGGTTTGCACCAACCCCGAGGCCAAGCCCTGCTCCGCGTCGTCCACACCGGCGGTGGCCTGCGCCATGATCGAGGTGAAACCGAGTGCGAACCCGATGCCGAGGAGGATCGCGGCGGGCAGGATCGCCACCGCGTACGTCGGCTGATCACTGCCGACGAACAGGAACCACAGGTAGCCCAGGCTGAGCGAGGTGAGCGCGGCCAGGATCATCGGGGAGGTTCCGAACCGGTCGATCGGCCGACCGACGAACGGCGATGTCACCGCGACGATCAACCCGGTCGGCAGCAGCGCCAGCGCCATCTTCAACGGCGACCAGCCCAATACAGACTGCAGGAAGATCGTCATCATGAACTGGAAGCTCAGGTAGGAGCCGAACAGCGCGACGACGGCAAGGTTGGCCCGCACGATGGTCCCGACCCGCAGGATGCTCAGCCGCACCAGCGGGTGCGGCACCCGGTTCTCGATCGCGAAGAACGAGATCAGCAGGGCCGCAGCGAGTACGAACGATCCGAGGGTGAGCGGATCTGCCCATCCGCGGGACGGTGCGGACACCACGGTGTAGACGGTGAGCAGCATTCCCGTGACGAGGGTGACCGCGCCGACGAGGTCGTGCCCTCCGCTGTCGGCCGGACGGTCCTTCGGGATCAGCACCCACGCCGCCGCGAGCGCGGCGACCGCGAACGGCACCGGCATCAGGAACGTCCACCGCCAGCCCGCGCTGGTGAGCAGACCGCCGAGGATCAGTCCGGACGAGTAGCCACTCGCGCCGAAGACCGAGAAGATCGACAGCGCCCGGTTGCGGGCGGAACCCTCCCGGAACGTCGTGGTCAGGATCGACATCGCGGTCGGAGCGGTGAACGCCGCGGCGAGGCCCTTCACGAACCGCGTCACGATGAGCAGGGTTCCGTTGTCGACGACGCCTCCGATCAGCGACGCGACCGCGAAGACGGACAGTGCCACGAGAAAGACGCGGCGGCGGCCGAGCAGGTCGGCGGTGCGCCCACCGAGCAGCAGCAGGCCACCGAAACCGAGCACGTAGCCATTGATGATCCATTGCAGCGAGGTGGTGTCGAGGCCGAGTTCGGCACCGATGGACGGGAGCGCGACGCCGACCATGGAGACGTCGAGTCCGTCGAGGAACATCACGACGCAGAGCACCGCGAGGATCCCCCAGAGGCGGCCGGTCCAACCCTGTTCGGGAGCTGGGGAATCCGGCGTTGTCAGGTTCGAGGTGGTTCCGGTGACAGTCACGTCGGCAAGATTAGATGCACACGCAATCAATGCACAAGCATAAATTTCCTTTGCATTTATTTTGCTTGCACCGATCCGGAGGCCGAACTAGGATGCGGCCATGACGACAGAAGCGGAGCTGCGCGACAGTTGGCGCGCCCTGCTCAGCCGGTACAACGGCATCGCATGCGAGCTCGACCGGCAGATGCAGAGCGCACACGGGCTGAGCATGAGCGACTTCGAGACGCTGGACCGCCTGGTGTCGGTGACCTGCACGCATCCACGGATGCAGGAACTGGCCGCCGACATGTACCTCAGCCCGAGCGCCCTCTCCCGCAGCGTCGCCCGGCTCGAGAAGGCCGGCCTGGTGTCGCGATCGCTGTGCGAATCCGACCGTCGAGGCGTCTTCGTCGACGTCACCGACGCCGGACGCGAGGTGCATGCCGACGCCGGCAAGATCCAACTGGCGGTACTGACCGAACATCTCGGCGAACCCGACACCGCCGCCGCGGGCTGAACCGGCCGGCACCGGGCCCGGCGGGAGTACCCTCGCGGCCATGGCAGTCGTGAAGATCAACGCAATCGAGGTGCCCGAGGGCGCCGGTCCGGAGCTGGAGAAGCGGTTCGCGCAGCGCGCGGGCACCGTGGAGAACTCGCCGGGGTTCCTCGGCTTCCAGCTGCTGCGTCCGACGGGCGGTGAGACCCGCTACTTCGTCGTGACCCAGTGGGAGTCCGAGGACGCCTTCGCCGCATGGCGTGACGGCGACGCCCGCGCCGCGCACGCCGGCGAGGCCAAGAAGCCGGTCGCGACCGGCGCCTCGCTGCTCGAGTTCGAGGTCGTCCTCGACGTCGCGGCGAAGCAGGCCTGACCCACCCCCTTCCGGCAGCGCCGGCCGCGCGCTTTCGCGGCGGCCGGCGCGCCGTCAACCCGCGAACCGACGCAGCGCCTCGGCCGTGCGTTCGTCGGCGGCGTGGAACGTCTCGATCGCCAGCTCCGCCACGGTGACGTCGAGCGGCGTCCCGAACACCGTCGTTGCGCTCAGGAGTGCCAGTTCACCTGCCGCCGTACGGATTCGGATCGGCACCACCAGCGCGCCCGGCTCCGGTTCGACCGCGGGATCGGCGCACGGATAGCCCGCGAGCTCGGTGGCGAGACCACCGAGCACCGGGTCGCCGGTCGCGGCAATCTGGTGCTCGAGGCGGCGCAGCACGTGGGCTCGCCACTGGCCGAGGTTCACGATCCTCGGGGCCATGCCCTCCGGGTGCAGACTCAGGCGCAGTACGTTGACCGGGGGCTCGAGCAGGTCCGCAGAGCAGCCGTCGACCAGCAGCGCGACCGCGTCGTTGCCGTCCACCAGGTGCCAGTGCCGGTCCACGACCACCGCCGGGGAAGGCAGATGTGCGTGCAGGATCTGCGAGATCGCCCGCGCCACCGAGGCCATCGGGACGTCACCGAGCGCATGCTCCGGGTAGGCGGGCGCGAAGCCCGCCGCAAGGAAGAGCGAATTACGTTCCCGCAGTGGAATGTCCAGCTGTTCACTGAGCCTCAACAGCATCGCCCGGGTCGGGCGCGAACGCCCCGTCTCGAGGAAACTGACATGCCGGGCCGACACCTCGGCACGGCCGGCCAGTTCCAGCTGACTCATCCGTCGGTGTTCACGCCAGTGGCGCAACAGATCACCGACCGGCCGATCCCGTCCCACGAGTGTGGTCATCGCCCGAGCCTAAGCGCGACCGGGGAGGCGGATCCATTACCTCCCGGGTAATCGACGACCGGCCGCACCGGCCGCACAGTGGTCTCGTCAGTCGGCCACCCGGGCCGGCACAACCGATCGAAAGAGGCTCCCATGAGCGACTTCGACACCCTCGCCGCCAGGTACATCGCGGTCTGGAACGAAACCGACCCCGGCGCGCGCCGCACCGCGATCGAGGAACTATGGGCGCCGGACGGTCGCTACGTCGACCCGACGGTCGCGGCGTGCGGTCACGCGGAGATCGACGCGACGATCGACGCGGTACAGGAGCGGTTCCCCGCGATGCGCTTCCGGCTCCGCGGCCCGGTGGACGGCCACCACGAGCAGGCGCGGTTCGGTTGGCAGCTCGGGCCCACCGGCGCCGAGGACCTGATCGAGGGCTTCGACGTCGTCGAGCACGACGAGGCGGGACGGCTCGTGCACGTGCTCGGGTTCCTCGACAAGGTTCCCTCCTGAGCCTCCCGACGGGCGGCCCGGACACCTTCCGGGCCGCCGAGGGATCGGGCGGTGGCGCCGTGTCCCGATTGACAGCGGAGGCAGGTCGGTGCGACAGTGCGCGAGTAATTGCGATGCCCGACGGGAATCCGGTACGAGTCCGGAGCGGTCGCGCCACTGTAATCGAGGGCTTCCTCGACAGCCAGACACCGTCGTCATCGCCTGTGCTTTGAGGGACGCGTAATCCCAAGGAGGAACGATGGCTGTTGTTCACACCCCCAGCAGGTCGACCGAGTCGGTCGGTGTTGCCCTGATCATCGCGGGCGTGGTCCTGCTCGCGATGCTGACCCTGTACCTGGTCGGTTTCGACCAGGGCGCGGTCTCGCGCACCGGCATGTACATGCACGAACTCATGCATGACGGTCGACACCTGCTGGGACTGCCGTGCCACTGACCGACACTTTCACGAAACTCCTCGTCCGCGGCCTGCTGGCCGGCCTCGTCGCAGGCCTGTTGGCCGGTGCCGTCGCGTTCGTGATCGGCGAACCGCACGTCGACGCGGCCATCGCGATCGAGGAAGCCGCCTCCGCCCCGGCCGAGGAGCACGCGCACGACACCACGGCGGCACACGACCACGGCGACGCCGAGGCCGGTGCAACGGCGGGCCACTCCCACGGCGACGACGCCCTGGTCAGCCGCGACGGCCAGCGGGCGGGGCTGTTCCTCGCGACCACGCTCGCCGGCCTGGCTCTGGGCGCGATCTTCGCGGTCGTCGCCCACTACGCACGCCGAGTCACCACGCTGTCCGGCCCGGTGCTGGCATTGGCACTGGCCGGTGCGGGCTGGCTCGCGATCGAGGCGGTGCCGTTCTTCAAGTACCCGGCGAACCCGCCCGCCGTCGGCGACCCGGACACCATCAACCAGCGCACCTGGCTGTGGCTCGCGTCGGTCGTCCTGGGTCTGTTCGCGGTGGCCGTGGCCGTCTACGTCGCACGCCTGGTGGCGTCCACCGGCTACCTGTCCATCCAGGTCGCGGCCCCGGTGCTGGCATTCCTCGCGGTCGTCGCCGTCGGCTACGTCGTGATGCCCGGCATCAACGAGGTCGGCGAGGACTTCCCCGCGACACTCCTGTGGGAATTCCGCATCTCGTCGCTCGCCATCCAGGCGACGCTGTGGCTGGCCCTCGGACTCGGGTTCGCGTTCCTCACCGAGCGCGCGACCCGTATGCAGCCCGCGCTCGCCGGCACGCGCTGACCCGTCCCCACCTGCCTGAAGGGCACCGTCGTTCGCATTGTCCGAACGAAGGTGCCCTTCAGCCGTTGGTGGGGTCTGGCGCCTCAGACGGCGCAGGAGCCGTCGGTGCAGGTGCCGTCCGCGTCGGCGGCACCGGCGAGGGTGACGATCGGACTCGCGTCGGCGTAGGCCTTCTCCAGCAGCTGGGTGAAGACCTCGACGGGCTGGGCGCCGGAGACACCGATCGCCCGGTTGGCGACGAAGAACGGAACCCCGGAGATACCGAGCGCGCGGGCCTGCGCGAGATCGTCACGCACGCGGTCGGCCTCGGCGTCGGAATCGAGGGCAGAGCGGACGGCGTCGGCGTCGAGCCCGGCCTCCGCGGCGATCGCGACCAGCTCGTCGCGGTCGTCGACGACTCGACCCTGTTCGAAGTGGGCGCGGAACAGCGCGGCCATCAGGTCCTCACCGCGGTCGCCTGCGAAGTGGACGAGCCGGTGCGCGTCGAAGGTGTTGGCCGCGATGACGGTCTCGAAGTCCATCGTCAGCCCGTCGGCGGCGGCGGTGCTCGCGACGTGCGCGAACATCTGCTTCACCTGATCAGCGGGCATGCCCTTCATCTCGACGAGTGCGTCGATCTCGGGGCGCCGCAGTCCGACCGGGGTGTCCGGGGAGAGCAGGTAGGACCGCCACACGACCTGCACCTGATCGCGGTGCGGGAACTGCGCGAGAGCGGTCTCGAACCGCTTCTTGCCGATGTAGCACCACGGACAGGCGATGTCGGACCACACCTCCAGCACGACGGGGGCGGACGGGTCAACGGATTCGAGGCTCACGACTGGTTGAAACATCGATCACCGTGAGTTTTGTTCCAGGGCCCGTCGGCCGGGTCGTCCCGGCATCAGGCGCCGGACAGGTGACCGAATCCCGATTGCGTCACAGGCGCAAATACGAACTGCCCCGGGAACCATTCGGTGCCCGGGGCAGTTTTCTTACATCGATTGAAATTGTTCGGTGCCGCGCGATTTCACTCCTACTTCGCGTCGGGGCAATCCTTCACCCACTTCACGTTCCCGTTGAAATTGCAGCTGCCGGCATGGGTGCCTACTGCGAACGCCGGGGCGGCGAAGCCGAGCGGCACAGCAGCAAGCGCCCCTACCAGGGCAATCTTCGCGACGAGATGGCGGGCGGGAGCCTTGACGGAGTTGGCCACGTTATTCGATCCTCACTTCGGCGGCAGTCGTTGGTCCGAGGCGACGGATTAACCGAAGTCTCACGATGTGCCATTTTTTCAAAGGGAATTCCGCGTCTCACGGCGTCTTCACGCATCGGCGCGGCGAAATCCATGATAAATGAGCTCACGCCATTTTGCGAGGATCAATCTTTTGTACAGCGATCAAACGAGCGCCGCGTCCAGGGTGATCGGCACACCCGTCAACGCCTTGCTGACCGGGCACGTCTCCTTCGCCGCCTGCGCGACCCGCGCGAACCCGTCGGCGTCGAGACCCTCGACCTCACCCCGGACGGTCAGCGTGATCCCGGTCAGCTTGAATCCGGGATCGTCGGGGCCGAGACCGACGACAGCGGTGACCTCCAGGCTCTGCGGCACCCCGCCTGCCTCACCGATCAGAGCCGACAGCTGCATCGCGTAGCACGCCGAGTGTGCCGCCGCGATCAGCTCCTCGGGGCTGGTGGCGCCATTCGCCTCCTCCGCGGCGCGTTTCGGGAAGGAGACGTCGAACGTCGCCAGGCCCGAGCTGGTCAGCTCGGTCTGGCCGGAGCCCTGCTCGAGGGTTCCGTTCCATGCGGTGCGTGCGATACGAGTGGGCATGAGCGATTCCTTCCGAGTGGCGGACGAGCGGACACCACCAGTCTCGTCCCGGCCGCCCCCCGCGAGCGCCCTTTTCGGCGCACCGGCGACCGGCCTAGGACTCGGCCATCTTCCGGTCCGGATCGTCGGCGGTGTCCTCGGACGCGTACCGCTCGAGCAGTGCACGCTCCGCATCCCCTCGGGGGAACGCGAAGAACACCAGCGCGGCACCGATCAGCACGATCACGATCGCGGCGGCGTACGCGCGGTTGTCGCCCTCGAGGAAGGCCGAACGGGCCGCGGCGATGATCTGCTGCGCGTACTGCGGATAGCGCTCGGCAATGTTCACCGCCCCCGCGAACGACTTCTCCAACGCGGTTTGCGTCTGCTCGCTGACCTCGGACGCCTGCGGGGTCGCGGCGATGGTGGCCGAGAACGACGCCGTGTATCCCGCGGTGAGCAGTGCACCGAGGATGGACTGCACGATCGCACCACCGAGATCGCGCTGCAGATCGGCTGTGCCGGAGGCCATTCCGGCACGCGACACCGGGACGGACCCGGTGAGGGAGTGCGACGCCGGGGTTCCCGCCAGGCCCACGCCTGCGCCGAGGAGCATGAAGCCGAGCGCGATCACCCAGTAGTCGGCGTCCTCATTCCACAGCAGCAGCGCCACCGCGAGTCCCGCGACAATGGCGACGTACCCGGTCAGCAGCGTGAACCGCGATCCCCTGGACTCGACGAGCCGGGCCGAGTGCGGCGCGACCAGGATCATGACGACCGCGGCGGGCAACGCCGCCGATCCCGCCGCGATGGTGGAATACTCGAGCACGTTCTGCAGATACTGCTGGCTGACGTACATCGCCCCCATCAGCGTGCCGAACACGATGATGCCCGCCACTGCAGCGACCCAGAAGATCCGGCGCCTGGCGATCCTCAGGTCGAACAGGGGGTTGCGGGCGCGCAACTGGCGGAGGACGAACACGATCCCGGCGACCGCCGCGATCCCGAGCGCGACCAGAGCCGTCGTCTTCATCCCGTCCACGGGGAGGAAGTTGATGCCGAGCACAAGGGCACCCACCAGGACCACCGACACCATCCCTCCCAGATGGTCGACCGGATCGGACGACTCGTTGACGTGGCTCGGCACGAACACCATCGTCATCGCGAGCGCCACCAACACCAGCGGAATGGTCACCAGGAACACCGAACCCCAGAAGAACCATTCCAGCAGGGCCCCGGCGACCAGCGGACCCAGCGCGGACAACCCGCCGCCAATCGCCGACCACAACGCGATCGCCTTGGTTCGTGCCGCGCCCGCCCACAGTGCGGTGATCAGGGCGAGGGTGGTCGGGTAGGCCATGCCCGCGGAGAGGCCGCCGAGCACCCGGGCGAGAAACAGCACCTGCTCGTTCGGCGCGAATCCGGCGAGCAGGCAGGCAGGCAGCGACAGCAGCATGCCCAGCACCAGCATCGTCTTGCGGCCGTAGCGGTCCCCCACCGCGCCGAGATAGAGCACCGACGCGGCCAGGCCCAGCGAGAACCCGACCGCGATCAGGTTCAGCGACGTCTGACTGGCGTCGAAGTCGCGCCCGATGTCGGGCAGCGCGACGTTCGCGACGGCAAGGTTCAGATTCGCCACGGCCGCAACGAGAATCAGCGTCGTCAGCACCAGCGACGCACGCGCGGGACGGGTCTCCACGAGGGTTGCCACCGTACAAGTGGACACCACGTCCGCACCTTCCGCCATCGATCCGGGGAACACCGTGGCAAACCGCGTGGTCCGGTGTAGCCTCGGCCTGCACTTCCCACGGACGGCAAGCCGGCGGTGATCCGTCGGGCCTCTCGTCACCGGCGACCCGGCCGACCGGTGCGGCCCGGTCACTGCCCCCAGAAGCGCATTTCAGGGAACCGCGGTGACGGACCGTCCAGGAGCGCGCCGTCACGATCACGAAGAAACCGGTCGAACATCGCGGGGACGTACTCGCGCTGCACCGCGATCGCGCGCTCGGGCGAGCCGATCCCGGCCGCGGTGGTGATCGACGGCAACACCCCCGAGGCAATGGGGATGAAGACGGGTAGGTCCGAATAACTGAAGTGCCCGGAGTCGAGTAGGGCAATCGCCCGCACCCAGCCGCGGTGGTTCGTCAGGAACGGACCCCACGTCGGATCCCAGGTCACCGGGCCGCCACCCCTCGACCGGTAGGTGGCCCCGCTCGCCAACAGCAGGACCGGTCGATCCGGCGGCTCCGTCACCGCGGACGACGGCTCGTCGTCGGACCCGATCGCTCCGTCGAGGTCGACGACGGCATCGACGCGCGCGTCCACCCGCATCACCTCCACCGCTGTGTACCCGCCGTACGAGTGCCCGAACATCCCGACCCGGTCGAGGTCGAGGCCCTGTGCGAGGCCAGCGGGGAGCGCGGCCTGCTCGGCGTCCGGGTTCACGCCTGCCGCGATCCGGGACAGATCGTCGAGCACGAAGCGGCTGTCGGCGACCCGGACATCGATCATCGACTCGTCCCGCAGCACCGCGGTGTCCACGTACTCGACGCGCTCACCGGGGAACGCCACCGCCGGGGTCTCGAAGGTGTGATCCATCGCGACCACCACGAAGCCACGGCTCGCGAGCTCCTCGGCCATCACCGTGTATACGCCGCGCGCGGTGCCGAAGCCGGGCGAGAACAGCACGGTCGGCACCGCCCCGAGCGCATCGTCGACCGGGGCTCCGACGTACGAGTTCCCCGTCACTCCGGTCAGGGGACGCCCGCCGAGCGGGTAGCCGAGAGCCGCCTCGGCACCGGTGTAGCCGGCGCGTGGACGGCCGGCCACGTCCCGCGCCGGATACCACACGGTGACCATCAGTTCGCGGCGCCGGTCAGGATGCCAGGGGTCGGCGCGGCCTTCGTCGATCAGGTGCAGTGCCGCACTGCCGACCGGGTACGGTCCGGTCGGTGTCGGCAACACCACCCCCTGCGCATGGGCCACCGGCACGGCGAGGGCCTGCACCAACCCCGCGACGAGCACCAGCACAGCCGCGGCGGTCACGCGTACGAGCCTGCGCTCGGACACCGGCGCCCCCTGCGATCGTTCGTCGTTCGATCATAAGAAACTCCGCAACCGGCAACCGGCAACCGGCAACCGACCCACACACCACGACGCCCCGGAAGCGGATGCTTCCGGGGCGTCGTGGTGTGTGCTGTGGCTACTCGCCTGCGGCGGTGTCGGACTCGCCTGCGCTCGCCAGCGCCTCGGCCGGCGAATCGGGAACCTTGACCGGCTTCGGGGTTCCGGTGAACGTGAACTTCGCGTTCTCGCCGGCACCCTCGCCGTCCCAGCCCTCGACGTCGACCAGGACGATCTGGCCCGGGCCCAGCTCGTTGAAGAGGATCTTCTCCGACAGCTGGTCCTCGATCTCGCGCTGGATGGTGCGACGCAGCGGCCGCGCACCCAGCACCGGATCGAAGCCACGCTTGGCGAGCAGCGCCTTCGCCTGCTCGGTCAGCTCGATGTCCATGTCCTTGTTCTTCAGCTGCTTCTCGACACGGCCGATCATCAGATCCACCATCTCGATGATCTGTTCCTGCGTGAGCTGGTGGAAGACGATGATGTCGTCGATGCGGTTGAGGAACTCGGGACGGAAGTGCTTCTTGAGCTCGTCGTGAACCTTGAGCTTCATGCGCTCGTAGTTCGACTCGCTGCCGCTGCCGGACGAGAAGCCCAGCCCGACGGCCTTCGAGATGTCGGCGGTGCCCAGGTTCGAGGTGAAGATCAGCACCGTGTTCTTGAAGTCGACCGTGCGACCCTGACCGTCGGTGAGGCGGCCGTCCTCGAGCACCTGCAGGAGGGTGTTGTAGATCTCCTGGTGCGCCTTCTCGATCTCGTCGAACAGCACCACCGAGAACGGCTTGCGCCGCACCTTCTCGGTGAGCTGGCCGCCCTCCTCGTAGCCGACGTAACCCGGAGGGGCACCGAACAGCCGCGAGGCGGTGAAGCGGTCGTGGAACTCGCCCATGTCGATCTGGATGAGCGCGTCGTCGTCGCCGAACAGGAAGTTCGCCAGCGCCTTGGACAGCTCGGTCTTACCGACACCGGACGGGCCGGCGAAGATGAACGAACCGGACGGACGCTTCGGATCCTTCAGGCCGGCACGGGTGCGGCGGATCGCCTTCGAGACCGCCTTGACGGCGTCCTCCTGGCCGATGATCCGCTTGTGCAGCTCGTCCTCCATACGGAGCAGACGGGTGGTCTCCTCCTCGGTGAGCTTGAACACCGGGATGCCGGTCCAGTTGCCCAGGACCTCGGCGATCTGCTCGTCGTCGACCTCGGCGATGACGTCGAGGTCGCCGGAGCGCCACTGCTTCTCCCGCTCGCCGCGCTGCGCGACCAGCTGCTTCTCCTTGTCGCGCAGGCTCGCGGCCTTCTCGAAGTCCTGCGCATCGATCGCGGACTCCTTCTCCCGGCGCGCGTCGGCGATCTTGTCGTCGAACTCGCGCAGGTCCGGCGGCGCGGTCATCCGGCGGATGCGCATCCGGGCGCCTGCCTCGTCGATCAGGTCGATCGCCTTGTCCGGCAGGAAGCGGTCGTTGATGTAGCGGTCCGCGAGGGTGGCCGCCGCGACGAGCGCACCGTCGGTGATCGAGACGCGGTGGTGCGCCTCGTACCGGTCCCGCAGACCCTTGAGGATCTCGATGGTGTGCTCGACCGTCGGCTCACCGACCTGCACCGGCTGGAACCGGCGCTCGAGGGCGGCGTCCTTCTCGATGTACTTGCGGTACTCGTCGAGGGTGGTCGCACCGATGGTCTGCAGCTCGCCGCGGGCCAGCTTCGGCTTCAGGATCGAGGCCGCGTCGATCGCGCCCTCGGCCGCGCCGGCACCGACCAGGGTGTGCAGCTCGTCGATGAACAGGATGATGTCGCCGCGGGTGTTGATCTCCTTGAGGACCTTCTTCAGGCGTTCCTCGAAGTCACCGCGGTACCGGCTGCCCGCGACCAGGGAACCCAGGTCGAGGGTGTAGAGCTGCTTGTCCTTGAGGGTCTCGGGGACCTCGCCGTTGACGATGGCCTGCGCCAGGCCCTCGACGACGGCGGTCTTGCCGACGCCGGGCTCGCCGATCAGCACCGGGTTGTTCTTGGTGCGACGGCTGAGCACCTGCATGACGCGCTCGATCTCTTTCGAGCGGCCGATGACCGGGTCGAGCTTGCCCTCGAGCGCGGCCTGCGTCAGGTTGCGGCCGAACTGGTCGAGAACCAACGAGGTGGACGGGGTGCCTGCCTCGCCGCGGCCTCCGCCGGTCTCCGTAGGCTCCTTGCCCTGGTAGCCGGACAGCAGCTGGATGACCTGCTGACGGACCCGGTTCAGGTCGGCGCCAAGCTTGACCAGCACCTGGGCGGCGACGCCCTCGCCCTCACGGATCAGGCCGAGCAGGATGTGCTCGGTGCCGATGTAGTTGTGGCCGAGCTGCAGCGCCTCGCGCAGGCTCAGCTCCAGCACCTTCTTCGCACGCGGGGTGAACGGGATGTGACCGGACGGGGCCTGCTGCCCCTGCCCGATGATCTCTTCCACCTGGCTGCGCACGCCCTCGAGGGAGATACCCAACGACTCAAGCGACTTCGCCGCCACACCCTCGCCCTCGTGAATGAGGCCGAGCAGGATGTGTTCGGTGCCGATGTAGTTGTGGTTGAGCATCCGGGCCTCTTCCTGGGCCAGGACAACAACGCGCCGTGCGCGGTCGGTGAACCTCTCGAACATCGCTCTCCCTCACGTTCTTTATGGGTAGATCCCCAGCGGGATTTACGAGCCGCACCTCCACTCTAGTGGCCGGTGATGCGACCTGCGCCGCCTCCATCCCATTGAAGACGGGGACAGTCTGCATGCTTACCTGTCCCAACGCAGCAGCCAGGGGTTTCGTTTCCCGACGGCGCTACGCCATCAGCGAACAGTGCCGGAAGGGGCGGTTTGCTCCCCCGCAATGCGTTCCTATTGTCCGAACGAGAAACGGTCGAGGAAATTCCCGCCGCCGAACATCGAGGTTTCCGACCGGCGGCCCGGAACACGATTCGCCGCGCTCGGACGACGGGCGACGAAGTCGGGACCATCGACCCTAGCCTCGGGATTCGGCCCGGCCGAGACTTGTCCACAAGGACAAGATCGTGAGGACCACGCCATGGACGCCATCATCCCCGACACCGATGTCGTACGCACCGCAGTGGACCTGGCCTGCCGGGCCCCGTCGGTGCACAACAGTCAGCCGTGGCTGTGGCGTTACGACGCAGGCCGGCTCGACCTGTACGCCGACCCCAGCCGCCTCCTGGTTGCCGCCGACCCGCGCGGCCGGCAGCTGCTCATCAGCTGCGGCGCGGCCCTGCACCATCTGACGGTCGCGCTGACGGCACTGCGCTGGTGTGCCCACGTCGACCTGCTCCCTGACCCCGCACAGCCGCAACTGGTGGCGACGATCCGCTTCAGCCGGGATGCGCGACCCCAGTCGCACGATTTCGACCTGCTCGCCGCGATCCGGCGGCGCCGCACCGACCGCACCGCGTTCGCGCCGCTGCCCGACAACCCGTTGCTGCACAAACTGCTCGGCACCGTCACCGACGACGACGTGACGGTGACCTTCCTGGCCGCCGACACCCGCCCCACGCTGGCCGAGGCCACCGAGCTGAGCTCCGCGGCACGCCGATACGACGCCTCCTACCAGGCCGAACTGCACTGGTGGGCCGGGCACAGCTTCGAGACCGAGGGCATCCCGGAGAGCGCACTGGCGACCCGCGCCGAGCGCGCGAAGGTGCCGGTCGGTCGTACGTTCCCCGACCCGCACACCGCACCGGTCCCGGGTGATGACGCGGTCGACGAATCGACCGTGCTGGTGCTCAGCACCCGGGGGGACGGCCCCACCGACTGGGTTCGGTGCGGTCAGGCCCTGTCCGTGGTCTCGCTCGAGGCGACGGTGCAGCGGCTCGCCACGTGCCCGCTCACCCACCTGACCGACATCGATCGCAGCCGCGACGTCATCCACGCGCTCGCCCCCGAGGCCGGGTTCCCGCAACTGCTGATCCGGGTCGGCACGCCGACCCACCCGGCGACGTTGAACGACACCCCGCGCCGACCGGTCACCCAGGTGCTGACCTTCGCTTAGGGCGTGCCCCAGTACTAGCCGACGACCGGCGGGACGAACACGCACGGCACCGGTCGCGGATGCGCGGGATCGAGCGCGTTGAGCACGAGCGTCGCCGCGACCGGTTCACCGGCAATGGAGAGGTGGTCGCCGAAGTTCCGGTCGCAGCGGTCCTGGACGAGGATGTTGGTTGCGTTCGGACCCTCCTCGTAGCCGCTCGTGTACGGGATCACGACCTCGTCGTACCGGGTGATGATGTTCGTGTAGGTGATGCCCGGCGCGTAGACACCGCCGTCACGCAGCGCGGTCATGAACCGGGATCCGGCGACGAACTGCCCGCACGCGGAGCACAGCGGGGCGATCGCAGGCCCGGCCACGTCGAGCCCGCCCTGACGGAGCGCGGCGAGGTTCGTGTCCAGCTCGAACGCTCCCTCTCCGTTCCACAGCGGCGCCAGCGAGACGTACTTCCCCACCTTGTCGGCGCCACCGAGGAACTTGACCCAGTACGTCGGCATGAGGGTGCCCTGGGAATGGCCGACGATGTCGACCTTCCGCGCGCCCGTTGCGGCGAGCACCCGATCCACGAACGCACCGAGTTGTGCGGCGCTCTCCTCCATCGGGGCCATCCCACCGAGGGCGCTGATCGGCCACGGGAGAGCCTCGTGGGCGCCGTAGGTCAGGGCGAAGACGCAGTAACCCTCGTTCGCCAGCAGAGGCGCGTAGGTCGCCCAGTTGGTCTGCCGGTTGCCTGCGGTGCCGTGCACGAGCACGACCGGCTCCGGATGCTCCGCGGTGGGCTTGCAGTTCCAGTCGTTCGACCCCGGGGCGGATCCGCCGGGATTGCCGAGTTCCAACGGGACGCCGGCCAGGAACTGGTACGGAACGGGGAGGGGTGCCGGTGTCGCGCGGACATTACCGGCGCCGAGAAATAGAGTCGCCGATGCAAGAATTAACGCAGCGAACAATGCGGCACCGAGCCTGACACCGGAGACATTTCGCACTCGCACCACGCACCCCCCTTTGTTGACGCCGTTTCCCCTGCCCGCAGGCTAGCAGCGCAGCCATGCGTGGACAGGGGAAACGGGCAGGGAAATGTGGTGGTTCAGTTTGCCTTGTTGTACAGCTCGGTGATTTCGGCGGAAATTCGACCCCGGGCGGACACGGGATGGCCATTGCGCCGCGCCCACTCGCGGATCGCGGCACTCTGTTCGCGATCCACCGCCACTCGGGACTTTCCGGCGACCTGAGCAGGCTTTCCGCGACGACGACCCGTCGACTTGCGTGCGTGCGAAACCCACACCTCGAGCTGCTCACGCAAACGGGCCGCATTCTCCGACGACAGATCGATCTCGTAGGTCACCCCGTCGAGCCCGAACTCAACCGTTTCGTCAGCTGTCGACTCCTGATCCACGTCGTCGATCAGAGTGACGGTGACCTTCTTTGCCATGACCCGAGTTCCCTTCGCAATAACGCGCATTCCGAGCCCCGTGCACCGGATTCCGCGAGTCTACCCCCGCACCGAGAATACCGAATGTCGGATAATGGCAAATCTATTAGAAATCGATCACCGCGCGGACGGCCGGACAATTGGGAACAAGATGGTTTCCCGGATACCGAATCCGGTCAATGCCATCAGCAGTCGGTCGATGCCCATACCGGTGCCGGTGGTCGGCGGCATGCCGTGCTCCATCGCCGCGAGGAACTCCTCGTCGAGGGCCATCGCCTCGTCGTCACCGGCCGCGGCCAGACGCGCCTGATCGACGAACCGCTCGCGCTGGATGACGGGATCGACGAGTTCCGAGTACCCGGTGGCCAACTCGAAGCCCCGCACGTACAGGTCCCACTTCTCCGTGACCCCGGGCAGGCTGCGATGCTGCCGGGTCAGCGGCGACGTCTCGACCGGGAAGTTGCGGACGAACGTCGGCTCGTGGAGCTGATCGCCGCACTGGTGCTCCCACAGCTCCTCGACGAGCTTGCCGTGACCGTAACCCTTGTCCTTCGGCACCTCGAGACCCACCTTCGCGGCGAGCGCGAGCAGCTCGTCGACGGTGGTGTCCGGGGTCACCTCGACGCCGATCGCGGCGGACAACGACGGATACATCTCCATCGTCTTCCACTCGCCGCTCAGGTCGTACTCGGTGCCGTCCGCCAGCGTGACGACTTGCGTGCCCAGGGCGTTCTGCGCAACCTCCTGGATCAATTCGCGGATCATCGTCGCGGAATCGTCGTAGGTGCCGTACGCCTCATAGGTCTCGAGCATCGCGAACTCCGGCGAATGCGTCGAGTCGGTGCCCTCGTTGCGGAAATTCCGGTTGATCTCGAAAACCTTCTCGATGCCACCGACCACGCAGCGCTTGAGGAACAGTTCCGGAGCGATCCGCAGGTACAGGTCGATGTCGAGCGCGTTCGAGTGCGTGATGAACGGCCGGGCTGCGGCACCACCGGCGATGGTCTGCAGCATCGGGGTCTCGACCTCGAGGAAGCCCCGGCGTTCGAGCGCGTTGCGCAGTTCCCGCACCACCGAGACCCGCTTGCGGGCCATCTCACGGGCCTCGGGCCGCACGATCAGGTCGACGTAGCGCTGACGGACGCGCGACTCCTCGTTCATCTCCTTGTGCGCGACCGGGAGCGGACGCAGCGACTTGGACGCGAGCTGCCACGAATCGGCCATCACCGACAGCTCGCCGCGGCGGGAGCTGATCACCTCGCCGCGCACGAACACGTGGTCGCCGAGGTCGACGTCCGACTTCCATGCGGCGAGGGCGTCCTCACCGACGTTCGCGAGGCTGAGCATCGCCTGCAGCTGGGTGCCGTCGCCCTCCTGAAGGGTCGCGAAGCACAGCTTGCCCGTGTTGCGGACGAAGATCACCCGGCCCACAACACCGACCTGCTCGCCGGTCGCGGTGTCCGGCTCCAGGTCGGGGTACTTCGCGCGAATCTCCGCCAGCGAGTGGGTGCGCGGCACCGAGACGGGATACGCCTGCCCGCCCTGCTCCAGGATCCGCTCCCGCTTCTCGCGGCGGATACGAAGCTGCTCGGGGGTGTCGTCGTGCTCGGCTGCTACATCACTCACGGTTGACCAGGGTAATGCCCCGCCGTGAGGAGCGACCGCGACGGTCGTCCCAAGCGGCCGACGGGACCCGCCGACGCCGGGCGTGACCGCCGCTCAGTGAGCGGCGACCGCCTCGGTGTCCCGGATCAGGTGCCGGGACCGGGTGGCGACGCCGAGCAGGCCGGCGGCCCGGATCGCCTGGTACCCGCCGACCAGATCACTGGCCCGGCGCAGACCCAGTTCCTGCAGCGCCGCCGCGGCCAGGCTGGAGGTGTACCCCTCGGAGCAGACGACGATCCACTCGACGTCGTGGTCGGCGGCCAACGCGATGCGCGCGTTGCTGGCCGGGTCGAGTCGCCACTCGAGCACGTTGCGCTCGATCGCCAGCGCGCCGGGCAGGGTGCCCTCGCGATCGCGCTGGGCCTGCGGTCGGATGTCGACCAGGATGGCGCCCCGGGCGACGGCGTCCGCGAGTTCGAACACGGTGGTGCGCCGGTAGGCGCTGCGGGCATTCTCGAGCATTTCGTCGATGGTCATGCCGACAGTCCTTCCGGGAGATCGGTGAGCTCGGTGCGGGTGCGGCGCAGGCTGCCGCGATCGGTGACCTCGTAGTACGACATCGCGGTCAGTGGTGGTGAGTAGGCGTGCACGCTCAGTGTCGGCAGGCCGGGTCCGGCGGCGCTGTCAGGCGCCTGCATGACGTCGTGCACCCATCCCAGCGGGAACGACGCCTGGTCGCCGGCGTCCAGCGTTCGGTACTTGAGTTCGGTTCCGCCCCAGCGATATTCGGCCAGCGATCCGCTGAGGACGGTGAGCGCGCCGAAAGAACCGGCGTGATCGTGCAACTCCGTCGCCTCACCGGGGACCCAGCTGATCAACCAGACGTCGACGTCGTCGTCCGCGTGCAACCGGGTGGACCAGCGCTGCTCGGTGGGAAAGAGGCCGCCCGCGGGAAGCAGATGCGCGAACCGGCCGTCGAGCACGTCCTGCGCGCCCTCGTCGGTGATGCGCAGCAGGTCAGCGGGGCGGAGCCGGCTCGGGGACACCGACGGTCGCGAGGCGGGAACGGACGCAAGGGTGGAGACCACAGATGTGGAAAGCATGGAAGTAACTCCAGGAGAATGTGAACAGCGGAGGCGAATGGACGTGCCTCAACCGAGTCGAGGCGGCAGTCAGCCTCGACAACACTCCTGAGCAACCATGCGAGCAATCACGTCGACCAGTGTGACACAGATTCGAAGTCTGGCAAAGGTTCGGGCGGAAAGAAGTCGGTCACACCACCGGCGAACGCTTGGCCGCGCGGCGGGCCTGGGTGCGCTCGTACACGATGCGGAGACCCTCGAGTGCGAGGTCGCGTTCGAGGTGCGCGATGGTCTCGGACTCCGGCATCACCAGCGGCGCACTGTCTCCGGTCGCGATCACCGTCACGTCGTCACCCGCGAACGCGGGCAGCTCCGCCCGCACCCTCCGCACCAGGCCGTCCACCAGCCCGGCGAATCCGAACACCGCGCCGGCCTGCATGCACTCGACGCTGTTCTTCCCGACCACCGCGCGGGGACGCACCAGTTCGAACTTGCGCAGCGCAGCCGAATGCGAGGCGAGTGCGTCGGTCGAGGTCTCCAGCCCCGGGGCGATCGCGCCGCCGAGGAACTCACCCTTCTCCGACACGACGTCCACACAGGTCGCGACCCCGAAGTCGACGACGATGCACGGACCGCCGTAGAGATGGTGTGCGGCAAGACTGTTCACGATCCGGTCGGCCCCGACCTCCTTGGGATTGTCGACCAGCAGCGGCACCCCGGTACGAACCCCGGGTTCGACCACCACGTGCGGGACCTGCCCCCAGTATCGGGACAGCATCACCCGCAGTTCACGCAGCACCGACGGCACCGTCGACAGCGCCGAGACGCCGACGATCTGCTCGACCCGCGAGCCGAGCAGTCCCCGCAGCATCAGCGCCAACTCGTCGGCCGTCATCCGCGGGTCGGTGCGCATGCGCCAATCCTGCTCCAGCCGTGCGTGTTCCCCGCTGCCGGTGAACACACCCAGCGAGATCGTGGTGTTGCGGACGTCGACCGCCAGCAGCACGGCTACACCAGCGCCGAGGTGTTCTCCAGGGTGCTCAGCATCCGTGGAGTGATCAACCCCGAACCCTCCGGTGCGTGCGCCGGATCCGACCCCAACTCGACCTGCCGGTTGTCGGCGTCGACGAACACCACGCGCGGGTTGTAGTCGCGGCACTCCTGCTCGTTCATCACGCCGTACGCGATCAGGATGACGAGATCACCGGGGTTCACGAGATGCGCTGCCGCACCGTTGATCCCGATCACACCACTGCCACGCTCACCCGCGATGACGTAGGTCTCGAGCCGGGCACCGTTGTCGATGTCGACGATGCACACCTGCTCACCCTCGAGCAGGTCGGCGGCGTCCATCAGGTCCTGGTCGACGGTCACCGAGCCGACGTAGTGCAGGTCGGCGTGGGTGACGGTGGCGCGGTGGATCTTCGACTTCATCATCGTGCGAAACATGTTCAGCCCCTTAGGTCTAACGGGTGATCTGGTCGTCGGCGGTGGTCGCCGCGGAGGTGGTCTGGGAGTCGGTGTCCCGTTCGAGGAATCCGGTGCCGACAGCGACACCGACGTTGTCGATCAGCCGGGTGGAACCCACCCTGGCCGCGACCAGCAGGCGCCCGTCACCCCGTTCGGGGGCCGGACCGAGATCGACGCCGCGGACCTCGAGATAGTCCACCTCGACCTCCGGCGTGGCGGCGAGCACCTCGCGAGCAGTCGCGAGGATCGCCTCCGGTCCCCCGGCCGCCGCGTGGGCGCCAGCGACGAGGGCCGCGGAAATCGTGGCAGCAGCGGCTCGTTGGTTCTCGTCGAGGTAACGGTTCCGCGAGGAGAGCGCCAGGCCGTCCTGTTCCCGCACGGTGGGGACTCCGCGGATCTCGACGTCGAAGTTCAGGTCGCGGACCATCTGCCGGATCAGCGTGAGCTGCTGGTAGTCCTTCTCGCCGAACCAGGCGGTGTTCGGGGAGACGATCTGCAGCAGCTTCGCGACCACCGTCAACATTCCGGCGAAATGCGTTGGACGGCTGGAACCTTCGAGCTCGGCCCCGACGGGGCCGGGGTGGATCATGGTGCGCTGCCCATTCGGGTACATCGCGGCGGCCGTCGGAACGAACGCCAGCTCCACGCCCTCCCCACGCAGCAGCTCCAGGTCCGCGTCGAGGGTGCGCGGGTAGGCGTCGAGGTCCTCCCCCGCTCCGAACTGCAGCGGATTGACGAAGATCGAGACCACCACGACCGCACCCCGCAGCTTGGCCTGCCGCACCAGTTCCAGGTGACCGGCATGCAGCGCACCCATGGTGGGCACGAGCGCCACCTGCCTGCCGACCCCGCGCAGCGCCCGGGTGACCTTCGTCAGCTCGGCGGGCTCGTGGTGCACGGTCAGCTCGCCGCGCGTGTAGCCGTTCACGATTGGTCCTCCAGCATCTCGATCAGCGCCGGGTCCGCCCCGACGATCTGCGCCGACCGCAGCGACAACGCCCGATAGCCGGCCGCAAGTTGTGGGTCCACCTCGCCGAGCACGCGCAGGTGGGTCGCGACCGCGGCCCGGTCGCCACGCGCCACCGGGCCGGTCAACGCGGCGGAACCGCGGCGCAGCGCGTTGTCGAGCGCGGCCGACAGCAGCGGCGCGAGCACCCGCTCGGCCACACCGTTCGGGGCACCGTCGACGGCCTGCTGCCCGAAGAGTTCGTCCCCGGCCAGGGCCACGCGCAACGCCGCCACCGCGTCGGACACGAGGGTGACCAGGTGATTGCTGCCGTGCGCGAGGGCCGCGTGATACAGGGGCCGCACCTCTTCGCGGACCCGCACGGGCTCGCCGCCGATCTCGAGGACCAGTGACTGGGCGATCGCATATCCGATCTCGTCCGCGGCGGTGATCCCGAAGCAGGCCGACGCCAGGCGGGCCACGTCCTCGTCGTGTCCGGTGAACGTCATCGCCGGATGGATCGCCAGGGGCACCGCGCCGATCTGTGTCAGCGGGGTCAGCACACCGATACCGTTCGCTCCGGACGTGTGCGCGACAAGGGTCCCAGGCCGAACCGATTCGGTGGCGGCAAGGCCGTGCACCAGGTCCGCGAGCTCGTCGTCGGGGACGGCCAGGATCAGCAGCTCGCAGCGGGCCGCGACATCGGCGGCAGGCAGAATTTCGGAGTCCGGCAGACGCTGCTCGGCACGGCGCACCGAGGCGTCGGATACTGCGGAGCACGCCACCACCAGGTGGCCGACTCGTTCGAGTGCCGCACCGAGTGCGGTGCCGACGCGTCCCGCCGAGACGATTCCCACCGTCAGTCGTGCGGGCGCCGGGTCCGGAAAAGACCCGTCTCGAGTGATCTCTGATGAGGTCACCGTTGTTCCTCTCGTTCGTTCCAGTCCCGCGGTGCGGGTACCGGACGTTCACAGCGAGGATAGTCGGCAACTCCGACGCGCCGCCATGGTCGAGAAAGTGATCTATGGCTCACTCGCGACGGCGGCGACCCGCCCGGGGGCCCTCCGAATCCGGGGACGCGGCCTGCATGTTCGCCATGATCTCGGCGACGGTGAGCCCGCTCGAGTGGGCCCCGGCGACATCACCGGGTCCCACTTCGTCTTCGGTCGAGCGGCGCCGTGAGCGGCGCGACGGCGGCGCCAGTTCGTCCTCCGGCGTCGGGCCTGCGGGTGCATCGGTGGCAGGCACCTCGGCCACGGACGTATCGATCCGGGGCGCACCGGTCGAGGGCGCATCCGTCGAGGTCTTCGGCGGTGTCGGTGTCGCCGCCTGCGCCGGCACCGGCTTCCGCGGTCCCGACTCGGCCGACCGCGAGTGCGGCTGCGGCTGCGGCTGTGGCTTCGCGGGCTGCGGCTGTGCGGGCTGCGGCTGCAGGGACTGCGGCGCCGCCACCCTCGGGGGCTGGCCCGCATCCGTCGGCTCGTCCTCCTCCCCGACCACGGACACCTCCGCCGTCACCGGCTCGTCGAACGGTGTCGCGAAGGTGGGGCCGGACCCGGGATCGGCGTACGCGGGATTCGGCGCGAACGGTACCGGTGGCCGGACGCCCTCGCGCGCGGCCGAGAGCTGGCCCATCCGGGACCCCTCGGCCTCGATCGCCACCCGGTCGGCGGGCAGACGACCGTCGAACAGCACCTCGAGGCTGCCGCGCAGGGCGGCGAGTTCGACCCGCAGTGCCGCGATCTCGGACACGTCGACGTTCACTTCGCTGCGCACCCGCGCCTCGACCCCGGCCTCGTACTCGCGGCGGGCACTGATCTCCCGCTCGAGCTGGAGTTCGTACACGGTCTGCAGGTCGCGGATCTTGGCCTTGTCCGCCGCGGACTCCCGGCGGTAGCGGGTCATCGCGATTGCGCCGATGACAGCGGCCCACAGCGCAGCCATCAGACCGATGCGCAGCACCTGCACGCTGTCGCTGAAGATCAGGAACAGGCTTGCGACCACAGCCAGCACCACGAGGCCGGCCACGATCATCTGGCTCGCGCTGCGCTTGTTTCTCCGCATCGAACCCGCGCGACCAGAAAGCGTCATGGCGCCCAGGATAGCCGTCGCCGACGACTACTCCGGAGTACGTCCACGGCGATTCCCGTACCTGCGCGAACTACATCGCCGGTTCGTCCGGGGGCTCGTCCGGCGTCTTACAGCAATGTTCGAGCCACATCGCCGCGGCGGCCAGGGCCACGCCACCCACCAAACCCACCAACGTTCCGGTGGTGTCCTGTGCCGCCGCGTCGACCTCCGCCCGCTCCGGCAACAGGAACAGCAGCAGACCGAGCCACACCCCCGCACTCGCCGCACCGACCAGGGCGGACGCTTTGGCAAGGGCGACCGCGCGGGCCGCGGTGATCGGGTGCAGCTGATGCCGGTCCGTGCCGATCCGATGGTCCTCCACGCGCGCCCGGATCACGAACGCCAGGACCACCTCGATCAGCGCCACCGGATACAGCGATGCACCCGCAAACATCGAGATCGGAGGGAGTGAACCGTAGAAGGTCCGGACGAGGAGCCAGGTGGCGAGGGCCGCGAACAGCGCCAACCCGAGCAGGTCACGGACCCGCGTGGGCTTCATCACGACGTCACCAGGACCGCGTCGGTGCGGCGGACACCCGCCGTCTCCGTCCGGTCGAGCCCGGCCAGCAGATCGCGGACCCGAACCTGCGAGCCGTCGACGACCAGCACCGCGTCCGGCTCGATCTCCAGCCACGGCATCAGTACGAACGCGCGCAGGTGGGCGCGCGGGTGCGGCAGCGTGAGCTCCGGGTCGTCACTGACCACGCCGTCGCAATCCACCACGTCCACGTCCAGGCTGCGCGGACCCCAGCGCACGTCCCGAACCCGGTCCGCCTGTTGTTCGAGTCCCTGACCGAAGGTCAACCAGCCCCGGCAGTCGAGATCGGGGTCGTCCACGATCAGCGTCGCGTTGAGGAAGTCCTGCTGTTCCACGCCGCCCCACGGCGCGGTGGCGTACACCCCGGACGCCGCGACCAGCCGCGGGCCCAGCCCCTCGACCACCGACCGCAGGTTCGCGAGCGGGTCACCGAGGTTCGATCCGATCGACAACACCGCCCGGCTCATCGGCGCAGACCCTCGCGGGAACGCCGGGCGACCACCGCCACGTCCGCAAACGTCAACGGGATCGGCGCCGACGGCTTGTGCACGGTCACCTCCACCGCGCTCACCCGCTCGTCACGCAGCACCGCCTCCGCGATCTCGGCGGCGACCGTCTCGATCAGGTCCCGCGGTGGACCGGCGACGATGTCCGCAGCGGTCTGCGCCAGCGCGCCGTAGTCGAGGGTGTCGGAGAGATCGTCCGAGGCGGCGGCCGGCGCGAGGTCGAGCCAGACCGTCACGTCGATGAAGAAGTCCTGGCCGTCGCGCTTCTCGTGCTCGAACACCCCGTGATTTCCGCGCACCTTCAGCCCGCGCAACTCGATGCGGTCAGACATCACCGACCTCCTCCGCCGCGGACCATGCCCGCTCCACCGCGATCGCATCCCGTGACGCACGCACATCGTGCACCCGAACTCCCCAGGCGCCCTGCCGAGCGGCGAACGCCGACACCACCGCGGTCGCGACCTCGCGGCCGTCGGGGACGCGGTCACCGTCCGCATCCGCAAGCAGGGTGCCGAGGAACCGCTTGCGGGAGGCCCCGATGAGCACCGGGAACCCGAGCGCGTTCAGCCTCGGCAGCGCGCCGAGCAGGGCCCAGTTGTGCTCGGCGGTCTTCGCGAACCCGAGGCCCGGGTCGAGAATCAGCCGGGACGGGTCGACACCGGCGCCGACCGCGGCGTCGACCGACTGCATCAGCTCGTCGCACACGTCGGTGACCACGTCGCCGTAGTGCAGCACCCCACCCGCGTGCACGTACTCGCCGGCCGACCGCCAGTGCATCAGGATCCACGGCAGCCCGGCATCGGCCAGGACAGACGCCATCGCCGCATCCGCGCGTCCGCCGGAAACGTCGTTGACGACGCTCACGCCCGCTTCGATCGCCGCCTCCGCGACGGAGGCGCGCATCGTGTCGACGCTGACCGGGATACCCTCTGCGACGAGGTCGGCGATGACCGGTGCCACGCGACCGGCCTCGACGTCCGGATCCACGCGCTGGGCGCCGGGACGCGTCGACTCACCGCCGACGTCGATGATGTCCACGCCGAGCCGACGCAACTCCAGCCCGTGCGCGACGGCCGCGTCCCTGTCCAGGTACCGGCCGCCGTCGGAGAAGGAGTCGCTGGTGACGTTGAGGACACCCATCACGACGCAGCGCCCCGGCGTCGGGAGCACGGTCACCTGCGGACGATGAGATCCAGCGCCTCGGCACGCGAGGCGGCACTGGACTGGAAGATGCCCCGGACCGCCGACGTGGTGGTGCTGGCGCCCGGCTTGCGGATGCCGCGCATCGCCATGCACAGGTGCTCGGCCTCGACGACGACGATGACACCGCGCGGATCGAGCTTGCGGACCATCGCGTCGGCGATCTGACTGGTCAGCCGCTCCTGCACCTGCGGGCGCTTCGCGTACAGGTCGACCAGCCGCGCCAGCTTCGACAGCCCGGTCACGCGGCCCGTGGCCCCCGGGATGTACCCGACATGCGCGACCCCGTGGAACGAGACCAAGTGGTGCTCGCAGGTGGAGTACAGCGGGATGTCGCGGACAAGCACCAGTTCCTGGTGTCCCTCGTCGAACGTCGTGTTCAGCACCTCGTCGGGCTCGGTGTACAGGCCCGCGAACACCTCCCGGTACGCCCGCGCCACCCGCGCCGGGGTGTCGAGCAGGCCGGGACGGTCCGGGTCCTCGCCAACGGCGATCAGCAGCTCACGGACCGCCGCCTCGGCCCGAGGCTGGTCGAAGGCACGACCGGTCTCGATCGACCGCAGCACCTCGTCTGCCTCATTCGTTCCCACGCCACCGAGTTGATGAACCGACACCTGATCGCACCTCCACTTCGTTCGAAACCCGCGTCCGCGGTCCGTTTCGGGACGGACCGTGCAAAACACTATGCGTCGCGACCTACTGCTGTCCGTTCGGCCCTTCCCAGCGCTGAGTGGAGACGTCCTTGTCCTCCACCGGCGGGTTCGGGTGCGTCGGCTGAGGCTGGTGCGTCGGCTGAGGCGGGTGCGGCGGCGGGTTCCACTGGGGGTACCCGGCATACGGGTTCTCCGCCTGCTCCGGATACGGGCTGCCCGCGGGGCGGGCGTGCTGCGCCTCACCGCGCGGAGGCCAGCCCGGCGCCGACCACCCGGCCGGGGCGCCGTAGTCCGGCATCGACCCCTGCGGCTGCTGCGGCGGCGGGTACGGCTGGTAGCCCGCGGGCGGAACCTGGTAGCCGTTCTGCGGCGGCTGCGGAACACCCTGCTGCGGGACGCCGGCCTGCGGCATCCCCGCCTGCGGGGTGGACGGCCCGGCCGGGACCGCCTCCCGAGTCGCGAACGTCGGCGTGCGCGACGGCTCCTCCGGCAACGGCTCACCGCGCTCGATGGCCAGCTCGCGCGGGGTCTTGATCGGCGGCTTCTCCGACGGGGTGCGGTCACCGAAGTCGTTGAACGCGGTGATCCGCGGCCGCTTCTCGACGCTGGTGAAGATCTTCTCCAGGTCCTTGCGGGTCAGCGTCTCGTGTTCGAGCAGTTCCGCCGCCAACACGTCGAGGACGTCGCGGTACTCGTTGAGGATCGACCATGCCTCGGTGTGCGCGGCCTCGATCAGGTTGCGCACCTCCTCGTCGATCTCCCGGGCCACCTCGTGCGAGTAGTCCGACATCTGCCCCATCGACCGGCCCAGGAACGGGTCGCCCTGCTCCTGGCCGTACCTGACGGCGCCGAGCTTGGCGCTCATGCCGTACTCGGTGACCATCGCGCGGGCGATCTTGGTCGCCTGGTCGATGTCCGAGGAGGCGCCGGTCGTCGGCTCGTGGAACACCAGTTCCTCGGCGGCACGGCCACCCATCGCCATCACCAGTCGCGCGATCATCTCCGAGCGGGTCATCAGACCCTTGTCGTCCTCGGGGACCGTCATCGCGTGACCACCGGTTCGCCCGCGGGCGAGGATCGTGACCTTGTAGATCGGCTCGATGTCCGGCATCGCCCACGCCGCGAGCGTGTGTCCGCCCTCGTGGTACGCGGTGATCTTCTTCTCGTGCTCGCTGATGATCCGGCTCTTGCGCCGCGGGCCGCCGATCACACGATCGACCGACTCCTCGAGCGCGGCCTCGGTGATCACCGCGCCGTTCTCGCGGGCGGTGAGCAGTGCCGCCTCGTTGATGACGTTGGCCAGGTCGGCACCGGACATGCCGACGGTCCGCTTCGCCAGACCCTCGAGGTCCGCGTGCTGGTCGAGCGGCTTGCCCTGCGAGTGCACCCGCAGGATCGCGCGGCGGCCAGCGAGGTCCGGGTTGGTGACCGGGATCTGCCGGTCGAACCGGCCCGGGCGCAGTAGCGCCGGGTCCAGGATGTCGGGGCGGTTCGTCGCGGCGATCAGGATGATGCCGGTGCGGTCGCCGAAGCCGTCCATCTCGACGAGCAGCTGATTGAGGGTCTGTTCGCGCTCGTCGTGACCGCCGCCCAGGCCGGCGCCACGCTGGCGGCCGACGGCGTCGATCTCGTCGACGAAGATGATGCAGGGGCTGTTCTGCTTGGCCTGCTCGAACAGGTCGCGGACGCGCGAGGCGCCGACACCGACGAACATCTCGACGAAGTCCGAACCGGAGATCGTGAAGAACGGCACCCCGGCCTCACCGGCGACCGCGCGAGCGAGCAGCGTCTTGCCGGTACCGGGCGGGCCGTACAGGAGCACACCCTTCGGAATCTTCGCGCCCAGCGCCTGGTAACGGGCCGGGTTCTGCAGGAAGTCCTTGATCTCGTAGAGCTCTTCGACGGCCTCGTCGGCGCCCGCGACGTCCGCGAACGTGTTCTTCGGCATGTCCTTCGACAGCTGCTTGGCCTTCGACTTGCCGAAGCCCATCACGCCACCGCGGCCACCGCCCTGCATGCGGCCCATCACGAAGACGAACAGGCCGAGCAGGATCACCATCGGCAGCACGAACAGCAGGATCTGGGTCAGCCAGCCCTGCTGCGTGATCTTGGTGTTGTACTTGTCGAGCCCGGCCTGCTGCACCTCGGTGAAGATCTGCTCGGAGGCGGCGCTCGGGTACTTCGCGATGATCTGCGTCGAGTTGTCGGTGGCCTCGTTGCCCTGCTTGAGGGTCAACCGGATCTGCTGCTCCCGGTCGTCGATCTGCGCGTCGGTGACATTCTTGGCGTCGAGCTGCGCGATCGCCACCGAGGTGTCGACACTCTTGTACCCGCGGGTGTCGTTGCCGAAGTAGCTGAACGCATAGATGATCAGCAGGATGCCGGCGACGATCGCCAGGTTGCGAAACACTGTCTTGCGGTTCATACAGGTTCAGCCGCTGGGGCCAGTCCTTTCCAGTTCCGGTCGAGCCTTACAGCTCGGGTCGAGCTCGGTGCGCCGGCGTTCCGGCTGCTCACCGGACAATCAAAGATTACCGCGAACACCACCGGTGATCGCCGTTAGCACGTCCGTGTGCGTGCACGACTCCCTTGCTCCAACGCGCGAGAGGGCGCGATGGTTCCAAGATCGCGCCGGGCGTGGCGGCGACCACTACTGTCTGCAGCCATGACGCTGTCCTATGCCGAGGTTGTCGATCAGGTCGCGCGGTCGCAGGCACGTGTCGAGGAGACACTGACCACCCTCACCGCTGCCCGGGCGCGGGCCGCGTCGGCGCTGCCCGGGTGGAGCCGCGGCCACGTGATCACCCACCTCGCCCGCAACGCCGACGGGCTGCGCCGGTTCGTGCTCGGAGTCCGGGCCGGAACGGCGAACGAGATGTACCCGGGCGGCCCCGACGCGCGTGCCGCCGCGATCGAGGAGGGCGCCGACCGGCCCGTGAACCTGCTCACCGCCGATCTGCGCTTCGCAGGCCGTCGGCTCGTCGACGACCTTCGCGCCGCCGCGCCCGACCGGCTCGACACCCCGGTGAAGTGGCGCAAACCGGTCACCGCCCGCGACATCCCGGTGCTGCGGTGGCGGGAACTCGAGATCCACCACCTGGACCTCGACCTCGGCTACAGCTGCACCGACTGGCCGACGGAATTCGTCGAGTCCACGCTCGACACCCAGCTGCCCGAACTCGCGGCCGTCGCGCCGGACGTCGAACTCCCCGACCTGCCGCGGGCCGAGCTGCTGTCCTGGCTGATCGGCCGGCCCACCCGCCCCGACCTGCCCGAGCTGCCCGGGTGGCCGTTCTGAACCCGTCGACGCCGCTGGAGCGGCACCGGTCGGGACTATCCTGAAGGTTCGAGGCTCCTCCACGGCAGGTCACGGCCGCAAGCGGCCACGGGTAGATGTCATGACGCAGCGCCACTCCCGATCGATTCCCGACCCGACGACCGCGGCCCACGCGGCCGAGCAGACGGCTGCGTTCACCGACACCGCCGAGTCGGCCAACGAGCTCTCCCGCGAGGTCCCCGAACGGGCCGGTGAACTCGAGGACCTGATGACCGGCACCGCGCGTGATCCCGCCCATCCCGACGACCTGTCGACCCTCCCCGCCGGGGACCGCCGCACCCTCGACGACCTCGACGTCGGTGAGCGTGTCGACGACTTCGACCTGCTCGTCGCGCTCGGCCGCGGCGCCTTCGCGCGGGTGTTCCTGGCCCGGCAGCGGTCGCTGCAGCGGCTCGTCGCGGTCAAGATCTCCCGCGACCACGGCACCGAACCGGAGACGCTCGCCCAACTCGACCACGACTACATCGTCCGGGTCTTCGACCAGCGCGTCGTCCCCGACCTGGAGATGAAGCTGCTGTACATGCAGTACGTGCCCGGCGGCACGCTGCTCGGGGTGCTCCGCCGGGTGCGCGACACCCCGGCCGGGCAGCGATCCGGGGCGTTGCTGCTCGCGGCGATCGACGCCACCCTCGACGCGAAGGGTGAGATCCGGCCCAGCGATTCGAGCGTGCGCGACGAGATCGCGGCGCTGTCGTGGCCGGAAACCGTCGCGTGGATCGGGAGCCGCCTCGCCGAGGCACTCGACTACGCCGGGAAGCACGGAGTCCTGCACCGCGACGTGAAGCCCGCGAACGTGCTGCTGACCGCCGAGGGCGTCCCCAAGCTCGCCGACTTCAACATCAGCTTCAGCGACCGGATCGCCGGTACCAGCCCCGTCGCCTACTTCGGCGGTTCGCTCGCCTACATGTCGCCGGAACAGCTGTGCGCATGCCACCCGGGACTGCCCGGCGCCGCGGCCGACCTCGACACCCGCAGCGACATCTACGGGCTCGGGGTGGTGCTGTGGGAGCTGCTCACCGGGCACAGGCCCTTCCCCGATGTCGACCCCGCCGACCCGGTCGCGCTCGACCGGATGGTCGCCCTCCGCGAGGCCGGGGTCGGGCCCGAGGCGGACGGCAGCCTGCCCCCGGACTGCCCGGCGACGCTGCGGCGTGTGCTGCGCACCTGCCTGGACCCGGATCCGGAACGACGCTGGCCGAGCGGCGCCGAGCTGGCCCGGCAGTTCGACCTGTGCCTGGACCAGCACGCACGAGCCCTCGTCGACCCGCCGCCGAGCCGCTGGCGGTCAGCTCTGCAGCGCTGGGCGGTCCCGATCCTGATCGCCGCGGTGGTGATCCCGAACGCGCTGGCCGGCGCCTACAACTATCACCACAACAAGACGCTGATCATCAGCACGCTCGCCCCGCTGGTGCAGCGGCACTTCGAGCAGATCCAGTACGTGATCAACGCCGTCGCGTTCCCGCTCGGCGCGATCGTGCTGCTGTACATGTGCCGATATCCGCTGACCGTGCCGCGCGGTCTGCGCAAGGGGCGCCGCTACGACGCCCAGACCCTGGCCCGGGCGCGCACGGACACGCTGCTGCTCGGCGACCGCGTCGTCGTGGTGGTCTTCGGGCTGTGGGCAATCGCCGGCCTGGTCTACCCGGTGACCCTGCAGATCCTCACCGGCGGCATCCCGGCGGGCGCGTACGTCCACTTCCTGGGTTCGCTGATCGTGTGCGGGGCGATCGCCGTGGCCTACCCGTTCTTCTTCGTCACCTTCTACGCCGTCCGCTACCTGTATCCGGTGCTGCTGCCGTACGGCATCAGCAGCAGCGACGACGACCGCAACCTCCGTGGCCTGGACCGTCGCAGCACCCGCTACCTCGCGGTCGCGGCGTCGGTACCGCTGGTCGCGGTTGCGGGCGTGACCTTCCTGTCCCCGCAGCAGATACCGGAGATCATCGGCGCGGTCCGGGTGCTTTCGGTCGGCGCGATCTTCGCGTTCGTCGGCGCCTACTGGCTGTTCCGGCAGCTGGAGACGGATCTGCACGCGCTCGAGCGAGTGGTCTCCCACGCGCATCGGAGTCCGGACCTGACGTAGAGCGGCACCGCCGCGCCGTTGCCGAGTCTCGGACTCCCCCTCACACCTGAGCGACCCGTTGCCACGGCAACAGCCGCTCCAACTGTGCCGCCACCGCGAGGATGCGGCCCTCGCCGCCGGGCGGAGCCGCGATCTGCACGCCCAGCGGGGTGCCGGTCGTCGGGTGGATCCCGGCCGGGACGCTGGCCGCCGGCCAGCCGGCGAGGTTCCACAGCGACGGGAACGGCGCGTACCGGATGTTCGCGACCAGGTTCGCGAGCCACGCGCGGTCGCTCCACCTCGTCGCCGCGATCGGCGGCGCCGCCAGCGTCGGCGTGATCACCACGTCGTGTTCGGCGAAGAACCCGCTCAGCGCCCGGTCCAGCCGGGCGACCTGCTCGGGTTTCACCGTGCGGGCCAGCACCTTGCCCAGTGCCACATGGCCCCGGGTACGCCGCTGCAGCAGCGACGAGTCCAGTCCGGCCGCGTCGGCCGCGGTACCGGCGGTCCAACGGGCCAGCAGCGGAACCGGATTCACCGGATACGGCAGCGACGCCGTCGCGACGTGGTGCCCCACCCCGCCGAGCACGGCGGCCGCCCGTTCCGCCGCGGCCCGCCAGTGCGGGTCGACGCGGACCATCGGCAGCGGCGCCCGCACCGACACCGCGATCCGCAACGATCCCGGGTCGGCGATCTCGGCGAGATCCGGGCGATCCGCCATCACCGACAGCAGCAGGGCGGCATCTGCGACGGTCGTCGCGATCGGCCCGTTCTCCGACATGCCGAACCAGGAGTCCACGCCGAGTTCGGCGGGCACCACCCCGCGTCCCGGCTTGATGCCGAACACCCCGCACGCCGCGGACGGGATGCGGATCGACCCCATGCCGTCGGCGCCGTGCGCGGCCGGGACCATGCCCGACGCGACGGCGACGGCGGACCCGCCGGACGATCCGCCGGAGGTGAGGCCGGGATTCCAGGGGTTGCGGGTGATCGCGTCCGGCGTGTCGGTGGCGCCCCACACGCACAGTTCGGGGACCGCGGTCAGGCCGACGGGGACCGCGCCTGCGGCGCGCAGTCGCGCCACCACGGGATGGTCGGCGGTCGCGGGCGTGACCGGACTCGCCTGCGAGCCGTTGCCGAGGCGATGCCCGGCGACGGGCACGTTGTCCTTGATCGCGATCGGCACCCCGGCCAGCGGCAGCGCCGTCAGATCAGGGCGAGCGGCCACCGCAGCCGCCTCCGCACGCGCCGCATCCGAGCGGACGGTCACGAACGCCCCCAGCCGCGGGTCCCGCTCCGCGATCCGTGTCAGTGCGTCGTCGACGGCCGCCATCGGGCTGAGCGCGCCGTTGCGCACCCGCTCGGCGATGGAGGCGACGGTGAAGTCGGGATCCATCCGTCGATTATGCCCGGTGACCACCCAGATCCCGGACGGTCGGCCGCCACATCGGCGGTGCCGATCAACCGCCACAGCGGCGGTGCCGATCAACCGCCACAGCGGCGGTGCCGATCAGCCTCCGTAGACGCTGGGGTCGAGGGTGCCGATGTACGACAGGTCGCGGTAGCGCTCGGCGTAGTCGAGGCCGTAGCCGACGACGAACTCGTTCGGGATGTCGAAGCCGACCCACTCGACGTCCACGTCGATCTTGGTGGCCTCCGGCTTGCGCAGCAGCGTCACCACCGTCAGCGACGCCGGGTTGCGAGTCGACAGGTTCCGCATCAGCCACGACAGCGTGAGCCCGGAGTCGATGATGTCCTCGACGATCAGCACGTTCCGGCCGGCGATGTCCTTGTCGAGGTCCTTGAGGATGCGGACGACGCCGGACGAGGAGGTGGACGAGCCGTACGAACTGACGGCCATGAACTCCATCTGCGTCGGAATCGGCAGCGCCCGCGCCAGGTCGGTCATGAAGAAGATCGCGCCCTTGAGGACGCCGACCAGCAGCAGGTCCCCTTCAGGGGAACCGTCGGGGAACTTCTCGGCGATCGCGGCGGCCAGCTCGGCCGTCTTCTCGCGGATCTCCTCTTCGGAGATCAGAACCGATGCGATATCGCCTTCGTACACGGCGCTAGCCCCTTTGTTCATTACCGATCCGGCTCATTGCTGACCCGCTCTGGCTCGCGCGCGACGAACCCGACCGACAGCCTGCCATGCCGCCGGGACAGCACCAACCTGACATCCCGTCCGCCGCCGCCGAGGGCGACACCGCCCTGGCCTCGCCACCGCCCGACGAGGTCGTCGGCGGCCCGCAACTGCGGCTCGGTCAGCCCGTTCACGCCGCTGACCTGCAACCATTCGCGCAGGGCGCGGCGACGGATCGCCGGGTGGGCGGTGACGAGGACCTCGGTGTCGAGTTCGTCACGCCCCGTTTCCAAGTGCACGGTCGCGGCGCGCCGCAGTTCGGTGGCCGCCGCGTCCAGCACCTCGCCGTCCTCGCGGAGCTGTTCGGCGGTGCGGGCCAGCGCCGGGGCCACGCCGCCGCCGAGGATCTGTTCGAGCAGCGGCAGTGCCTCGGTTCGCACCCGGACCCGGGTGAACGCGGGACTCGCGTTGTGCGGGTCCCGGTGGGGCTGCAGTCCCAGTTCCGCGCAGGAATGGTCGGTGACCGCGCGGCGGACCCTCAGCAACGGTCGCCCCCACGGGTCGTTCCACTCCCGCATCCCGGCGATCGACCGGGGTCCGGACCCGCGGGCCAGCCCGAGCAGCACCGTCTCCGCCTGATCGTCGAGGGTGTGACCGAGCAGCACCGGGCGCCCGTCACGAGCCGCGTCCAGCGCCGTGTACCGGGCGCTGCGGGCCGCGGCCTCGAGCCCACCCTTCCCGGTCACGTCGACCGGCAGCACCCGGGCCGAGGCGCACCCGAGCAGACGGGCGCGGCCGGCGGCCTGCTCGGCGACCCGATCGGAGCCGGCCTGCAGCCGGTGGTCCACGACGAGCGCGTGCACGGGCCCTGCCTCGGCGACGGCGGCGGCGGTCAGGGCCAGCGAATCGGCGCCTCCCGACAGCGCGACCGCGACGCCGTCCAACGGACGGTGTGCTGCGACCCAGCGCCGGACCGCGTGTCGTACCTCGAGCAACGCGGGCCCTTCGGGCAGTCGCGGCGGGCCGCCGGTCGTGCCCGCCGGCGGGCCGTCGGTCATGACAGGACCCGGCCGATCCACGCCTTCGGGTTCTCGATCTCACCGGTGCGCGGCAGGGTCTCCGGGCCGGTCCAGATCGTGTTGAACGCGGCCATCCCGACCTCGCCGACCACCGCGTCGACGAACGCCTTGCCGCGCACGTACTGCGCCATCTTCGCGTCGATCCCCAGCAGTGCCCGCAGCAGTCGCTGGAGTGGATTGGTCTGGCGGGAGCGCCGCGCGTCGAACGCGCGCCGGATCCGGGCCACCGACGGGACGACGTCGGGCCCGACCGCGTCCATCACGTGGTCCGCATGCCCCTCGAGCAGGGTGCCGAGCATCAGCAGCCGGTCCAGCGCCTCGCGCTGCGGTTCGGCCTGGGTGGCGCGCAGCAACCCGAGCACGCCGCGGTCCTCGGGGGCCTGCTCCTGACCGGATCGTCGGGCCCGCAACGCCGAGGCGAGCCTGCCGATCAGGTCGGCGACCGAGTCGTCTCCGGCCGCGCCGAGGGTCGCGACCGTCTCCCGCATGTGGTCCGCGATCCAGGGCGCGGACGAGAACTGCACCCGGTGCGTCACCTCGTGCAGGCACACCCACAGCCGGAAGTCAGCGGACGGCACCTTGAGGGCCCGCTCCACCCCGACGACGTTCGGCGCCACCAACAGCAGGGTGCCGTGTTCGCCGGTGAACGGGTCGTACTGGCCGAGGATCGCCGACGACAGGAAGGCCAGCATCGCGCCGGCCTGCACACCGGCCGGGCGGCCGCGCAGCAGACCGCTGTCGGTGTCGGTGTCGTCGCCGGTCAGGTTCGCCATCGACGCGGACGCGGCCCGGATCCAGCCGGCCCGGTCCACCACCCGCGCCTGCGGGACCGGCAGTCCGTCGGCGAGCCCGGTCACGTCGCGGACGGGGCCCTCGGCGCGCACCGAGGCCTCGGACAGTTCCGCGACGACCGCCTCGGCGGCCGCACGACTGGTGCGCGGACCGGGGCGGACCAGGCGGACGCCGGTGCGTGCGGCCAACTCCCAGTCGACCGCGCCACCGAGTCCCCCGGACCGCTCACCGGTCATGTGCACCCGCAGGACCGCAGTGTGGAGGCGATGGCGTCGAGGGCGGGTCGGCTGACGTCCGGCGATCGGTCGTTCGACATCAGAGAGAAGGTCAGCACCCGGTTGCCGACGTCGGTGACGTACCCGGCGAGGGCGCTGGCCTGCGAGAGGGTGCCGGTCTTCGCGCGCACCCAGCCGGCGCCGGAGCCGTTGCCGTACCGCTCGGAGAGGGTGCCGGTCGCACCAGCGACGGGCAGGTAGTCGAGCATCGGCCGCAGCTTCGGCTGGGCGTCGCCGGTCGCGGCGGTCAGGACCTGGTCGAGCAGGCGGGCCGGGATGCGCCCGTCCACCGACAGTCCGCTGGCGTCGTGCAGGGTGACGCCGCCCAGGTCGAATCCGGCCCCGGCGAGGGTCTTGGTGATCGCCGCGGTCGCGCCGGCGAACGAGGGTTCCGAGCCGACCTGCTCCGCGACCTCCCGGCCGATCGCCTCGGCGAGCACGTTGTCGGAATGCCCCATCATCTGGGCGAGCCGGTCGCGCAGCGGCGCGGACTCGACCGACGCCAGCGGCGCCGCGCCGGACGGCGCCGTGCCGAGGGTGACCCGGTCGGGGGCGACCCCGAACGCGGCCGCGAGGGCGCGCCCGGTGTCGAGCGCGGGTGTTCCGCTGCGCGGGGACTCGTCCTCCAGCGGTTGCAGGCGGGCGCCGTCGAGCATCACCGGTTCGATCGGCGCGATGTACCCGGCGGCGACGTCGCCGGGTGACCAGCCCTGTGCCATCGGCGGTCCGGCATAGGCGCCGGTGTCGACGACGACGGACTGCACGGCGGCGCCGGCGCCGCGGATCTGCGTGACCAGGTCCTCGAGTCGCGGCGCGCCCGGATAGAAACCGGGCTGCCCGGCGGGCTGGGCGGTCAGCGTCACGTCGCCGCCGCCGACGAGCACGATCTGGCCGGGCTCGGCGCCCTGCACGACGCGGGTGGCGACGCGATGTTCGGCGGGCAGCGCCAGCAGCGCCGCCGCCGCGGTGAGCACCTTGGTGGTGGACGCCGGGATCATCGGCGTGTCGGGGCCCTGGCTCCACAGCACGGTCCCGGAGATCGCGTCGGAGACGACGCCGGTGAACGATCCGAGCGCGGGGTTGGCGAGCGCGGGACCGAGGGCCGCGGCCAGGGCCGCGGGGCTCGGCGCCGGGGCGTCCGCGGGGACCGGCGCGACCTGCGGTGTCGCCAGCACCGGGGGCGGTGCTGCGACCGTGGTGGTGACTGCGCTGGCGCCGAAGCCCAGGTCCGGGCGCTGCACGACGAGCACCGCGACTGTCGCGCCGATCGCCACGACAGCGACCGTCCCGAGCAGGATCCGGACCCGCTTCCGTCGTTGCGCGGCCAGGGACCCGATCTTGCGGTCCTTCGCCCCTGCCTTCGCCAACGTCCCTCCGATTGGTCGCTCCATGTAGTTCACCGCCATTATCCCTGACGGGCTACCCTGTCGATCGCACCATCCACCTGAAGGCAAAGCGAGGAAACGCGTGTCGTTCGACGTCACCATCGAGATCCCGAAGGGTCAGCGCAACAAGTACGAGGTCGACCACGAGACCGGCCGCGTCAAGCTGGACCGCTACCTCTACACCTCGTTCGGCTACCCGGCCGACTACGGCTACATCGAGAACACCCTCGGCGAGGACGGCGATCCGCTGGACGCGATGGTGCTGCTGCCCGAGTCGGTGTTCCCCGGCGTCATCGTCGAGGCCCGCCCGGTGGGCATGTTCAAGATGGTCGACGAGGCCGGCGGCGACGACAAGGTGCTGTGCGTGCCCGCGGGCGATCCGCGCTGGGACCACGTCCAGGACATCTCCGACGTGTCGCAGTTCGAGCTGGACGCGATCAAGCACTTCTTCGTGCACTACAAGGATCTCGAGCCGAACAAGCACGTCACCGGCGCCGACTGGGTCGGCCGTGACGAGGCCGAGAAGGTCATCGCGGAGGCGTTCGACCGGCTGAAGGCCAACGGCGGCCACTGAGCTCGACTCCTATCGACTGAAGGTGCCCTTCGTTCGCGTCAACCGAACGAAGGGCACCTTCGGCCGTTCCGGGGGTGAGCGGGCTGCGGGCGGTGTCGGCAGCGCCCTCTACGATCACGCCCCGTGAGCGGATACGACGACCTCGACCCCTTCGGCGGCCTCGACCCTGCGGCGTTGCCGCCGCGGCAGCAGCAGATTCTCGTGACGATCCGGGACTGGGTGGTCGAGTACGGTTTCGCGCCGAGCACCCGCCAGCTCGCGGACACGGTCGGGCTGCGCTCCACCTCGACGGTGTCTCGGCACCTGAAGGCACTGGAGGACAAGGGATTCCTGCGCCGCAGCGCCGCGGTCTCCCGGCCGATCGATGTCCGCCCGTTCCTGCACGGCACCGCCACCGGCACCGCCTCTGACGACTCGGTGGCGGTGCCCGTGGTCGGCGACATCGCCGCCGGCGCGCCGATCCTCGCCGAGGAGCACACCGACGACGTGCTGTCCCTGCCTCGGGAGCTGGTCGGGTCCGGCACCGTGTTCGGGTTGAGGGTGCGGGGCGAGTCCATGGTCGACGCCGCGATCTGCGACGGCGACATCGTCGTGGTGCGCCAGCAGCACGAGGCGCATTCGGGTCAGATCGTCGCCGCGATGATCGACGGCGAAGCCACCGTGAAGGTGTACCGGCGGCGCGGCGGACACGTCTACCTGGAGCCGCGCAACGCCGCCTACCCGGTCATCGACGGCGACGAGGCCGTGGTGCTCGGCAGGGTCGTGTCGGTGATGCGGCGGGTCTGACCACGCGGTCAGAAGTCGACGGCGTCCCGGACGATCGGGCAGGTCATGCAGTGTCCACCACCGCGACCGCGCCCGAGTTCGGCACCGACGATGGTGATCACCTCCACGCCCTCCTTGCGCAGCGCCGAGTTCGTGTGGGTGTTGCGGTCGTAGGCGAACACCACGCCCGGTTCGACGGCGACGAGGTTGTTGCCACTGTCCCACTGCTGACGCTCGTTCGCGTAGTGGCCGCCGCCGGTCGGAACCACACGCAGTTTCTTGAAGTTCAGTGCTTCGGCGACGACGTCGACGAACGGCTTGCTCTCCTCGGTCACCTCGGGTGCCTTGTCTCCGGGGCGCAGCGAGAAGGTGTGGATGCCGTCGACGATGTCCGGGAAGACGGTGACCAGGTCGCGGTCCGCGAAGGTGAAGACGGTGTCCAGGTGCATCGCGGCGCGCAGTTTCGGCATCCCCGCGACGATCACCCGCTCGGCGGCGCCCGCGTCGAACAGCGACTGCGCCACCTGGGTGATCGCCTGCCGGGAGGTCCGCTCGCTCATTCCGATGAGCACCGCGCCGTTCCCTACGGGCAGCACGTCGCCGCCCTCGAATGTGGCCATCCCCCAGTCCTGTTCGGGGTCGCCCCACCACACGGTGGCCGCGGTGAAGTCGGGGTGGAAGGTGTAGATCGCCCTCATCAGCAGGGTCTCGTCGTGCCGCGCCGGCCAGTACAGCGGGTTGAGGGTGACGCCGCCGTAGATCCAGCAGGTGGTGTCCCGCGTGTAGAGGGTGTTCGGCAGCGGCGGCATCAGATACTCGCGGACACCGGACTGCTCGCGGGCCAGGGAGAAGTAGCCGGGACGGAAGTCGTCGGGCAGGTCGGAGGTGGCCAGGCCGCCGATCAGGAACTCGGCGAGGGTCCGGTTGTCGAGGCTCTCCAGGTAGGCGCGCACGTCCTCGACCAGGCCGAGTCCCACCTCGTTCGCGACGATCTTGCGGTCCAGCAGCCAGTCCTTCGCCCCGGGCACCCCGAGGGTCTCGGTGAGCAGGTTGTGCAGCTCGACGACCTCGACGCCGCGGTCCCGCATCTTCGTCATGAAGTCGAAGTGGTCCCGTTTGGCGTTCTGTACCCACAGGACGTCGTCGAAGAGCAGGTCATCGCAGTTGCTCGGGGTGAGCCGCTCGTGGGCGAGGCCGGGAGCGCAGACCAGCACCTTGCGCAGGGTGCCGACCTCCGAGTGGACGCCGAGGGTAGCGGGGACGGTCATCGTTGCACTCCTAAATGGTGATCGTGCCGGTCGCGAGGCCGACGATTCCGGCGATGGCGCCGAGGGTGACGGCGGCGAAAAGCGCCGCCTCCCAGGGGGAGAAGAGTCGCTTGCCCGCTTCTCGGCGGGTGAGTACGAACAGAATGGTGCCCGGCGCGTAGACGATGCAGGACAGCAGCAGGAACTCGAGTCCAGCCGCGAAGATCATGAACGCCGTGTAGAAGGTGGCGACGGCGGCGAAGATCAGCTCCTTGGTGCGGTTTTCCGGGTGCAGCTCGTCGTAGGTCTCACGGGTCCAACCCAGCTTGAGCGCGTACGCGGCGGCGAGCAGATACGGCACCAGCGACAGCGCGCTGCACAGCTTCAGCGTGAAGGTGAACGCGTCGTCGGAGAACAGCGTGGTGACCAGCACGAGCTGGATCAGCACCGTGGTGAACAGCAGCGCCACCATCGGCACGTTGCGGCCATTGGCGCGCGCCAGGAACGACGGCATGTCGCGGTCTTCTGCGGCGACGAAGAGCACCTCGGCGGCCATCAGCGTCCACGCCAGGTAGGCGCCGAGCACCGAGATGATCAGCCCGATGCTGATGAACCAGGCACCCCAGGTGCCGACCGCGGACTCGAACACCCCCGACATCGACGGCTGCTGCAGCTCGGCCAGCTCGTCGCGCGGCATGATGCCGTACGACACCATCGTCACCGACGCGAAGATGGCCAGCACGCTGAGGAATCCGAGCACCGTGGCGCGTCCGATGTCCTCCCGCCTGCGGGCGTACCGGGAGTACACGCTCGCGCCCTCGATACCGAGGAAGACGAACACCGTCACCAGCATGGTCGCGCGGACCTGCTCGAACAGCGACTCCGAGTAGGCGTCTCCACCCATGAAGTTGTCGGCGAAGACTCCGGCGTCGAAGTAGAACAGCATGATCACGATGAAGACCAGGATCGGGACCAGCTTGGCGACGGTGACGATCTTGTTGATCGTCGCGGCTTCCTGCACGCCGCGCAGCACCATGAAGTGGAAGGCCCAGATGCACACGGTCGAGAGCAGGATCGCGGGCACCGTGTTGCCCGCCCCGAAGATCGGAATGACCTGGCCGAGCGTCGACTTGATGAGCACCCAATAGCTGACGTTGCCCACGCACGTGCTTGCCCAGTACCCGAACGCCGAGAAGAAGCCGAGGTACTCGCCGAAGCCGGCCTTCGCGTAGGCGTACACACCGGCGTCGAGGTCGGGTTTGCGGATGGCCAGCGATTGGAAGACGAAGGCCAGCATCAGCATTCCGGTGCCGGCGATCGCCCAGGCGATCAGTGCGCCGAGGCCACCGGTCGCGGACCCGAAGTTCCGCGGCAGCGAGAACACGCCTGCACCGACCATCGACCCGACGACCATCGCCGACAGCGTCAGCAGCGGCATCTGTTTGGTTGAGGTGGTCTCCGTCGTCACAGGCGATCTCCACGTCTCCGGGGTTCAGCCGACCCGTTCGACGCGATCCTCGCAGCAGCCACGGCGGTTTGGCCGCACGCCACGCGGACGACCCCCGGCCTCGTGGCCGGAACCACTCAGTCGGTGTCGGCCGCAGCCGCCGCCCTGGCGCGGTCCGCCGCGATGGCCGCGAGACCGCCGCCCGTGCGCAGCGGCACTTCCTTCCAGAACAGCACCAGCACGAGCCCGATCAGGGACAGGACCGTCACGCCGAGGAACACCGTCGACATCGAGTCGGCGAAGCCGGCCTTGAACGGCTGCGCCAAAGCCGGGCTGAGCTGCTGGATCACCGAGCTGTCCTGCAGTACCTCGCCGGCGACGGAGGTGTCACCGTTCGCCAGGCCGGTGGCGAACGCGGCGTCGACGGGGTTGCTGCTGTGCACGTTCTCGGCGACAGCCTGACGGAAGGCCGAATCGGCGCCTGCGGACTGCAGCTCACCGGTGATGTTCGGGGTCATCTGCGCGAACAGGATGGACAGGAACACCGCGACGCCGAGGGTGCCGCCGATCTGGCGGAAGAAGGTGGCCGATGCAGAGGACACCCCCATGTCCTGCGGCGGGAGCGCGTTCTGGATGGCGAGGGTCAGCGGCTGCGTCACGTTGCCGAGGCCGAGGCCGATGAGTGCCATGGCGACCATCGCGACGGTGAGGGGACTGTCGGCATCGACGACGTACAGCATGAACGCGCCGACGGTGAGCATGACGGCGCCGGCCAGCGTGAAGACCCGATAGCGACCGGTCCTGGCGATCAGTTGCCCGGTCAGGATCGACCCGGCCCCCGAACCCAGCACCATCGGCATCATCTGCATTCCGGCGAGGGTCGGACTCGACCCGTGGACCACCTGTAGGTACTGCGGGAGCAGGGCGATCACCCCGAACGTCGCGGCGCCGACCACGGCCGAGATGGCGATACCCAGTGCGAAGGTGGAGTTGCGGAACATACGCAGGGGAAGCACGGCCATGTCCCGCATCCGTCGCTCGACGAGGATGAACGCGAGCACGCCGACCGCGCCGACCGCGTAGCACGCGATCGCCTGCCCACTGCCCCAGCCCCACCCGCGGCCCAGCTCGGCCACGATCAGCAGCGGGACGACTCCGACCACCAGCGCCACCGTCCCCCACCAGTCGATCCGGACGTCGGGGTGGCGCACCTTCGGCAGGTTCAGCACCTTCCACACCACGGCCAGTGCCAGCACGCCGATCGGGACATTGACGAGGAACACCCAGCGCCAGCCGGTGATCCCTGCGATGACGTCCTGCCCGGCGAACAATCCCCCGAGAACCGGCCCGAGCACCGCCGACGCACCGAACACCGCGAGGAAGTAGCCCTGGTACCTGGCCCGCTCCCGGGGACCGACGATGTCACCGAGGATCGCCAGTGCCAGCGAGACCAGACCGCCCGCACCGATTCCCTGGATCGCCCGGAACACGGCCAGCATGTACATCGACTGCGAGGCCGCACACAGCAGCGAACCGACCACGAAGATGATGATCGCGGCCAGGTAGAACGGCTTGCGGCCGTACATGTCGGAGAGCTTGCCGTACAGCGGTGTGACCAGCGTCGCGGTGACGAGGTATGCCGTCGTGGCCCAGGCCTGCAGCGCATAGCCGTCGAGGTCGTCGGCGATGGTGCGGATCGCGGTCGAGACGACCGTCTGGTCGAGCGAGGCCAGGAACATGCTGATCATGAGCCCGGACAGGACGGCGAGGATCTGCCGGTGGGTGAAAACGCCGTCGCCGCCGGATTCGGCGGCGACGGTGGTGCTCTCGGCGGTGTCGGTCATCGGGCGTCCTTCGCGAACACCGGCCGCAGCCGCTCGTAATCCTCGACGAACCGGTCCAGCAGCCGGGTGAACTCACGGAGGTCGTCGACGGGCCAGTCGGCGAGGAGGCGGCCGAGTCGCTCGTTGCGCAGCGCCCGGATCCGGGCGGCCGCGTCCCGGCCGCTGTCCGTGACGGCGAGAACGCTGGCCCGGCCGTCGGTGGGGTCGGGTTGCCGCTCCACGTGGCCGCGGTCGACGAGTTGGGTGACCTGTCGGCTCACCGTCGAAGGATCCGTGTACATCGCCTCCGCGAGCGCGCTGGACCGCATCGGCCCGTCGTGGATGAGCCGGAAGAGGCAGGCGAACACCGCGGGATCGATGCCGTCGGTCGCCTTCGCGTGCGCGATGGTCCGGTCGCGCACCCGCTGCAGGCGGACCAGGTCGTTGCCGATCCGGTCAGCCAGGGGCGCAACGTCGTCCGGGGTCATCTGTCACTCCTTGCGTGCGTCACTCAAGCGTTTGGCGCCGCAAGTATGTGGTGTACCCCACCCCTCGGGCAACCGGCTGACATGCCTTTACCTCTGCACGGTCGGCCGGTCGCCCGGAGCGTCGGTGTCCCGGGGGGTCCCAGTGGAGTCAGCGGCCCTTGAATTCCGGCGCACGCTTCTGGAAGACCGCGGCCATCGCCTCGCCGATGTCCTCGGACGGCAGGAAGGCCGCGTTCCACGCCGCGACGTAGCGGAGGCTGTCGTCGACCTCGGAGCTGCGGCTGTGGTCGAGCACGTCCTTGATGCCGTGCACCACCAGCGGCGGGTTGGCGGCGATCTCGGCTGCGGTGGCGTGGGCGGCGGCCAGCACGGCGTCCGCGTCGTCGAACACGTCGTTGACCAGGCCGATCTTCTCGGCTCGGGCGGCGTCGATGTCCCGGCCGGTCAGGGCCAGTTCACGCATGTGGCCATCGCCGACGATGCGAGGCAGGCGGGCGAGACTGCCCATGTCGGCGACGATCGCGACCTTGACCTCCCGGACGCTGAACTTGGCGTCGGCGCTGGCGTAGCGGATGTCGGCGGCGGTGATCAGGTCGACGCCGCCGCCGATGCACCAACCCTGGATGGCGGCGACGACGGGCTTGCGGCAGTCGGCGACCGCGTTGATCCCGCGCTGCATCGCCTTGATGTCGCCGTGGAACGTGGTCCGCGGCGCCGCCTGCGCCTTGTCCCCGAGGACCGGGGCCATCATCGGTGCCATCGCGGCGAGGTCGAGGCCGAAGGAGAAGTTCTTGCCCTGGCCGGCGAGCACGATCGCGCGCACCTCGGGGTCGGCGTCGAGCGCGCCGAACAGCGGAACGAGCTCGCTCCAGAAGTCGGGACCCATGGCGTTGCCCTTGCCGGGTCCGATCAGCGTCACCTGGGCGACGTGGTCCTTGATTTCGACGGTGAAGGCCTTCAGGTCGAGGCTCTGAGCGCGTGCATCTTGAGTCATTACTCAAGAGTAACCACGCGGACCGTTCGTCGTTAAGCCTGTGAAAACTTCCGGCCCGACAACTGGCCCGACCGCAGCCGGCGTTTCACCATGAACCCACACGGATGCGCCGGGAGGTCACGATGCTGATGCACCAGGGAATCGGGCTGGACAGATTCAACGACCTGCCACACCGCAGCGCGATGCACGCCCTCTTCGAGTGTTGCTGCTCGGCGATCTGGGCGGGCCGGGTCGCCGCCGGGCGGCCGTACGCCACTCGCGAGGCGTTGCTCACCAGCGCCGACTCCGAACTGTTCGAACTCTCCCCGGCCGACATCGACAGCACCCTCCAGTGCCATCCGGCGGTCGCGCGGCGGGCCCACACCACCGCGTCCGCGCTCGAGCAGTGCGCGGTGTGGGCACCGGACGAGGCGACGATGCGGACCGTGCTCGCCGAGTGCGCCCGCTACGAGCAGCGGTTCGGATACCCGTACCTGTGGTGCGCGGCCGGCCGTGACGCCTCCGCACTGCTGAGCGACCTCGCACTGCGTCTGGCCCACTCCCCCGACATCGAACGCAAGACGATGCTCGGCGAACTGGCGAAGGTCAACCGCACCCGCATCGAGCGCATGCTCGGACCCGAGGGCGGCTACGACAACTACGCCTGACCACCCTCCGCTTCCGGCCCTCCCGTCCCCGACCGAATGGGCCATTCGGTCGGTCCATGTGAACGAATGGCCCATTCGTTCACCGGGGATGGAGGTCAGGTGCGGGTGAATGCACCGGCGAACACCCCGGCGACCGCGGCCTGCACGGCCCGCCTGTCCACCTGTTCCGGGTCGACGGCGTGCTCGAGCATCAGGCCGGAGATCAGCGCCATCACGGTGATCGCGAGGGTGCGAGCGTCGACGCTGTCCGCGATCCCCCACTCGACGGCCCGTCCGGTGATCAGTTCCTCGAGTTGTCCTCGCAGCGAGCGCCGCTCCCGCAGGTAGGCCTCCGCGATGGCCGGTTCACGGGCGGCCTGTACGCCGAATTCGAGCACGAGCAGTGCCCATCCCGGGTCACCGACGAGCCACGTGCTGATGGTCTCGCCACCCCGACCGGCCGCGTCGACCGCGCCGAGTCCGGCGATCTCGGCGAGCACCCGGCCCGCCACCTCGAGGGAGCGTTCGGCGAACAGCTCCGCGAACAGGTCCTGTTTGGACTCGAAATTGGAGTAGACGGCGCCCTTGGTGAACCCGGCCCGGCGGGCGATCTCGGCGAGCCGGGCCGAGGCGAATCCGCGTTCGGCGAACTCCTCGGCGGCGGCCTCGAGCAGACGCCGACGCACCTCGGTCCGGGACGGCCGGGACAGCGCCACCGGGCCGCCCTGTGACGCAGCTCTCGGGTCGTCATCCATTGTCGCGCTCGACTCAGTTGCCACGGTTGTCCACTTTCGCCCTTGACCTCGTGAATTCTGAATACCTACGGTATTCAATACCTTGGGTATCGGCAATGGCGTGGGAGCACCGAAAAACACATGAGCATCACAGACGTCGACGCGGCGACCGAAACCGCACCGCACCGGTCCACCAGTCCGACCGACCGCTACAGCCCGCGTCAGATCCTGATCGCGGTGACGATCGGCGTACTGCTCCTCCAGCTCGGGTTCATCACGAGCTACGTCGCGGCGTTCCATCAGCCGACCCCGCGTGACATCCCGATCGCCGTGGTCGCCGAGGCGGGTCTGCCTGCAGGGATCGACCAGCAGGTGGCCGACCGGCTGAACGACATCGACGGTCACCCGGTGCAGGCGCGGGTCGCCGCCAGCACCTACGAGCTGCGCACGCTGATCGCCCAGCGCGAGGTGATGGGCGGGTACGCACTCGCCGCAACCGGTCCCGACACCCTGATCACCGCGAGCGGCGCGGGCACGTCCGCCGCATCGGCCCTGGAGGGCATCTTCACGAAGGTCACCGCCGAGCAGGGCCGCACCTTCGTGGTCCGCGACGAGGTCCCGGTGGGCGCGCACGACAACCGCGGACTGTCCGGGTTCTACCTGTCGATCGGCTGGGTGGTCGGCGGATACCTGCTGGCCGCGGCGATCGGCCTGCTGATCGGGGCGCCGCGGACGCTGCGCGAGGCCGGCCTGCACACCGCGCTCATGGCCGCGTACTCGCTGGCCTCCGGATTCCTCGGCGCACTGGTGACCACGAACCTGCTCGGCACCTTCACCGGGCACCTGCTGCCGCTGTCGCTGCTCGGCGCCGGGGTGGTGTTCGCGACCGGCATGTTCACGATGGGCATGCGCGCGGCTCTCGGCATCCTGGCCGTGCCCCTGGCGATCCTGATCTTCGTGGTGCTCGGAAACCCCAGCGCGGGTGGAGCATTCGGATCGAACGTGCTGCCCACCTTCTACGCGGCGATCGGCCGCTGGATCACCCCGGGCGCGGGGACGGAGGGGGTGCGCAGCATCGTCTATTTCCACGGCACCGGCGTCGGAGCCCCGATCGTGACACTCGTGGTCTACACCCTCGTCGGACTCGCGGCGGTGTTCGCCTGCACCGCCCGCGCCGCCCGCCGCCCGCATTCGGACTGAACCGGCGCTTCGGCGCGCACGAGATGCCCTGCGGTCATATGGTGGGGCATGGCGAGGACACTGCATCCGGACGCGGCGAACGTCGCGAGGACGCTGATCGCGCGGGGCCACCACGGGGTGGTGGTCACGCAGGACCAGCCCACCCACACCGCTGCCGAGGCGGCCGCGACCCTCGGCGTCGACATCGGGGCGATCACCAAGTCCCTGGTCTTCCTCCTCGACGACGAGCCGGTCCTGTTGCTGGTCTCGGGTGCGCACCAGGTGGACGTCGAACGCACCGGCAAACGCCTCGAGGGCTCGTTGGCCCAGGCCCCCGCATCACTCGTGCGGGAGGTGACCGGTCAGCCGCTCGGCGGTGTCGCCCCGGTCGGGCATCCGACCAACCTGTCCACCTACGTCGACTCCGCCCTCGAGGGGTATCCGGAACTGTGGGCGGCCGCGGGGCGTCCCGACACCGTGTTCCGGACCACCTTCCGCGAACTGATTCGAATCACCGCGGGTCTGGCCGTCGACGTCGACTGAGGACCGGCTTATAGTGGGGCAAACCGATTCTGGAGGCACCCGTGACCGTGCAGTGCTGGCGGCGTAGACACGTCGACCTGTGCCGTGTCACGTCGTGGCGCTGTCCGCGCTGATTCGACCCGGCGGCGCCCACCACTGTGTGCGGCTTCCCGTGCCCCCTGAATCCGCACGCACGTGCATCCCGAAGTCACGTGCATCCCGAATCGGAGTACCTCATGCCACAGCCCCTGGAACCGCAGCACCACGACCGCGCCGCCGATCTGCCCGCGGACCCGCACACGGTCACGGCCGACCAGTACCGCACCGCGATGCGCAGCTATCCGGCGGGCGTCACGATCGTCACCCTCGACTCCGATTCGGGGCCGGTGGGTTTCACCGCGACCTCGTTCGCCTCACTGTCGCTGGACCCACCGCTGGTGTCGTTCAACATCGCGCACACCTCGTCGTCGATCCGTGCGCTGCACGCGGCGGACTCACTGGTCATCCACCTGCTCGGCGAGCACCAGCGGCACCTGGCGCAGCGGTTCTCCCGCAGCGCCGACGAGCGCTTCTCGGACACCTCGCTGTGGAAGCGACTCGAGACCGGGGAACCGGTGCTGCACGGCACCCCGATCTGGCTCCGCACCACCGTGCATCAGTTGATCCCGGCGGGCGATCACACGCTGGTGATCGGGCTGGTGACCCGGATCCACGACGAGAACGACGCGGAGGCCGCGGCCGCTCCACTCCTCTACCACGGCGGCCGCTACCACCGGTCCAGCCCACTCGACGAATGACCGTCGCCTCCAACGGCATCCACGTCGAACGGGAATGTCACGGCCCGCACTGACCCGGCCGTCACACCCGATCCATCCGACATCGGAGCCCCCATGACCGATTCGTCAGTTCCGAGGTCGAGCACCGACCTCGTGCTCACCATGCAGTTCTCCGGATCCGCCGACCGCGGTCAGTTGACAGCGCTCGCCGATGCACTGCGCGTCAGCGCGCGTGAACTGTTGCCGGGCGTCGCGGTGCGCGCGGGCGTCGATGCGACCGCCCCACTGCTGATCGATCTGCCCGCTCGGGAAGCGCGACTCGACGGGACGCCGATCTCACTGAGCCACACCGAATTCGAGATACTCTCGCACCTGGCCAGTCGGCCGCGTGAGGTCGTCTCGCGTCGCCGGATGCTGCAACTGAGCGGCACCCTCGGCGAGCGGGACCGCGCCGGGCGCAGCGTCGACGTGCACGTCTCGCGGGTCCGAACCAAGCTGGGCCGCTTCGGCGGACAGGTGTCGACGGTGCGCGGGTCCGGCTACCGCTTCGATCCGGACCCGCGTATCCATGTCGTCCTGGGGTGACGTGGTCACGCGTCGCCGACCACAGGCAAACCCCGTTTCGTTCTCCACCGGCTGAAGGCCACCTTCAGCCGTGAGGGGTCACGCCCGGAGCGGCGCGCGGCGGGTCAGGACGCGAGCGCGCGCCGGTCGGGTGACAACCCGAACTGCCCGAGAACCTCGCCGAGGACCGCGGACGGCTCGGTCACGCCACCCTCGTGCAGCATGGGCAGCACGTCGTCGACGACGCGGTCGAGCACCCTGGGCAGGACCAGGGGCAGCAGGGTGACACCGTCCGCCACTCCGGCGGCGCGGATGTCGGCGATCAGACCGGCCAGGCCGGACGGGGTGCCGATGTACGAGAGGGACTCCGGCACATGGGGTTCGGTCAGGCCGGCATCCAGGCGGGCCAGTTCGCGCCGGGCGGCACGGTGATCGTCGGCGAGGAGCACCTCGACGTCGAGCAGGACCGCGACCGTGTCGGGGTCGCGGCCGTCCGCCGCCGCGCGGATGCGGGCGGTCTCGCGGCGCCGCTGCGCCTCCCCGAGGTCGCGGGCTCGCACCCGGATCACGGAGCCCGGATCCCCGACGAGATCGAGGGTGGAGGAGGTGAGCTGAACCCAGTAGTCACTGAGCCCCAAAGGGATTCGGAAATCGGTGTGGGCAGCCGACGCGGGGTGGTGGCCGGCGCCGGAGAGTTCGACGGCCACATGCAGCGGCCGGACAGGACGGGACGAAAACGATGCAGACATGACTGTCCTCGGGAAGGTGGTGGAGTGACGGGTCCGGCGAGGCCGAGCTCAGACCGGACACATACCCGAGGCGGTACGGCACAGGTCGACGTGCCGGCGGCACCACTGGCCACCGATCAGGTCCACCGCGTCCGTAGTCATGACGCCGATGTTACCGTGCAGGAACACCGTTCGTCGCGCGCAGCGCGGCGAACTCGCCGACTGCGGCGATCAGGCGATCGACGTCCGCGCTGCTGCTGCCGAGTCCGAGGCTGGCCCGAACCGCCCCCTCGGCGTACCCGAGGCGCGACAGCAACGGGTGGGCGCAGAACTTGCCGTCCCGCACTCCGATGCCGTGCAGGTCCGACAGGTGGGTCGCGACCGCGCGCGGCTCGGCGCCGGCGACGGTGAAGGTGACGATGCCGACGGCGTCCGGCGAGTCCGGCCAGATCCGCAGCACCCGGACACCGTCGATCGATTCGAGTCCGGCCGTGAGTCGGTCGCACAGCACGCGCTCGTGCAGCTCGACGGCGTCGGCGTCGAACCCGGCGAGTGTCTCGCATGCCGCGGCGATCGCGACGGCGCCGAGCACGTTCGGGGTGCCCGCCTCGTGCCGCTGCGGAGCGGCGGCCCACTGCACGGCGTCGATCTCGACGTTCTTAGTGGCGCCGCCGCCGGCAAGGTAGGGCTCGGCGGCGTCCAGCCAGTCGGCGCGGCCGACGAGGGCGCCGGCGCCGAACGGCGCGTACAGCTTGTGCCCGGAGAAGGCCAGGTAGTCGACGCCGAGCTCGGCGATGTCGACGCGGCGGTGCGGCAGCAACTGGGCGGCGTCGACCAGGATCCGGGCGCCGCACTCGTGGGCGATCCGCGCGAGGCGGGCGATCGGCAGCACCTCGCCGGTCACGTTGGAGGCGCCGGTGACGGCGAGCAGTGCAGCCGGGCGGGTGCACAGTTCGGCGACGATGCGCTGGACGGTTTCCTCGACGGTGTCCGCGGAACGGACGACGCGGGCACCGTTCCGGTTCCAGGACAACAGGTTTGCGTGGTGCTCGATGTCGAGGACGACGGCCTCGCCGGGCACGCAGGAGGCGAGCAGGTTCAGTGCGTCGGTGGTGTTGCGGGTGAACACCACGACGTCGTCGGTGCGGGCCCCGACGAAGTCGGCGACCACGTCACGGGCGCCCTCGTACCGCTCGGTGCAGACCTGGGAGGCGTAGCCGGCCCCGCGGTGCACGCTGGCGTAGAACGGCAGCAGCGACTGCACCCGCTCGGCGACGGCGGACAGCGCGGGGGCACTGGCGGCGTAGTCGAAGTTGGCGTACGCGATCGAAGTGCCGTCGGCGAGCGGCGCGATCAGGTCACTGCCACAGACCGGCGCGAAAGGCGCAGTGCCATCACAGTTTTCGTTGCGAACGGCGTCGGCACAGAGGGTGGTGTCGAGTACAGCAGTCATGGCGTCATCCCTTACGTCAAGGGACTCGTGCGGTGAGGGTTGATGCATCGAGTCCGCGCTTGCCGTGTCCGGTATTGGATTCACGGCCTGGTCGTCACCCGGGGCACCCCACCGCGGTGGAGGGTTGCCGGCCAGCAAGCCGGGGCTACGCGCTGGCACTCATGACCTGAGCCGAGAATGGCAGCCGTTCGGCCGCGCTGTCAACCCGGCCACACCGAGTTCGCTGTGACTTCCATCACCTCACGCTGTGCTCGGATGCCGAATCCCGGTGCGCGGCGTGCACTCCCGACCGGCACCGGACCTGCACCCGGAAATTGGTTTGAAAACCACACCGGAACTGCGGTTTCCTGGTTCGGTGACCACCGCAACCCTGATCAGTTTCGCGGGTGTCTGCCTGCTGCTGGCGATCATGCCCGGACCCGACTCGTTCCTCGTGCTGCGCTACAGCATCGGGGGCACCCGTCCGGGTCTCGCCGCCGCGCTCGGCGTCAGCCTGGGTGGTCTCCTGTGGGCCGCGGTCGTCGCGCTCGGGTTGGCGACGCTGCTCGAACAGTCGGCGAGCGCATACCGGGTCCTCAAGATCGCCGGCGGCCTGTATCTGCTCTACCTCGGACTGCGGGCGCTGCAGCGCCGTCGTGCGGCGACGGTCGCGGACACACCCGCCCCGGTCGCCGCGGCCACGCGCCCGGTTTCGGCGTTCGGTGCGGGGGTGCTCTCGTGCGCACTGAACCCCAAGGTCGGCTTGTTCTACCTGGCCGTCGTACCGCAGTTCCTCGGTCACGTCACGCTCGGATCGGCGATGACGCTCGGTGCAGTGGAGGCCGCGGTCGCACTGGTCGTGATGAGCGGGTTCGCGGTCGCCGCGTCCCGACTGGTCGCTCTGCTGCGTAGCCCGCGGATCACAGCGCGGCTCGAGAGCGTGAGCGCAGGCATCCTCGCTGTGCTCGGCGTCGGCACCCTGGCATCGGCCGCCGGAAACGCCTGAGCCCCGTGCGCCGATATCCTGAACTGGCAAGTCGAACGTGCGGTGCATCGTGTCCGCTCGAATCCTGGAGGGCATGAAGTGTCGCGTTTTCGTCGCAAGTCCACCGCACTCGCGGCCGCGGTGGCCGCAGCGCTGTTGTTCGGCGGATGCTCGGACGGCGGCGACACCGGGTCCTCCGGCGCCGCGGCGTCCGCGACCCAGGAGTCCGAGGCGTCGATCACCTTCACCCCGGGCGACACCGACACTCCCGTGAACCCGCTGAGCCCGATCCGCGTCGACGTCACCCAGGGCACGCTGACGTCGGTGACGCTGACCAACCCGGACGGCAAGGTCATCGACGGCATCACCACACCGGACAAGACGTCCTGGAAGCCCGCCGAACCACTCGGATACGGGAAGACCTACGACCTGGCCGTGGCAGCGACCGACTCCCGCGGCGTCGCGACCACCAAGGACACGACCTTCACCACCGTCGCGCCGAACAACCAGACCCGGCTGTACCTGAACACCACCGGCGGACAGTCGATCACGGACGGCGGCACGTACGGCGTCGGCCTCGTTGTGGTGGCGCACTTCGACGAGGAGATCGGCGACCGGGCCGCCGCGGAGAAGGCGATGACGGTCACCACCACTCCCCCGGTTCAGGGATCCTGGTACTGGCTCGACGACCAGAACGCGCACTGGCGTCCGCAGGAGTACTACGCACCCGGCACCACCGTGTCGGTGGACGCGAAGATCTACGGCACCCAGCTCGGGAAGGGCCTCTACGGCGAGCAGGACGAGAAGGTCTCGTTCCGGATCGGCGACTCGCACGTCTCGATCGCCGACGACGACACCAAGATGGTGACCGTCTACGAGAACGGCCAGGTGGTCCGCGAGATGCCGACGTCGATGGGCATGGGCGGCACCGAGACGATCGGCAACACGACGCTCTCGTTCTGGACGCAGCCCGGCACCTACACGGTGATGGACAAGGCGAACCCGGTGATCATGGACTCGTCGACCTATGGGCTGCCGATCAACTCGCGCCTCGGCTACAAGGAGTCGATCAACTGGGCCACCCGGATCAGCACCGACGGCATCTACCTGCACGAGCTGGCGTCGAGCGTGTGGGCGCAGGGCAACACCAACACCTCGCACGGCTGCCTGAACCTGAACCCGACGAACGCCCAGTGGTTCTTCAACTTCTCGCAGCCCGGCGACGTCGTCGAGATCCGCAACACCGGCGGCGCCCCGCTCGAGGTGTGGCAGAACGGCGACTGGAGCGTGCCGTGGGACCAGTGGCTGGCCGGAAGCGCGCTGCACCCGTGAGTCCTTCCGTCCCCTGACGGGCCGGACGGACTCACGGGCGACGGAGACTTCTCACATACCGATCGGGAGTCCGGCGTAGTTCTCGGCGAGTCCGGTGGAGCCGGCCGCGCTGCCGGCGATCCACTGCAGTTGCGAACGCTGCAACTGCGCGTCGAACGGATCGCCGCTCTGATGCAGCATGGTCGTCATCCACCAGGAGAAGTGGGTGCAGCGCCAGACGCGACGCAGTGCGCTCTCGCTGTAGCCGTCAGCGAGGGTCTCGTCGTCCTTGCGCAGCAACGCAATCAGCGCGGGTGCCAGCAAGGCCACGTCGGAGACTGCGAGATTCAGTCCCTTCGCCCCGGTGGGCGGGACGATGTGCGCGGCGTCGCCGGCCAGGAAGAGCCGCCCGTGCCGCATCGGGGTCTGCACATAGCTGCGCATCGGCAGCACGCTCTTCTCGGTGATCGGTCCGGATTTCAGTGTCCAGCCGTCGATTCCATCGCCGAGACGCCGGCTCAACGCCTCCCAGATCCGGTCGTCCGACCACTCGGCGAGATCGGTGCCGTTGGGAACCTGGAGGTAGAGGCGGCTGACGGTGTCCGAGCGCATCGAGTGCATCGCGAAGCCGTCGGGGTGCCAGGCGTAGATCAGTTCGTCGGTGGACGGCGGCACGTCGGCGAGCACGCCGAGCCACGAGTACGGGTAGGTGCGTTCCCAGGTCCGGCGGACGCTGTCCGGAATTGCCGCCCGGCTCGGTCCGAACGAGCCGTCGCACCCGGCGATCACGGCCGCGTCGACACGGCGCTCCACACCTTTCGCGTCCACGAACGTCACGTAGGGCGAGTCGCTGTCGATGTCGTGCAGTGCGGTGTCGGTGACCTCGTAGAAGAACGGCTGGCCGGCGCCCTCGCGGGCCGCGACGAGGTCCTTGGTGACCTCGGTCTGCCCGTATACCCACACACTGCGCCCACACAGTTCGACGAAGTCGACGTGGTGCCGTTCGCCGGGCGTCTGCAGATAGATGCCGCGATGCTCCTGGCCCTCGCGGCGCAGCCGCTCGCCGAGCCCGACGGAGTCGAGCAGTTCGACGGTCGAGTGCTCGAGGATGCCCGCGCGGATGCGGGAGAGCACGTAGTCCTGGGAGCGGGTCTCGATCACGACGGAATCGACACCCTGCTCGGCGAGCAGATGAGACAGGAGCAGGCCCGCGGGGCCGGCGCCGATGATGGCTACCTCGGTACGCATGACCGACAGTGAAGCGGCCACGCCGAGTGACGGCCAGCACGGAATTTCACTGAGCGGAAGATCCGCCACGGAGGCTGCGTTCGACGCCACGCGCGGCCACCTGGAGTGCGGCCACGAGCCGGGACCGATCCCGCGCGAGGGTCGGCACGACGAGCCCGAGGGCCGCGATCACCCTGTCGTCCGGCGCCCGGACCGGGACCGCCACCGAGCAGGCACCGAGGCTCATCTCCTCGCGGGTCTCCGCGAAACCGTCCCGGTGCACGCGACGCAACTGGTCCCGGAGCCGGCCCTGGTGGGTCACGGTGTACGGGGTGATCCGCGTCAGCGACGCCAGTACCACCTCCTGGACGTCCGGCGGCGCGTATGCCAGCAGCACCTTCCCGACGGCGGTGGCGTGCAGCGGCAGGGTGGAGCCGATGGTGCTGACCACGGGCACCGACGCGTGACCTCGAAGCCGATCGAGGTAGAGCACCTGGGTGCCCTTGCGCACCGCGAGGTGCACGGTGGCGAGGGTGGCACCGTAGACGTCGTGCAGGAACGGCGAGGCGATCTCGCGGATCCCGGTCTGGACCGGGGCGAGCAGGCCGAGTTCCCACAGCCGCGGGCCCACCACGTACTCGCCCGTGTCCCGTCTCGCCAGAGCCCCCCACGCCACGAGCTCGCCGACCAGCCGGTGCGCCGTGGGGACCGCGAGGCCGGCACGTCCCGCGAGCGCCGTGAGCGTCTGCGCCCGATGCCCGTCGTCGAAGGCGCCCAGGATCGCGAGGACCCGGGAGACCACGGTCGTGCCCGGGGCGGCGGTGTTTCCGGCCATGCTCGACGTCCTTCCACTCAGTGAAAGCCTACCGTCGCGGCGGCGCGCGGCGGCGCCCTAGCCTGCCGCTGTGACCACACCATCTGACCTCCGGGCGAGAGCATCCTCCGATGCCGCCGCATCGACCCAGTCGGAGATCCTCGCCGAGATCCGCGACATCGAGACGGAATACACCCATGGCGGCATCGAGGAGTTCCAGCCCCGCCTCGACTACCCGCCCTACCGGAGCAGCGTCCTGCGCCACCCGACGAAGGACCTGCACCACGCCGACCCCGAGGGCATCGAGCTCTGGGCGCCGGTCTTCGGCGACCAGGACGTCGATCCCCTCGAAGCGGACCTGACGATCCAGCACCGCGGCGAGCCCGTCGGCGAGCGCACGGTCGTCACCGGCCGGATCGTCGACGGCGAGGGCAGGCCGATCGCCGGGCAGCTCGTCGAGATCTGGCAGGCGAACGCGGGCGGCCGGTACATCCACAAGCGCGACCAGCACCACGCCGCGATCGACCCCAACTTCACCGGCGTCGGACGCTGCCTCACCGCCGCCGACGGTTCGTACCGCTTCACCACGATCAAGCCCGGACCGTACCCGTGGCGGAACCACCACAACGCCTGGCGGCCCGCGCACATCCACTTCTCGCTGTTCGGAACCGATTTCACGCAGCGGATGATCACCCAGATGTACTTCCCGGGCGACCCGCTGTTCGAGCTGGATCCCATCTTCCAGTCGATCACGGACCGGAAGGCGCGCGAACGCCTCGTCGCGCAGTACGACCACGACGTCACCTCGCACGAGTGGAGCACGGGCTACCGGTGGGACATCGTCCTGTCCGGCAGCGCCAAGACCTGGACGGAACCGGAGGATCACGCGTGAGCACCCACCTCTCCCCCACTGCCCTGCCCCCGACCCCGGGCCAGACGGTCGGACCGTTCTTCGGATACGCGCTGCCGTTCGACGGTGACAACGAGCTCGTCCCGCCGGCACACTGCGAGGGCGTCCGCCTGCACGGCCGGGTGCTCGACGGCAACGGCGACCCGGTGCCGGACGCGCTGCTCGAGATCTGGCAGGCAGGCCCGGACGGGCGGGTCGTGCAGCGTGCCGGCTCCCTGCACCGCGACGGCTGGACGTTCACCGGCTGGGGCCGCGCCTCGACCGACAACCAGGGCGCCTACTCGTTCTCGACGCTCGCTCCCGGGGTCGGCGAGGACGGCCGGCCGCCGTTCTTCGCGGTGACCGTGTTCGCACGAGGGCTGCTCAACCGGCTGTTCACCCGCGCCTACCTGCCCGCCGACGAGGGCGTGCTCGCCACCGATCCCCTGCTCGCGTCGCTCGAACCGCCGCGGCGCAGCACCCTCGTGACGACCCGGGACGCCGACGGCTACGTTTTCGACATCCGGCTCCAGGGCGAGAAAGAAACGGTCTTCCTGACCTACCGTGGCCGTTCGCCCGGCGCGACCTCCTAGCGGACGCCGCCGATTCGCGACCGTAGCCAGGCCATCGCGGGCATCCGGTAGCCGTCGATCCCCTTGTAGGCGGCGATGTCCGCTGGCAGTTCCTCGACGATGTCGGCGAGCTGGCCGGCCCACTCGGGGACGGTCGCGATCTCGGCGAGGGGCGCCATGTAGGTGCGGATGTTGAACACCAGCGCGCCGGTCATCGGCAGCCGGATCAGGTGCTCGAGTTCGATGCGCAACTGGATGCGGCCCCAGTCCTCGTCGGCGACCAGGCGCGGCATGTCGTGCATCCACCGCGGCATCGTCTCGAGGCTGGTGTCTCGCAGCCGGGAGCCGACCGCCGAGAACGTCCAGTTGACCCGCCGGTACACCTGGTCAGTGGTGAGCCTGCGCATGAACTGCTCGGCCCGGCCGGTCACCCCGCCGGGTGTCAGTCCCGGTACCGGCCGGTGGATCTCGTCGAAGCTCATGCCGATGTCGAACTTGACCGACCAGTCCGCGGACGAGGTGACGAGCGCGGCGTCGAACCACAACCGGCCGTCGCGTTCGGTGAGCAGCAGGATGTCGTCGGGCACCTGCCGTCCGATGAACGCCAGGGGGTGCTCGGGCAGGGTCCCGGCATTACCGAGCAGGAAGTCCTGGTCGATCCCGAGAAGCCGATTCACCCAACGGTATTCGGTGCCGTCCCGGTGCAGCTCCATCGTGTCCGGATACGACGACGCCAACTGCCCCATCAGGTAGAGCATCACGTCCCAGCAGGCGGGTGTCATGTGCGCAAGCACCTGTAGCCGTTCCGGATCCGCGGCCAGCACCGCCGCGCGGAGCGTCATCATCTCGACGTAGTCCGGGCCGAGGTCCACGACGTGCTCGCCCCAGCCGCCGGTCGCGGTGGCGGTGAAACGCGGGGCGGGCTCGACGTTGACGGCGTAGCGGAAGGTGTTCTCGTTCTCGGGGAACGGCCAGGGCAGCCGCTCGAGGTCACTGGCATGCACACTCGTGGTCAAACGTCACTCCTTCGATCGATCGAGGGTCAGGCGACCTCGGCCACCGCGCCGAGATAACTGCCGTGGTGCGACGAGCGGTGGGAACGCACCTCCAGCACGGTGCCGCACGACCGGCACGGGACACGGTCACCGGGCGCGGCGGCCGTGTCCGCCGCGGTGGCGCAGTGTGGGCAGAACACCGCGACGGCACCCGGCGCGGTGAGGTGGGTGGTCACCTCGCAGGGCAGCGCCCCCGCGGCCCGGACGCCGGCCACCGCGGCCATCACGTCCCGTTCCGGCCCCGCCAGCATCACGCGGGTGCCCGCGCTGGCGCCGAGCACCGCGGTCCGGACACGCTCGGCGTCGGCGTCGACCATCACGGTCGCGGTGCGGCCCAGCGCGATCGCCTGCGCGACCCATTCGGCGGCCACCCGGCGTCCGTCCGGACACCGACCGAGGGCGGCGACCAGGAACACCCGCCCGGCGCTGTCGATGGCGTCCGGTTCCCCGCCGACACCGCCGCGGTCGAATCCGGCGCTCACGCCGACACTCCCGCGTACTCGCGGAGCCAGGCGATGCCGGGACCCCGGGTCCGGGTGATGCCCTTGTAGTCGGCGATGTCGTCGGGCAGCTCGACGAGGACATCGTGCAGGCGCTGCGCCCATCCGGGCACGAGCGCGACCTCCTCGAACGGCAGCAGGTGGGTGCGGATCAGGAACATGATCGAACCGGAGGCCCCCAACCGGACCAGGTGCTGCACCTCCACCCTCAGGTGCAGGCGGGCGCCCACGTCGACGCCCGGGCCCTCCGCGACGAGCCGGCGGTCCCGGCCCCAGTCCGGATAGGTCTCGGTGGCGGTGTCCAGTCGCCGGTCCACGGTCAGGGTCCAGTTGGTCCGCCGATAGCGTTGTCCCGGTTGTAATCCCATCAGGAACTGTTGCGCGCGGGGGATTACTCCTTCCTCGTGCACGCGCGGGACCGGCCCGTGGATCTGAAGGAAGCTCATACCGACGTCGAAGCGCAGCGACCAGTCCGCCGCGAAGGTCACCAATCCGGCGTCACCCCAGAGCGCTCCCTCGCGTTGGTCGAGCAGGACCACGTCCTCCTGGATCTGCCCGCCGATGTAGCGCAGCGGCGCTTCGGGCAGGGTGTCGACGTCGCCATGGATGAACGACTGCCGACACCCGAGTTCAGCGTTGCTCCAGAGCCATCCGTCTCCCTCTCGTGTGAGCGAGAACCGGTCCGGGTAGGCGTGGGCGAGCATCCGCATCAGCGTCACCATCGCCTCCCACTGCGCGACGTCCATGTGCGACAAGGCCTGGAACCGGGACGGATCCCCCGACAGGATGCGCCGCCGCTCGGCGAGCTCCTCGTGGTACCACTCGTCGATGTCGACGGGATGCTCGCCCCAGCTCCCCGCCGCCGTGACCGCGCGGGTGCCTGCGGGCTCGACATTGGTGCTGTAGCGGTAGGTTTCGTGTGGGAACGGAAACGGAAACCGCACCACGCGGGCGGGCAGGGCAACGGCGGTCACAGGTCCACCTCGATTCGGTCACCGGCGGCGCGGGAGACGCACGGCATGAAGTGCGTGCCCGCACTCTTCTCCGACTCGGTCAGGTACAGGTCGCGATGTTGTGCGGCGCCACCGACCGTCGCGGTGCGACATTCGCCGCACACACCCTGGCGGCACAGGTTGGGCACCGGCACCCCGTGCTGCTCGAGCGCCTCGAGGGCGCTCACCCCCGCGGGCACCGGCACGTCGATCCCGCTGCGCCGCAGGCCCAGCGTGAACGGCTGCCCGGCGTCGAGGGCGCCGACACCGAAGTGTTCGTGGTGAATTCGGGCGGGTGGCCATCCGGCGTCGGCGGCGCGGGCGGTGAGCTCGTCGATGAGTGGCGCAGGACCGCACGCGTACAGGTGGGTGCCCAGCGGGCGGTCGAGCAGGGCGGGTGCCAGTTCCGTCCAGAGCTCGGCGGGCGTGTGAAAGGTGCGCAGCCGGTCACCGCACAGCTCGCGCAGTTCGCGCAGGTGCGGGCCGTCCCCGGGGCGGAAGACGTAGTGCACCTCGAACGATCGTCCCCACGTGGACGCCGCCCGGACATGCGACAGGATCGGGGTGACCCCGATGCCGCCGGCGACGAGCAGGTGATGTCGTGCCGTCAGGACCGGAGCGAAAGCGCTACGCGGACGGCCGATCTCGACGGTGTCACCGGGTGCCAGGTCGTGGATCCAGCGGGAGCCTCCCCGGCCGGCTGGGTCGAGCCGCACCGAGATCTCGTACGCGTCGGGTTCGAGTTCGGGCCCGGTCAGCGAGTACGAGTTGCGTCGGGGGCGCCCGTCGTCGTCGACCCCACAGGTCACCACGACGTGACTGCCCGGGGTGAAGGACGGCAAGGGCGCACCCTCCGGATCGACGAGGCGCAGATGACGCACACCGTCGGCGGGCATGCCGACGGCAGCGACCACGAGTACCCGGGTCGGTGCGTCACCCCGCACACGGATGTCGGACGTCTGCGTCATGGAGATTCCTCCGTCATCGGCGTCATGGAGATTCCTCCGTCATCGGTGTCATCAGCGATCCTCCGCATCGATCATGTAGCCGAGGTACGCGCCGGTCCGGCGCGACAGATGGTGGTAGACAACGAGATCGGCCGCACATTCGGGGCATCGAGTCAGCCCGCCGACGGGCACCGCCACCGAGTGGACGGTCGCGCAGTGCGCGCAGTGCACCCGGCGGACGTCGGCGTCCGCTCCCCGAGCCGGAACGACCTCGGCGAGGATCTCCTCGCTCAGCAGGCCCGCGGCGAGGGCGCGGGCCTGCGCCGCGAGCACCGGCTCCTCGGCGCCGACCAGGACCAGTCGCCAGCCGACCCGGGCGGCGACGAGCTGCCGGTCCAGGACGTCGCCGGCGAGTTGGGTCCACCCGGGCGGCAGGCGCAGCCAGTTCACCCGGGTGCCGGAGAAGCCCGCGACCAGCTCGTTCGCCCGGTGGCGGGCCTCGCCACCGAACGACAGAACGGTGACGACCCGGCCACCGTCGGCGACGTCCACCCGTTCCGAGTGCCAGCGCCCGACGCTGGTGGTGTCCATGCAGACGGTCACCACGCCCCCTAGGGCGCGAAGGTGCGCTGGCCGACGTAGAACGCCAGTGCACCGGATGGGGTGGTGAACCGGATACGCGAGCCCTTGGGGAAGAAGATCGCATCCCGGGGCCCGGCGACCTCGACCTGTCCGGTGTCGAGGTTCTCCAGCCGGAATTCGCCGTCGAGGACCACCTTCATCTCGTCGTACTCGTAGGTGTAGTCGAGTGGGGCGTCGGTCGGGTCGAGCTTGAAGTACCCCGCAGCCATCTCCGAGCCGTCCGGGTTGGGGTAGACGTCGTCGATGTAGCCCTCGGTGCCGGGGAACTCCGCCACCGGCATCTGAGGAAGCGTCCTCCAGAAGTCGGAGGTGACGCGGAACGCGGGGACCGTGGTGGTGCCGTCTGCCATGAGAACTCCTGGTCACGGGGCCGGCCGAACAGGCCGGAGAAGCAAGGGGAAGGAAGAACGCCGAATCGCTGGCGTGAAACAGACACTACTGAGAGGAAACACACAGCGAGGTTGCGTCGGGATAAATCGATGTAACCAAATCCTCTCGACCGCAACCGAATTGCCCTCGCCGTGCCGCCAGCGAAGTCGTCACCGCAACCTGACGTGGCCGTAACACGACCGTCACGGATGCTATGTTTCCTGGTATTCGACAGCGATTCACCTAATGAAACTTCCTCACTGATTCATTACTTCGCAGCCGAGAAGACCAGGAGCCCCGATGACGCTCGACACCACCGATCTGAACGTGACGCGTCTGCCCTCATCCACCGACCTCACACCGACCGGCACCGATCTCGCCGGCCTCGCTCGCGCCACCGGTACCCGCTTCATCCTCGCGGTCTTCGTCAATCTCGCAGGCAAGCCGTGCGCGAAGCTGGTTCCCGTCGAATCGGTCGACGAGCTGGCCACCGAGGGAGTCGGTTTCGCGGGTTACGCGGCCGGCGCGATGGGACAGGAGCCCAAGGATCCCGACCTGGTCGCGATCCCCGACCCCTCCTCGTTCACCCCGATCCCGTTCGTCCGCTCCGGCCTGGCGCTCGTCCACTGCGACCCGCACGTCGAGGGCAAGCCCTGGCCGTACGCCCCGCGGGTCATCCTGAAGTCGGCGCTCGCTCGCGCCGCCGCTCAGGGTCTCGAGGTGAACGTCGGCGCCGAGATCGAGTACTTCCTGGTCAACAAGGACGAGGACGGCGGCCTGCGCACCGCCGACGCACTCGACACGTCCCGACAGCCCTGCTACGACGCCCGCGACGTCACCCGGATGTACGAGCACCTGACCTCGATCTCCACCGCCATGAACGAGCTCGGCTGGGGCAACTACGCCAACGACCACGAGGACGGCAACGGTCAGTTCGAGCAGAACTTCAACTACTCGGACGCGCTGACCACCGCCGACCGGGTGGTGACCCTGCGCTACCTGATCTCGGTCCTCGCCGAGGAACGCGGCATGACCGCCACCTTCATGCCGAAGCCGTTCGCCGACCGCACCGGCAGCGGACTGCACATGCACCTGTCCCTGTGGCGTGACGGCGAGTCCGCCTTCCCGGACGCCTCCGACCCCCGCGGCCTCGGGCTCTCGCAGACCGCGTACTCCTTCATCGCGGGCATCCTCGAGCACGCCTGCGCACTGCAGGGAGTGATCGCGCCGACGGTCAACTCCTACAAGCGAACCGGCGCCACCGCGACGAGCAGCGGCGCCACCTGGTCGCCGCGCCGGGCCACCTACGGCGGCAACGATCGCACCCACTACCTGCGCGTGCCGGACCACAACCGCGTCGAACTGCGCGGCGGCGACGGCTCGGCGAACCCCTATCTCGCCGCGGCGGCCGCGATCGTGGCCGGGCTCGACGGAATCGAACGCAACCTCGACCCGGGCGAGCCGGGTGCGGGAGCCGGGCCGGGCACCCTGCCGATGACCCTGCTGCACGCGATGGACGCGCTCGCCGCCGATCCCGTCGTCTGCGGGGCACTCGATGCCGCCGGCCCCGGGGTCGCCGACTACTTCACCGGCCTCAAGCGCGAGGAGTTCTTCCGGTGGCACAACTCGGTGACCCTCTGGGAGGTCGAGACCTACCTCACCGCCTTCTGACCAACCCGAACCCCCCTGACAAGGAGACTGCCCATGTGCGGCATCGTCGGGCTCCACCTTCGCGAGCCCTCCCTGCACCCTCGACTGGGTGAACTGTTGACCGGCATGCTCGGCGAGATGGTCGACCGCGGACCCGATTCCGCGGGCATGGCCATCTACGGCGACCCCGCCTTCTCCCCCGCCGGCCACGCCGCGGTGTCGGTGCTCGGCGCGGAGCCCGGCCTGGCCACCGCCGCGAGCGCGGTGCTCGGCGTGGGGGTCACCGCGATCGAACTGCCACCGACGACGGTGCTGCACGCCCCGGTCCCGGCCCACGAGCTCACCACCGTGATCCGTTCCGTCGCACCGGACGCCACCGTCATCGGATTCGGCGACGAGGTCACCGTGCTCAAGGGCATGGGCGACCCGCTCGATCTGGCCCGCGGATTCGGCCTGCCCGCAGCAATCGGCTGGCAGGGTGTGGGCCACACCCGCATGGCAACCGAGTCCGCGGTCACGGCCGCCGGCTCGCATCCGTTCGCCGTCGGTCCGGACCAGTGCCTGGTGCACAACGGGTCGTTCTCCAACCACCTGTCGGTCAAGCGTGAACTCGAGGCGGAGGGCATCGAATTCGACAGCGAGAACGACACCGAGGTCGGCGCTCGCTTCGTCGCCAAGCATCTCGCCGAGGGCGCGGACCTCGAGAAGGCACTGCGTCTGCTCGGCGAGCGTTTCGACGGCTTCTACACCCTGCTGGTTTCCACCTCCGATTCCTTTGCAGTGGTACGTGATCCGATCGCCTGCAAACCCGCGATCGTCGCCGAGACGGACGCCTACGTCGCGATGGCCTCGGAGTTCCGCGCCCTGGCGCACCTGCCGGGCATCGCCGACGCGCACCTGTTCGAACCCGAACCGGACCGCGTCTACGTCTGGAACCGCTGACGCTCTGCGTCCGACAGCACCGACGCTCTGCGTCCGACAGCACCGACGCCATGCGCCTGGCAGCGCTGACCCGACATCCCCACACCCTTCGGAGCCGACCGTGACCCTCACCGACACCCACACCGTCACCACCTCGTACGACCTGGCCGAGATCTCGACGCGTGAGCTCAACGCCGCGCTGCACGCCACCGAGTCCCCCGCCACCGTGCGGGTCGTCAACCCGCAGGGCGCCCACGCCCTCGCCTGCGGCCTGGACCGCCCCCTCGACGTCACCATCGAGGGCCACACCGGCTACTACACCGCCGGAATGAACAAGCATGCCTCGGTCACCATCGCGGGCAATGCCGGCGTCGGCGTCGGCGAGAACATGATGTCCGGCACCGTCCGGGTCACCGGCGACGCCTCGCAGTCCGCGGGTGCCACAGCGCACGGCGGACTGCTGGTGATCGAAGGCAATGCCGCAGCCCGCTGCGGGATCTCGATGAAGGGCGTCGACATCGTCGTCGGCGGCGACATCGGCCACATGAGCGCTTTCATGGGCCAGGCCGGTCGGCTCGTCGTCCTCGGTGATGCCGGTGAGGCGCTCGGCGATTCGCTGTACGAGGTGCGGATCTACGTGCGCGGCACCGTCGCCTCGCTCGGCGCGGACTGCGTCAAGAAGGAGATGCGTCCCGAGCACCTCCAGGAACTGCGCGAACTGCTGGACGCGGCCGGCCTCGACGCCGACCCGGCCGATTTCACCCGCTACGGCTCGGCCCGCAACCTCTACCACTTCCACGTCGACAACGCTTCCGCGTACTGACCGTCCGGCGCACCACACCCGCCACTTCCGCGATACACCCTGCCTTTTCAGCACCCAGGAGTACACCATGACGACGTTCCAGCCCGGTCTCCGCGAGTCGGCCACCTTCGACCGCAGCGTCATCCACGAGATCCAGCGTGCCGCCGACACCGGTATCTACGACATCCGCGGCTGGGGCGCCAAGCGCAAGGTCCCGCACTTCGACGATCTGCTGTTCCTCGGCGCGTCGATGTCGCGCTACCCGCTCGAGGGCTACCGCGAGAAGTGCGAGACGGACGTCGTGCTCGGTGACCGGAACGCGAAGTACCCGCTGCACCTCGAGACTCCGGTCACCATCGCCGGCATGAGCTTCGGTGCGCTCTCGGGCCGGGCCAAGGAGGCACTCGGCCGCGGAGCCAGCGAGGTCGGAACGTCGACGACCACCGGTGACGGCGGCATGACCCCGGAGGAGCGCGGCCAGTCCAAGCACCTGGTCTACCAGTACCTGCCGTCGCGTTACGGCATGAACCCCGACGACCTGCGCAAGGCCGACGCAATCGAGATCGTTCTCGGTCAGGGCGCAAAGCCGGGTGGCGGCGGAATGCTGTTGGGCCAGAAGATCACCGAGCGGGTCGCCGGGATGCGCACCCTGCCGGTCGGCATCGACCAGCGCAGTGCGTGCCGGCACCCGGACTGGACCGGGCCGGACGACCTGGCCATCAAGATCATCGAGCTGCGTGAGATCACCGGCTGGGAGAAGCCCATCTATGTGAAGGTCGGCGCCACCCGCACCTACTACGACGTCAAGCTCGCGGTGAAGGCCGGAGCCGACGTCGTCGTGGTCGACGGCATGCAGGGCGGCACCGCCGCCACCCAGGACGTGTTCATCGAGCACGTCGGCATCCCGACCCTGGCCGCGATCCCGCAGGCCGTGCAGGCGCTGCAGGAGATGGGCATGCACCGCACCCCCGGCGGCGTGCAGCTGATCGTGTCGGGCGGCATCCGGTCCGGCGCCGACGTCGCCAAGGCGATGGCGCTCGGCGCCGACGCGGTTGCGATCGGCACCGCGGCCCTCATCGCGCTGGGCGACAACGACCCCAAGTACCAGGCCGAGTACGAGAAGCTGGGCTCGGCCGCCGGCTTCTACGACGACTTCCAGGACGGCAAGGACCCGGCCGGCATCACGACCCAGGACCCGGAGCTGCAGGCCCGCTTCGATCCCATCGAGGGCGGCCGCCGCCTCGCCAACTACCTGCGGGTGCTCACCATGGAGGCGCAGACCATCGCCCGTGCCTGCGGTAAGTCGCACCTGCGCAACCTCGAGCCGCAGGACCTCGTCGCGCTGACCGTCGAGGCGTCCGCGATGGCCCGCGTCCCGCTCGCCGGAACCACCTGGATCCCAGGCCGGATGTGAACCGGGACCACCCCGTCACGTTGCCCACTCCCGTCGTCGAGGCGTGGGAGTGGCAACTGCGGGCCCGGTGCCGCACCCACGACGTCGACTTCTTCGGCGAGACACCGGAACTGGTGCGCCACGCCAAGTCGGTCTGCGCCGGCTGTCCGGTGCGGGAGGAGTGCCGCTGGTTCGCGGCGCGGGCGGGCGAGACCCACGGCGTGTGGGGCGGGGTGTCGGCCGACGAGTTGCCAAGGTACCGATGGCTCCCCCCGCCGCACTCACTCCTCCGCGCGCACTGGGACCACACAGCACACATTTCGAGAGGACAGACCGCATGACCGCATTCGACTCGCTCTGGGCGTCGATCATCGACGTCGGCAAGCACGCGACGACCGGCGGCTACCGACGATTCGCCTGGAGCGAAGCCGATCTCACCCTCCGCGAGTGGTTCCGCGGCTGCGCCGCCCAGCGTGGCATGGATGTCGAGGAGGACCGGAACGGCAACCTGTGGGCCTGGTGGCTGCCCGAGGACTGGGTCGGGGATCCGACCGGCGCCTTCGTGACCGGCTCGCACCTGGACTCGGTCCCCGACGGCGGCGCCTTCGACGGTCCGCTCGGCGTGGTGTCGGCCTTCGCCGCGGTGGACCTGCTCCGCGAGCGCGGCGTCCTCCCGACGGTTCCGATCGCGATCGCCGCGTTCTCCGACGAGGAGGGGGCACGGTTCGGGGTGGCCTGTGTCGGCAGCCAGCTCACGACCGGGGCACTGACCGCCGAGCGGGCCCTCGGGCTGCGCGACCGGGACGGAATCACGCTCGCGGAGGCCATGGCCCGGGCCGGCCGCCTACCCGCGCACGTCGGTGTCGACGACACCCTGGTCGACCGGGTCGGCGTGTACGTCGAGCTGCACGTCGAGCAGGGACGCGCACTCGACCTCGTCGACAGGCCGATCGCAGTCGCGTCGTCGATCTGGCCGCACGGCCGGTGGCAGTTCACCTTCACCGGGGAGGCCAACCACGCCGGCGCGACCCGACTGGTCGACCGCCGGGATCCGATGCTTGCCTATGCGTCGTCCGTGCACAGTGCGCGATCCTGCGCCGCCGGCCTCGGCGCGGTCGCCACATTCGGCAAGCTCGAGGTTCTTCCCAACGGCGCCAACGCGATTCCGTCGGAGATCAAGGCCTGGCTCGACGCTCGCGCCGCCGACGAGGAGACGTTGACCAAGCTGGTCGCCGAGATCGAGGCGGACGCCCGCCTGCACTGCCTTCCGGATGGGATCGGTCTCGACGTCTTCACCGAGTCGATCACGCCGATCGTGGAGTTCCCGCCCGAACCGCGCGAACGCCTGCGCCGCGCCCTCTCCCACCTCGGTGACATCCCGGTCCTGCCGACCCAGGCTGGACACGACGCCGGCATCCTGTCCGAGAAGGTGCCGACCGCGATGCTGTTCGTGCGCAACCCGACCGGGGTGTCGCACTCCCCCCACGAGTTCGCCGAAGCCGACGACTGCAACATCGGGGCGCAGGCCCTGGCCGACGTCATGGAGGACTGGACGGCGGGCTCGTAGATGCCGATCCGGGTGGTCCATGACACCGACCGCCGACGGGTGGTCCATGACACCGACCGCCGACGGGCGCCGTGGCGCAACGGCGCCGGGGCGACCGAGGAGGTCGCGATCGGGCCGGACTCGGTTGGCGGGCAGCCGATCTGGCGGATCAGCCTGGCCGATCTGGGTGACGCGCCGAGCAAGTTCTCGGCCTTCCCCGGGGTCGACCGGATCTTCACCGTCGTCGGCGCGCACGGCGTGACTCTGGACCGGGGACGACACGGACCGGAACCGTTGACGCCCTGGCGTCCCCACGCGTTCGCGGGCGAGGACGCGCCCCGGTGCGTCCCGGCCGGGAACACGCGCGCGTTCAATGTGATGACCGAGCGCGGAGCGGCCACCGCGACCGTCGAGCCGGTACGCGTGGACGGTCCGCTGCGCACCCACGCGGACGAGGTGACCGCGCTGTTCGTGCGGGCCGGTGCGGTGCACGCCGGGCCCGAGCGGGCCGCTCCTGGCGACTGCATCGTCGTCCGGAACGAGGCGATCGACCTGTTCGGCGCCGCCGACGGCCTGGTCGTCCGCATTCGAACGACCGGGTGAGGCGGAGCCGTCACCACCGTCCCACGAGAGTTAACACCTTTGTCATGCACTGGAGGTTTCCTGGTAGAAGACGACGATTCATAATTGGAAACGCCCGAGACTCGCGAACCACCCGACCACCCCACAGCCCTCCCCGCCCGGGAGGCCCTCTCCCCGAAGGATCCTCACCGTGACGGACACGACCAAGTTCTTGATCGTCGGCGGCGGCCTCGAAGGTCTTGCCATCGCCTACTCGCTCGCCGACCGAGGCGAGACCGACGTGCTGGTGCTCGAGCGCGACACCCTGTGCTCCGGTATGACCGGCAAGTCCAGCGGCGTCGTCCGGTGCCATTACGGCACACCGTCGCTGGCCGCGATGTCCTGGTACGGCGTGGACATCTTCACTCGCGCGACCGAGATCTTCGGCGACGACATGGCATTCCGGCAGTGCGGTTACGTCGTCGGCGTCGGCGAGAACAACGTCAAGCCGCTCGAGGCGAACATCGAGATGATGCAGTCGCTGGGTATCGCGACCGAGTTCATAGCCCACGACAAGATGGCCGAGCTCTGGCCGGGGATGAACCTGGACGACTTCGCGCTCTTCGCCTACGAGCCGCTAGGCGGTCGTGGTGAGGCCTACATGACCGGCATGGCGTTCGCCGCGACTGCGCGGAAGATGGGCGTGAAGATCCGGCAGAGCACCCCGGTCGTCTCGCTCCTGCAGAACGACTCGGGACGCGTCTACGGCGTCACGCTGGCCGACGGCTCGGAGGTCCACGCCGAGCACGTCATCGTCGCGGCCGGCCCGTGGACGCCGGCCCTCGTCGCCGGGGTGGGCGTCGATGTCGACGTCAAGGCGCAACGCGCACAGCTGGTGCTCGTCGATCAGGGCGTTCCCACCCCCGAGGTTCCCGTGCTGTCCGACCTCGCGGGTCTGCAGTACATCTGCCGGGAACCGAACGGCGAACTCCTGGTGGGCAATTCCGACCACCAGGCGCCGGAGTACATCGACCCCGACAACTACAGCAACCGCGCGGACGACAGCACCATCGAGAAGAACATCATGAAGCTGGGCAACCGCTTGCCCGACATGCCGGATCCGCGGATCACCAGCAGCTACGTCGGCGCCTACGACGTGACGCCGGACTACAACCCGATCATCGGTCCCGCTCCCGTGGACGGTCTGTTCCTGGCCACCGGCTTCTCCGGCCACGGATTCAAGATCTCCCCCGCCGTCGGCAAGCTCGTCGCCGACATGCTCCTCGACGACGGAAAGACCACCCTGCCGAACGTCAACCCGCACGACTTCCGATACTCCCGCTTCGAGGAGGGTGACCTGCTGCTGAGCCTGAACCAGTACGAGGGCGCCGGCGAAATGCGCTAGGCGCCGCCGGCACCTGTGCGCCTTCTCGGTGGTCCCAACTACCGAAAAGGTGCACGGGTGCGGAGCGCCTGTAGGTTGGGACGCGGCCCCGGATTCCCGACGGAAGGAACGGTCATGGCACGCGTCGGCGTCATCGGTGGACACGGGAAGGTGGCCCTGCACCTCGAGCGGATCCTGAGCGGACGCGGCGACGAGGTGACCGCGCTGATCCGCAATCCCGACCACGCCGCGGATGTCGAAGCGACCGGCGCCCGGCCGGTGGTCGCGGATGTCGAGAGCATGACCACCGCGCAGATCGCGGAGGCGCTACGCGGCCACGACGCCGTCGTGTGGTCGGCCGGCGCGGGCGGCGGCGACCCGGCGCGCACCTACGCCGTGGACCGGGACGCCGCGATCCGCTCGATGGACGCGGCAGCGGCGGCCGGAGTGCGTCGCTACGTGATGGTCTCCTACCTCGGATCCCGGCCCGACCACGGTGTCCCCCCGGACAACTCGTTCTTCGCCTACGCGGAGGCCAAGGCTGCCGCCGACGATCACCTGCGCAGCACCGACCTGGACTGGACCGTCCTCGGCCCCGGCACCCTCACCCTCGAACCGGGCACCGGGCGCATCGAGGTGAGCCCGACCCCGGCGGCCACGTCGGTACCGCGCGAGGACGTCGCGCAGGTGGTCGCCGCCGGCCTCGCCGATCCGACCACCATCGGCCGCACCATCCCGTTCAACTCCGGTCCGACGCCCATCGCCGAGGCGATCACCCGCTGACGGGGACGAACTCGGGCTGGTCCAGGACGCGCAGCCAGCTGCCGTCGGGCTGACGCCGGACCACCTGCGCTCGGGCACCGGCGCCGTCCCTCGGCGGCGTCGACGTCAACGCGAGATCACCGCAGACCAGCGTCGGCAGCGGCTCCTCGGCCTCGAAGTGCGGCCGGTTGGCGAGCACGGACTGCCAGAGTGCCTGGATCGCCGCCCGTCCGACGGTGGTGCGGCCAGGCGGGTACGCCATCACCGCGTCCTCCGCGTACAGGGCGGCGACCCCGGCGGCGTCCCCGGCATTGGAGCGCTCGACGAACAGCCGGGTGATGTCCTCGGGTCGCATCGCCTTCTCGTACATGGGTTCCTCCTGCCATCGGTTCGACACCTCCAGCCTCGCCACCCACAGTTCAGAAGTCCAACAGATGGATCTGATCAGAACTAGAATCTGAAGTTATGGACTTGAGGCAGCTGGAGTACTTCGTCGCGGTCGCCGAGGAGCGCAACTTCACTCGCGCCGCCCAGCGGGTGCACATCAGCCAGTCCGGGGTCAGCGCTCAAATCCGCGCTCTCGAGCGCGAACTCGGCGCCGAACTGTTCGACCGCTCCACCCGCAGCGTGACGTTGACCGTCGCGGGCAAGGCCGCGCTCGAGCACGCCCGCGCCGCACTGGCGTCGACGGAGGCGCTGGGACAGGCCGTCGGTGAGGTCACCGATCTGATCCGTGGGCAGCTCACCGTCGGGATGGTCGTCGGCTGCACGATCACACCGCTGTTCGACGCGCTCGCCCGGTTCCACCTTGCCCATCCCGGAGTGGAACTGACTCTGACCGAGGACAACTCGGATCGGCTTCTGGGCGCGGTTCGTGACGGCACCGTCGACCTGGCGCTGGTCGGCACGGCCACGGCCCCCACCGACCTCGAATCGCTCACCGTCGTCAGCGAACCGCTGGTCGTCGCAGTACCCGCCGATCATCGGCTTGCCCGACGCCGGACTGTCACCCTGCGCGACGTATGCACCGACACCGTCGTGTGCATGCCGCCGGGCACCGGCCTGCGGTCCGTCTTCGACAATGCCTGCACCGCAGCGGGACTGACACCGCGGATCGGCCTGCAGGCGGGTGCCTCCGACGCGATCGCGGACCTCGCCGCGCGCGGTCTCGGGGTGGCGATCCTCAGCGAGTCGATGGCCTCCGCCCACCCCCATCTCGTCGCCCGCGCTGTTGACGACCTGGACGCTCCCGCGCTGCTGGCGCTGGTGTGGCAGAACGCCAACCGGCCCGCGGTCCGCGAACTGCTCGCGCACTGCCGCCGCGCATTCGCATGAGCCGTCAGCCCAGGCGTTCGAGCAGTCGCACGGTCACGTCGCCCCCGGCCTGCTTGCCGATCGCGTCCCGCACCGACGCCTTGACCGGCAACTTGTGGGTGCCGTCGCCGAGGGCCATGAACGAACTCTCGAACGGGTGCCCGTCGACGGTTCCGCGGACCTTCACCAGTCCGCGGGTACCGAAGTACGCGACGGACTCAGGCCACACCAGGTACGTCCAGCCGCCCTTCGCCGGGCTCTTGACCAGCGTGGCGACGAACTCTCGATCCAGGGCAGTGGTCATGACACGCCTCCTCACGTGAGTGTCCCTCTGGAGGGTTGGACCGCGCGAGCGGCCGGAACTCATCGCACACAGCGTCACCGAAAGGCTTGCAGCGCGCCGTGCCGACTGCGGCTTGCAGCGCGCCGTGTCCACTGCCGGGAAACACCCCGCTAGGCTGGGTGGATGGCCAGCCCGAAGCGCCCCGTGCACCACGACACCGCGCAGCGCGAGGTGCCTGCGGACACCCCGACCGGCGTCGACCTCGAACGCGTCATCGCCGAACAGGTCCGCAAGCTCCGGCTGGCGAGCGGGCTGTCCGTCGGCGACATGGCCGCGAAGATCGGGATCTCGAAGGCAATGCTCTCGAAGATCGAGAACGCGCAGACCTCGTGCAGCCTCTCGACCCTCGCCCGGCTCGCCGCCGGCCTGGACGTGCCTGTGACGTCCCTGTTCCGCGGCGCGGACTCGACGCGGGACGCGGTGTTCACGTCGGCCGGGCAGGGCGCCGAGATCGTCGGCCGCGGCACCCGGGTCGGTCACCACTACGAGATGCTCGGGGCGCTGCGCGGGCAGCACAAACGACTCGAGCCGGTGCTGGTGACGCTGAACAACGCCAGCGAGGTGTTCCCGCTGTTCCAACACCCGGGCACCGAACTGCTGTACATGCTCGAGGGTGAGATGGTCTACGGCCACGGCGAGAACGAGTACCGGCTGCGCCCCGGGGACGCTCTACTCCTCGACGGCGAGGGCCTGCACGGGCCGAACGAGTTGGTCGAGTTGCCGATTCGATTCCTCGCCGTGACCGCCTACCCGGACAACCACCAGGGCTGACGGCGTCAGCGCCCCCGCCGCAGCCGCAGCGTCAGCCGGTGCGCCTGGCGCAGCAGCAGTTCCCCGAGCTCCTTCCGCCGTTCGAGCGGGAACCGGGATTCCACACCGGTCAGACTCAGCGCCCACGCGGGCTGCTCGGCGGTGTCGAACACGGCCGCGCCCATGCCCCAACTGCCCTCGACGAGCAGCCCGGGATTGACGCAGTACCCGGTCAGCCGGGTGGCGTCGATCCGCTCCCGAATGCCCTCGGAGCTGTGGTCGGAGCCCCACGCGGCGGTCAGCTCGTGACGGCCGAGGTACTCGTCGATCTCCCGGTCCGGCAGGTGCGACAGGATGACCAGCCCCGCGGACGCGACCCCGAGCGGCAGCCGGATACCGACGTGCAGGACGTGTGAGCGCAGCGGGAAACTGCCCTCTTCCCGGGCGATGCACACCGTCTCGTCGCCCCGCCGGGCCGAGAGGAACGCGCTCTCCCCGGTCTCGCGGGCCAGGTCTCGCAGGATGTCGCGGGCGACGTCGGTGATGTCGTAGCGGCCCGCGGCCTGCGCCCCAAGCAGATACAGCTCCGGCCCGAGCGACCACCGGCCCGTCTTGTGGTCCCGGTCGACCAGCCCCTCCTCGGCCAGCGAGGTCAGCAGCCGGTGCGCGGTGGGCCGGGCCAGGTCCGTGGCACGGGCGAGGTCGGAGGTGGACGCGCCGCCCGGCTCCACCGCCGAGATGGCTCGCAGCAGGGCACCGACCCGACGGATCACCTGAGGCTTGAGTGTGTCCTCCATGCCCCCGATCATACGTTCACTCAGTGAACGCATGTTTCGGAGCAGTCCACCAAACGAGCACTCTGGTCCGATTCACGATCTGCTCTTGAACCCCTGCGACCTGCGCACTTAAGTGTCGAGGAGGAAGTCCCCGCGACGTCCGCCGGATGAACACCATTCGAGGACAGGACCGCGGGATGCCACCCGAGTGGAAGGACTGGGATGGGAACGACAGTGTTCGCCACGACGACCGAAGCGGTCGCCGACATCGGCGACGGCGCCACGATCGCCGTCGGAGGGTTCGGGCTGTGCGGGATTCCCGACGCCCTGATCGATGCGCTCCGCGCGTCCGGGGTCGGCAACCTCGAGGTGTTCTCCAACAACTGCGGCGTCGACGACCACGGTCTCGGAATCCTCCTCGGCGCCAAGCAGATCAGCCGCGTCACCGCCTCGTATGTCGGCGAGAACAAGGAATTCGCGCGCCAGTACCTCTCCGGTGAACTCGAGGTCGAACTGACCCCACAGGGCACCCTCGCCGAGCGCCTCCGTGCGGGCGGTGCCGGCATTCCCGCGTTCTTCACCCCCGCCGGTGTCGGCACCCCCGTCGCCGACGGCGGCCTGCCGTGGCGCTACGACGCCGACGGCTCCGTCGCGGTCGCGTCCCCACCCAAGGAGACCCGCGAGTTCGGCGGCAAGCGGTACGTGATGGAACACGGCATCTCCGCCGACTTCGCCCTCGTGCACGCCGTCCGCGGCGACACCGCGGGCAACCTGGTCTTCGACAAGACCGCACTGAACTTCAACCCCCTCGCGGCGATGGCGGGCAAGGTCACCATCGCGCAGGTCGAGGAACTCGTCCCCGCCGGCGAGCTCGATCCGGCCCAGGTGCACCTGCCGGGCGTGTTCGTCCAGCGGATCGTGCACACCGGCCCCCAGAACAGGCGCATCGAGAAGCGCACCGTGACTGCGACCGAAGGAGCCTCGCGATGACCGGATGGACCCGCGACGAGATGGCCGCGCGTGCGGCCGCGGAGATGATCGACGGCGAGTACGTCAACCTCGGCATCGGCCTGCCGACGCTGATCCCCGGCTACCTGACCGACGACGTGCGGGTGACCCTGCACTCGGAGAACGGCATCCTCGGCACCGGCCCGTACCCGACCGACGACGCGGTCGACCCGGACCTGATCAACGCGGGCAAGGAGACCGTCACCGTCAATCCCGGTGCCGCGTTCTTCGATTCGGCGTTGTCGTTCGGCATGATTCGCGGCGGCCACATCGACACCGCGGTCCTCGGCGGCATGCAGGTGTCGGCCACCGGCGACCTCGCCAACTGGATGGTGCCCGGCAAGATGGTCAAGGGCATGGGTGGCGCGATGGACCTCGTGCACGGCGCACGACGCGTCATCGTGGTCATGGAGCACACCGACCGTGACGGCGGCGCGAAGATCGTCGAGTCCTGCAGCCTGCCGCTGACCGGGCAGGGCGTCGTCAACCGGATCATCACCAACCTCGCGGTGATCGACGTGGTCGGCGACGGCACCCTCGCGCTGGTCGAGTTGGCGCCCGGCGTGACGGTCGACGATGTCACCGCCGCGACCGACGCCCCGCTGGACATCCGCCTGCCCGAACTCGTCTGAGCAACCTGCACTTTCGAAAGGAAACATCCGTGACGGACAACGTTTCGGTCATCGTCGCCGGATCCCGGACCCCGGTGGGTCGATTGCTCGGTTCCTTGAAGGACTTCTCGGGATCGGACCTCGGTGGGATCGCGATCAAGGGCGCGCTCGACAAGGCCGGGGTCGCCCCCGAGCAGGTCGAGTACGTGATCATGGGCCAGGTCCTCACCGCCGGTGCCGGGCAGATCCCCGCCCGCCAGGCCGCGGTCGCAGCAGGCATCCCGATGAGCGTGCCCGCGCTGACGATCAACAAGGTGTGCCTGTCCGGCATCAACGCCATCGCGATGGCCGACCAGCTGATCCGCGCCGGCGAGTTCGACATCGTCGTCGCCGGCGGCCAGGAGTCGATGTCCCGCGCACCGCACATGCTCGAGAAGTCCCGGCAGGGCTTCAAGTACGGCGACGTCACCCTGCGCGACCACATGGCCTACGACGGCCTGCACGACATCTTCACCGACCAGCCGATGGGCAACCTCACCGAATCCGCCAACGCCGGGGAGAAGTTCGTCTCCCGCGAGGAGCAGGACGCCTTCGCCGCCGCCTCGCACCAGCGCGCGGCCCGCGCCTGGAAGGACGGGGTGTTCGACACCGAGGTCGTGCCGGTGACCATCCCGCAGCGCAAGGGCGACCCGATCGTCGTCACCGAGGACGAGGGCATCCGCCCCGACACCACCGCCGAGTCCCTCGCCGGACTGCGCCCCTCCTTCTCCAAGGACGGCACCGTCACCGCCGGCTCCGCCTCGCAGATCTCCGACGGCGCCGCGGCGGTCGTCGTGATGTCCAAGACCAAGGCCCAGGAACTGGGCCTGGAGTGGATCGCGGAGATCGGATCCGCCGGCGTCGTCGCCGGACCCGACTCGACGCTGCAGTCGCAGCCCGCCAACGCGATCGCCAAGGCGTGCGAGCGGGAGGGCATCGACCCGAAGGACCTCGACCTGGTCGAGATCAACGAGGCGTTCGCCGCCGTCGGCATCGCCTCCACCCGCGAACTCGGCATCGACCCCGCCAAGGTCAACGTCAACGGCGGCGCCATCGCCATCGGCCACCCCCTCGGCATGTCCGGCGCCCGCATCACCCTGCACCTGGCGCTCGAACTGGCCCGCCGCGGCGGCGGCGTCGGCGCGGCCGCACTGTGCGGCGGCGGCGGCCAGGGCGACGCCCTCATCGTCCGCGTACCCAAGAAGTAAGGCAGACAACGAAAGGCCCCGGTGTCGCGGCGGAGGTGCGCGACACCGGGGCCTCCCCGAGCTCTACAGTCGAGTTGATGGCGCCGTCACGCCGTGACGGCGCATCAACACGCGGGTGGTTCGACGGTACGACGCCGGCCGGGCGGGCAGGAACCACTGCGCGGTCCGTGTCAGCGTCCCCACGTTCGCGTCGATCTCGTCGAGCACCTCGTCGACCTGTCGCAACGAGAACGGGATGATGTTCGTGCCGCGGGCGGGCTTGCCCTCGCTGCGTTCGATCATCCAGTCCAGCCGGGTCCGCACGAAGGCGCGCCGATCCTCGAGCGGCGGCAACTGCGTGCCACCGAGCATGTGGTCGGTCGCCCACAGCGCGGCGGCCTCGGCGCTGAGCGGGCTGAACAGCGACGACCCGTAGCCGACGAAGTACAGGTTCGGGACGTCGAGCGGCAGAATCTGCCGGTACAGCTGGAAGTTGCCCTCGTCGTCGGTCAGCCTGTCCTGCATCTCCTCGGTCAGGAACGGTACGCGTTGCTGGAATCCGGTGGCGCACACGATGACATCCGCCGGAATCACGGTGCCGTCGCTGAGCTCGGCCACGGGCTTGCCGTCCTTCTCGTGCAGCGCAGTGATGACGGTCCCTCGTCGGACACCGATCGTGCCGTCCGCCACCTTCTCGTAGAACTGTTCGGTCGCCAGGCTCACCGCGTGTCGGACGATTCGCTCGAACGATCCCTCCGGCACCAGCCCGACCCGGTCGAGGAGCAACTGCTTCTGCGCGACGGACTGAACGGCGCCGAGCAGACCGTTGCGCAGGAAGCGGCCGGGACCGATGAGGAACCGCCCGAACCCACGCTGGTCGATGTGCTCGAAGAGCCCCTCACTCAGTCGGGTGAGCAGAACGTACTTGTAGTTCAGTACGTTCCCGAGCTTGCGCGGCATCTTCCACGTGACTTCGCGGGCGACGACCGTCATGGAGGCGGAGACCTCGCTGAGTGCCTCGGCGACGTCGCATGCGGACTTTCCGTAGCCCACGACCAGTACGTCCCTGCCCGCGGCGTCCTCGAGCCGATGGAAGTCGGACGCCGCACACAACCGCCCGCCCGCCTGCTCGTAGTCGTCGACACCGGGATACGGGGGCACGAACGGGTCGCAGAAGATCCCGTTCGCGATCACGAGACGGTCGTACCGCTGCTCATCGACGCGGCCGGACTCGACCTCGCGGGATGTCACCGACCAGAACCCGGTGTCCTCGTCCTGGACAGCCGCGGTCACCTCGGTGCCCAGGCGCAGGTGCGGCACCAACCCGAAGTGCTCGGCGTACCCGGCCAGGTATTGCTGCACCTGCTCGCCGCTGGGCCACTCGGGATACCCGCGCGGCATCGGGTAGTCCGAGAATGCGTAGGTGCCCTTGTTGTTCTGCGTCGTCACACCGGGGTAACGCCGGGTGACGCTCCATACCCCGCCGACGTCCGGCGTGCGGTCGTACACCGTGACCTCGAAGCCGAACTGCCCGAGCACCTTCGCCGAGGACAGGCCAGCGACACCGGCCCCGATGACCGCGACCCGCATCGGATCCCCTGCGGATCCGCCGGGTGACCCGCTGGGGCTCACCGCCCCTCCCCCGACACGAGCGCCTCTCCGAGGAACTGGCTCACGAGCTGCTGGAAGCGCGCCGCATGTTCGATCTGCGTCCAGTGTCCGCACTTGCCGAACACGTGCAGCTGCGAGTTGGGGATGGTGTCGAACATGTGCTGGGACGCCGCCAGCGGCACGACCCGGTCTTCACGGCCGTGCAGGATGAGTACCTCGTGCTCGATCCCCGCCAGCTCATCGTCCGGCACGATCTGGGCGTCGAGGTGGCGCTGCCGCGGCTCCGGGAAGACCATCTCGAACGCCTCCTGAGCGCCCGGCCGGATCGTGGCGCGGTACCGCAGCTCGGCGAGTTCGTCGGTCACCAGAGACCGGTCGTACGCCATGATGTCCATGATCTTCTTCATGTTCTCGATCGACGGCTCATAGCCCCACAGCGCATCGAGTTCCGGGGTGAAGTCGAACTTCACGCCGCCGGCCCCCATCAGGACGATCCGACCGAGCCGGTCCGGGAACCGCGTCGCGAGGTGCAGTGCCAGACCGCCACCGAACGAGTTGCCCACCACGTGCACCTTCGGGATGTCCAGCCCGTCGAGCAGCGCCAGGACCTGGTCGATCCAGGTATCGAAGATCTCGAACCGCGCCGGTTCGGGCAGCGAGGTGTATCCGAACCCGACCAGGTCCGGTGCGATCACCCGGAAGTTCTCTGCGAGAACGGGAATCAGACCACGCCAGTTGGCCCAGGCCGACACGCCCGCGCCGGACCCGTGCAGCAACAGCACGGGATCACCAGTGCCGACGTCGTGGTAGTTGGTGTCGAACGATCCGGTCCGCAGGCTCTTCCCGACCTCGGGATTGATCACGGTTGTCATCTCGACTCCTAGTTCTGGAAGACGGACGCCACGGCCGACAGGAGGTCGTCCTGCGGTCGTTCGGGCGAGGGGTAGGCGCGCTTGCTGTGCGCGAGGTCGGTCTGCACGAGCATCTCGCACATCTTGTAGGCCACGACACCGGGATTGAGGACGGGAACGTCCAGTACGGACGACAGATGAGCGTGACTCTGGTGCATCGTCGTCGAGCCGAGGACGATCACGTCGGCGCCGTCTTCCTCCACCGCGGCTCGCGCCTCGCGTTCGAGCGCGGCGAAGACGAATTCCTCCTTGCCGGCGAGCAATTCGGCGGCGTCGGGGCGCACACCGATGTCGCGCACCGATGCCATGCGACCGGTCAGCCCGTTCTCGCGGGCGGCCTTGTGGTACAGCTCGTGCCACTGCGGCCACATCGTCACGACCGAGAATCGCTTGCCGAGCAGGCACGCGAGCAGCATCGTGGCCTGGCTCGGCGCGACGACCGGGATCGTCAACCTGGACCGAAGGGCCGCGAGCGCGGAATCGCTCATCGAGTTGACACACACGCCGGCGTATCCCTGCTCCTCCGCTCTGCATCCGACGTCGAGCACGAAGGCGTCCGCGAGGGTCGTCTCGTACGCGCTGTCGAGCGCACCGCCGCCCGCGCGCGCCGACACGAATACGTTCTCGAACGCCGGGTGCACGAAGTCGCCGGAGAGCTGGGAGGCGAACGCATCCAATGCCTCCGGAGGGACCGGTACGGGGACGATGTTGAGTACACGCTTCACAGTTCGAGTTCCTCTCTGGTACGAGTGAGGGTGTCGACGACGGCATACGCGACCGCTCGGGTCGCTGTCATCACGTCGGACACCGATGCAACACCCATGCCGCCCAGCCCCTCGTTCAGTTCGTCGGGGGCGGTAGCGGGCGGCCACGGGTAACCGATTCGAGCACAAGGAATTCCGAGACGACGGATGAGCGTGCCGTCCGTCTGCCCACCCAGCAGCGGAGTCGTCTCGTAAGGCCGCCCCTCGACCTCCTCCCACCCGCGGCGGCAGGACTGGATGATCCAGTTCGCGGTGTCGGTCATGCCTCCGGGGAGGGACCCGTACATCTCCCAGTCCAGTTCGGTGTCCGGGTGACGACACCGCACACCGGCGATCATCTCCGCGAACTGGTGACGGACATCGGCGGGCGTGACCCGCGGGTTGACCCGGACGTCGAGGTAGATCTCCGTGGTGGCCGATGGAAACGCCGGCTTGTCCGGACTGCCGGAGCGCACCGCCGAGATCCAGCCCTCGGGCAGGGTGGATCCCGAGGTGTTCCGTGCGGTGTACTCCGGAAGCCACTGCTCGATCTCCTGAATCACGGTCGCGGCCGGGACGATCGACGAGCGGAAACCGTCCGTGCCGCGCGTGATACCCGCGTAGCCGAAGGTGCCGCGCACCGAAACCTTGAACCAGCACATTCCCGGTTCCTCGGGGTACACCGCCCACCACGGCTTCAGCACGATCGCGTGGTCCGGCATCATGCCGTGCGTGAGCATGTGGAACACGCCGCTGCTCATCCCCACGTGGTCGCGGTTGCTCATCGTCACCGGCATGCCGCCGCCTGCGAATCCGATCGCGAGGTCGCCGACCAAAGGTATGTCCGCGTCGACGACCGCGTTCATCACCTCGGTGAGTCCGGCAACCATGCACTTCGGGTTGGAGGCGCCCAGTCCGATCACGAGATCGCCGTCGACCTTCGCCTGGGGAACCATGTCGGGGCGCAACGACTTCCCCACCCACGGCACGTCCGCCTCGGGGTCGATGTGGGTGTCGATGGGCGCGTACAGCAGCAGGCGGCTCCCTCCGCCCGTTCCGGCCAGTTCACCGACGGCGTTGCCCGTGTGCTCCGACACCGCCTGGTATCGCGCGTCGATCCCGACCCGGTCCCGGAGGTGGGTCGCCATGAACTCGGACGCGACCCGCTCCCGGCCCGTCGGGCTGTGGATGTCGATCAGGTCGACCAGCAGGTCACGGAACCGGTCCTGATCCAGCTTCGAGCAGACCTGCTCGTACATCTCCCGACGCGTGTCGTCGAGTGGCAGTCGTACGGTCGTCTCCGGCTCAGTCACGTTCGATCTCCTCCGGTACTTCCGGGCGCTCCGCCAGTCCGACGCTGTCGGTGAGGCTGGTGGCCACCCGAATCAGCGCCTGGTCGGCGTGTGCCGGTGCGATGAGCTGGATCCCGAGCGGCAGCCCGTATGCGCCGCGCCCGGTGGGCAGTCCGACTGCGGGACAGCCGCTCACGCTGGCCAGCTTGTTGAACACGGGATCGCCGGTGCTCGTCAGACCCGCCGGCGCCTCCCCTGGCGCGGCGAGCGTCAGCAGCAGGTCTACTTCCGCGAGGGCCCGGTCCACGAACGCTCGCGCGGAGCGCAGCACCCGACGCGCCCGCTGGATCTCGCTCGCCGGCGCGGTTCGTCCGGCGAGGAGGAAGGCGTGCAACTGGTCGCTGATCCGTTCCGGACGCGAACGGTGGATCCGATCGGCGAGCGCCGCGGACGCCTCGGCCGCCATGATGAGCGTGTGTGCCTCGTCGAGGTCCGCCAGCTCCGCCGGTACCTCGATGTCACGGACGTTCGACACCACTTCGCCCATGCCCGAACGGAACTCCTCGAGCATGCTCGCAGCGGCGGGGGTCGCACGGTCCGCCCACGGCGGGCGCAGCACACCCACCCGCATGTCGCGCAGCGCCGGCAGGATCACCGAGTGCGGGGTGTGCGCTCCGTCCGACGCCAGCGACTCGTCCAGCGCTCCCAGCCATGCGGGATGGCGGGCGAATCCGCCGACGGTGTCGAAGGTGAGCGCCACGGGCAGCACGCCGTCGAACGGCCACCGGCCGTACGTCGGTTTCAGGGTGAACACGCCACAGAACGAGCCGGGGCGCAGCACCGAACCGGCGGTCTGCGTGCCGAGAGCCAGCGGCACCTGGCCGTCCGCCACCGCGGCGGCCGAACCGCTCGACGAGCCGCCGGGAGTGTGACCCAGCCCGTGCGGGTTCCGGGTCTGCGTCGGACGGTAGGTGGCGAACTCGGTGGTGGTCGTCTTCCCCAGGACGACGGCCCCGTCCCGGCGCAGGCGTCGCACCACTTCGGCGTCCCGTTCCGGGCGCCATCCCGCCCACAGCTCGGAGCCGTAGCCGGTTGGCTGGTCCCCGGTCTCGATGATGTCCTTGAGGCCGAACGGGATCCCGTGCAGTGCCGAGCGCCGCGGCTCGGCGTCGCGGGACCGGGCCTGCTCCAGCGCCAGATCGGGATCCAGGTGGGCCCACGCCTTGATCGCGTGGTCGCGGGCACCGATCCGTTCGAGGCAGTGTTCCACCGCGGCGGAACTGAGATTCTCGTCGGCCAGGATGTCCGCGAAGGGAGAGGAGACGACTGACATCCCGTTCACTCCGCCTTCTGCGGCTCGTGGCCCCAGCGGGACGGCGAGCGGAAGGTCTTGACCTCCCAGTCGTCGGAGCCGACGAGCTCGCCGCCGTAGCCGATCTCGATGGCGAATCCGGAGGGGGTACGCAGGTAGAAGGACGTCACACCGTCGTTGGTGTGCCGGCCGAAGGTCATCTGCAGCGCGATGGCGGCCTCGTTGATGATGTCGTACGCGCGCCCGACATCGTCGATCGATGTCACCTCGAGCATCAGGTGGTTGAAGTCCCCGCCCGTGAAACTGAAGCACTCGTTCATCAGCGCCAGGCTGTGGTGCCGCGGATTGCAGTGCAGGAAGGTGGCATCCGCACCGTCCCACACGATGTAGTCGGTCAACCGGAAGCCGAGGACGCGGGTGTAGAAGTCAACCGCCTTCGGGTAGTCCTTGCACATCAGGACCACGTGCCCCAGGCCGAGCTCACCGGTGACGAAACCACCGATCACGCCGCCCTGCGCCAACGGGAGGTGATCGATCGTCGGACCGAAGCAGACCTCGTTCGGGAACCCGTCGGCGTCGACGAATCGGAAGGCCGCCACCGCCATCCGTTCCTCCGGCGCACCCGTGTCGAGCCACTCCACGGCAAGGCCCTCGACGCCGACACGGTCCGCGATCGCGCGGAGTTCGTCGAGGCTGTCGACCTCCCACGTGATCGTCCGGATCCGATCCTCGGTCGCGGGGTACAGCGCGATTCGATGATGGTGGTCGTCGATGCGGATCAACAGCGGATCCTGATCGGACTCACGGGATCGTGCATGCAGACCCAGGAGGTCGACCAACACTCGGCGCCAAGCCTCCAGGTCCGTGACGTCGACGCTCAGAGCGCCCAGTCGCGAAATACTCATCTCTTGCCTCTGTTCGGAAGTCGAACCGCGTCGCCGCGCAGTTCAATCACGATCTAGCTGGGAAGGAACTGCTCGGCGTGGATACGCTCAGCCGGCATTCCGAGTTCGAGCAGCCGCTGTTCGGCGGCCTGCAGCATCGCCGGCGGCCCGCACAGGTACGCGGCCGTCTGTGGGTGCGCGACGTCGGCGGCGGTCAGGACGCTGACCGGATTCCCGACCAGGATGTCGGGGATCTCGACGGGTTCGTCGACGACCACCCGGACCGCCAGGTTGCGCATGAAGCTGCGGCGGGCGTCGAGTTCGTCGAGGTGGAACAGGTCGGCCCCACGCGTGCAGCCGAAGACGAGGCGGATCGGGTGATCGTCGCGCGCGGTCTGCAGTGTCTCCAGCATCGACAGCATCGGGGCCAGCCCGGTGCCGCCGGCGATCATCAGGGTCGGTCCCGGATCGTCCGCGAGCCCGAATCCTCCGATCGGTCCCTCGATTTCGATCCGGTCGCCGGTTGCGGCACCGCCGCGGAGGTAATCCGACATCGCGCCGGACGGGAGCACCCGAATCGTGAACGTCAGCTTCTTCCGGTCGCGCTCACCGGACGCCATCGAGTAGGAGCGCCATTCGTCGGTGCCGGGAACACGCATCCGCACGTACTGCCCGGCCCGGAACGAAAAGCGCACCGACTTGGGGAGTTTGAGCTGCAGCTCGACGACGCTCTCACCGAGCCACGTAATGGCGCCCACCTTGGCGGTGGTGACGATCACCGGGTACTCGTCGAGCATCGACGCCGGGTAGTCCAGTTCCACTTCGGAGTCCGCGAACGCGTGCGACTGACACAGCAGTCGGTGTCCGGCGTCCAACTCGTCCTGCCGCAACGAGTAGACCCGACCCTCGGGCATCACCACTTCACCGCAGGCGACCCGACCGACGCAGGTTCCGCAGGTACCGATCGTGCACTGACTCACCAGCCGGACACCGACCGCGTTCGCTGCTTCGAGAATCGTGGTGCCTGCCGGCACCGGAACTGTCTTCGTGCCGTCCGTGAACTTCAGGTGGACGTTGTTCGTGGTCACTGCGCACTCCGGAACTGCGTCGGTCGGGGCGATGGACATGGTCAGTCCTCGTCCTGGAAGGGCGACTCGAAGTAGCCACGCGGGTGCCGCGCTGCCATCTTGCGCCAGGCAATGATGGAATAGTCCATGTCGCAGAGCATCTCGTTGTTCCAGCCGTCGAACCGGGTGTAGTGCTCCTCGGTCGCCTCGCGGGCGAAGACGTCGCTGTTGTTGAAGCCTTCGAGCGCGAGCGGCAGCATGAAGTTGTCGTACTTGAAGTTGAACTCGGCGATCTCCTCGTCGGTGGTCGCGCGGGTCGCGATGATCTCCCAGTACTCGTGGTGATGGTCGTCGATCGGGACGTAGAACTCGTACTGCACGTGGTCGGTGATCGGCCAGTGCTCCACCATCAGGACGCCGGGCACCCACAGCGAGGTGCGGAAGTAGTGCGGCACCGTGCCGCGCGCCTTCATGTTGACCTTCGGGTTGTCGAGGCACGGCTTGTAGAGGTCCGGGCGGTCGTAGCGGTTCATCACGCCCTTGGGACCGTCCGGGATGTCGATCTCCTCGGTGGCCGAGTCGGTGAGGGCGTTGACGCCGAGGGGCAGGGCCCGGTCGAGCGCCACCAGGATCTGGTTGTCCCAGTGCACGAGAAGGTGCCCCGGATCGAGACCGTTCTCCGCGGCCAGGCGCCAGTTGCCCACCAGCTTGCGGTGGATACCGCGGATCACGATGCCCTGGTCCAGCAGATGCGGCACAGGATTGTCATTGGGGTCGTTGGTGACCGGTGCCGGCAGGTCGCTGCCGAGCGGCGGCGGAGTGCCGTAGTCCTCGTCCCCGACGAACACGTAGATGATCCCGTTCACCTCTTCGACGGGGTACGTGCGGATGCCGGCATTGCCGATCAGCGAGTCGTCGGGGTTGCCGACGATCGTGGTGAGGCTGCCATCCTCGAGGCCGTACGTGAATCCGTGGTACCAGCAGGTGATCGTGCCCTCCGACAGGCACATCGGCTTGGCGGACAGCTTCACGCCGCGGTGGATGCAGCGGTCCGACACGGCGTACGCCTTGCCCGCCGAACGGCGCACGGCGATGTCGTGGCCGCCGATCGTGATGCCCTTGACGGTGCCGTCCTCGAGTTCGCCGGACAGCAGTGCGGGGTACCAGTGGTTGGCGTAGCCCCAGTCGGCTTTGACGTAGGGCGCGTACTGCCGGGTCACGCCGGCGGACGAGCCGCTGTAAGAAGAACCGGTCATCGAAGAGACCTCCGTTGTGGTCTGAGTGAATGGGCTGTTCAGCTGCGGGGATGGGACCAGCTGCGCGAAGGCCCGGGCTGTGGGCCGCAAGTTCTGGAGAAGTCGAAACACCTTGGGTGTTGCGAGTCACACTATCAGTTGTCCATGGACTGTCAATAGATTTTTTATGGAACTTCGATGGACTCCTCCTGATACCGTGCACCCAGCGCCTATCGCTCCTTGCGGTTCGCGCCCGCGCCAGGTCGTCCGTCGAGGAACAGCGAAAGAGGACATGAGCCCCACCGACCCCCAGCCGTCCGGAGAGCCCGAATCGCTGGCGCCAGGACGGCGCTGGCACCTCGCGGAGAACGCCTACGAGGAGGGCCTCACCGCATTCGAGTTCGCGCTCCTGCAGGTGGAGAGCGGTTTCCAACGGTTCGCGGTCCAGGCGATCCGCGTCGCAGCGGACCTCGACCTGGGTTTCAACGAGGTGGTTGCGCTACACGTCGTTCGAATGCAGGAGCGGTCGAAGGACACCGCCACCATCGCGCAGCTGACCAATCGCGATGACCTGCCGAATCTGCAGTACAACTTGCGCAAGCTGGTCAGCATGGGACTTCTCGAGCGCACCAAGTCCGGCGCCGCGTCCGTCTTCACGGTGACCGCGAAGGGCCGCGAGATCACCGACCGCTATGCGCAGTTGCGCCGCCAGACCCTGGTGTCCAATCTCGAGGAACTGAGCGACATCACGACCAAGATGCACCACGCGGTCCGGTCGATGCAGGTGCTCACCGGTCTCTACGAGGCGGCCAGCCGCGAGCTCGCCACCATCAACACCGCGGTTCTGTTCGAGCCATTGCCCGACGACGAGACCGCAGGCTGAAGCCGCTGTTCAGCCGGCGAACACCGCCGGACAGAGCCGCCCGCGATCCAAGCGGACCCGGTCCTGGCCCGACTCGCCTTCAGGACAGGAAGCGCTCGATCGCGTCCCGCACGGCCAGCGCCTTCTCGCCGTACTCCCGATAGAGATCCGCGGTCAGGCGTGAGGCGGGACCGGAGACGCTGAAACAGCCGCGCACGGCTCCACCTCGCCCGCGCAGGGCGACCGCGACGGCGGCGATCCCGTCGTGCAGTCCCTGATCGGTCACCGCGTACCCGCGGCTTCGGATATCGGCGATCTCCCGGCGGAGCACCGCCGGATCGGTCACCGTGCGATCGGTCAGCTGAGCGAGTTCGGTCGACAGGAACTCCTCGACCTGGGTGTCCGGAAGCGATGCGAGGTAGGCCTTGCCCGTGGACGCCGCATGCAGAGGAAGCCGGGTTCCCAACGGAAGAAACGCCCGAAGCTGGTGCGCGCTGTCGAGGCGCTCGATCAGCACCAGCTCGCTTCCGTCCGGAACCGCCAAGTGGACGGTCTCACCGGTCGCGACCTGCAACCGGCTCAGCTCGGGGAGCGCCACGTCGCGCAGGTCGTCGCCGGCCGACATCGCACTGCCCACACTGAAGGCGCGGCCGGTGATCACCCACCGTCCCGCGTCGTTCGTCGCGGGACGCAACCAGCCTGCGTCGGCCAGGGTCTTGAGGCATCGCTGAACCGTGCTCTTGGGCACGTCGAGGCGCTTGCTCAGCTCCGACAGCCCGACGGGCTGCGCGGCCGCGACCTCCTCGAACACCCGGATCGCGGTGAGAACACTGTTCATTCAAGACCTTTCACACGCGTCGGTTGACTGCGAGCACCACGGGCTATACGTTAGCCGGACCACAATGTAGCACATCGGTCCACCATGCGGACCGATATGACCGAGACCGTCCGGTAAGGACTTCAGAAGGGACCTTCACCGATGACCACCCTCATACCCGGGCCGCTGCTGACATCTCTCGATCCCGGCAACGGCGCCGAGGATCGCTGCGCCGTCCGTGTCGGAGACAACGCACTCACCAGGTCCGAACTGATCGCAGCGGCATCCGCCGTGGCAGACGAAATCACCGGCGCCACAAGAGTTGCCATCGACGCCACTGCGAGCATCGAGACAGTGATTGCGACGACCGCGTGCCTGATGACGGGTGTGACCGCGGTACCGGTGCCACCGGACTCGGGTCCGGCCGAACGGAACCACATCCTGAAAGATTCGAACGCGCAGTTGTGGCTCGGCGCCGAGCGCTCGGACGTCACCCTCCCCCTCGTCCCGGTCGACGCGCGCGCTCGATCCGGATCGACGCACCTCGAGCCCGATCCCGGAACCGCCGCGATGATCATGTACACCTCGGGCACCACCGGGGCCCCGAAGGGTGTCGTGCTCTCTCGCTCGGCAGTGGCTGCGGGGCTTGACGGACTGGCCGAAGCCTGGGACTGGGGGCCCCACGACACCCTCGTTCACGGGCTTCCACTGTTCCACGTGCACGGACTCATCCTCGGCGTCGTGGGCGCGCTCCGACACGGCTCACCGCTCGTGCACACCGTGCGACCCACACCGGAAGGATATGCGGCAGCTGGCGGTTCGTTGTACTTCGGCGTTCCCACCGTGTGGTCCCGGGTGTGCGCCGACGAGTCTGCCGCCCGCGCCCTCGGCTCTGCCCGACTCCTCGTCTCGGGCAGCGCTCCCCTGCCAGTGCCCGTCTTCGAGCGCATGTTGTCGCTCACCGGATCCGCTCCGGTCGAGCGCTACGGAATGAGCGAGACCATCATCACGCTCAGCACACGGTTCGACGGCGAGAGGCGACCCGGCTGGGTGGGACTCCCGATCGGGGGCGTGGCGAGCCGGCTGCGAGATCAGGCGGGCAACCCGGTACCGAACGACGGAGAAACCCTCGGGCAGTTGGAGATCACGGGTCCGACCCTCTTCGACGGATACCTGGACAACCCCGAGAAGACCGCAGAGTCGATGACCGACGACGGGTGGTTCAAGACAGGGGACATCGCCGTCGTCGACGAGCAGGGCTTCCACCGCATCGTCGGGCGGGAGTCGATCGACATGATCAAGTCGGGCGGCTACCGGATCGGTGCGGGGGAGGTCGAGCAGGCACTGCTGAATCATCCCGGCATCAGCGAGGCCGCGGTCGTCGGCGTACCGGACGACGACCTCGGACAGCGGATCGTTGCGTACGTCGTCGGCGACTGCCACGACCATCGCGAGCTGTCGAACTTCGTCGCACAGACACTGTCGATCCACAAACGCCCACGCGAGATTCGCGTCGTGGACGTCCTGCCGCGCAACGCAATGGGCAAGGTCCAGAAGAAGCTGCTCGTCGAGGACGTCCAGGCGGGTCGATGACCACGCCGGCGTGTCCCGGCCGGATCAGGATCGCCATCGATCAGGACGTTGCGGTCCTCACGATCGACCATCCCCGCCGATGCAACGCACTGACCGGGCAGATGCTCTCCGAGTTGACGAACGCTCTGGCGTGTCTGGCCGATGATCCCGCGGTGTCCGTGCTCGTCGTGACCGGTTCCGGGCCCCATTTCTGTGCCGGAATGGACATTCACGAGCTGAGGTCGGCAAGGAGATCCGGAATTCGGATGGAAGACCGGGTCACCGATGCGGAAGAGACTCTGGCGGCCTTCCCCAAACCGACGGTCGCGGTCGTCTCCGGCTACTGCATCGGCGGCGGCGCACAGCTCGCATTGGCGTGCGACATACGCATCGCTGCGGAGGACGCCGAGTTCGCGGTGACACCGGCAAGGCTCGGCGTCATCTACCCGCCCCGGACGATCACGAGATTGGTCCGCACGCTCGGGCCCGCCACCGCCAAACGCTTGGTGATCACCGGCGACCGAGTGGATTCCGCGACCGCGCTGCGGGTGGGACTGATCTCGGAAGTCGTGCCCGGAGAATTTCTCCGTTCGCGCGCGGCCGCGCTGGCAGCCACGATCGCAACTCGGTCCTCGATCACCCAGCGGGCGGCCAAGGAGATGATCGACGCCGCGGCAGCCGAGGGAATCGAGCCCGAACTCGAACACCGCTGGGCCAGTGTCCGCAACCCCGATCTCCACATCGGTCTCGACGCCTTTCTCACCGGCAGCACCCCGCAGTTCACCAGGTCCGCGGCGGCGCCCTGATCGTCCGCCTCCTCAAGATGTAAGGCAGCCAACGAAAGACCCCCGGCGTCGCGGCGGAGGAGGGTGCGCGACACCGGGGGTCTTCGTGCTCTCGGCCCCGAACCGTCGGAGCACCGACGGTCCTACCCCTGAGGCCGAGGGGTCTAGGTGACCTTGCCCGCCACCGCTCGTTCCGTGATCGACTCCGCTGCCGCGGAGACGTCGTCGGCATCGGTGGTGACGACCGCGCCGCCGAACTCCGGCGCCTCGATCGAGTAGGCCGACTCCCCGTGGACGGCGACGTCGAGTCCGTCGCGCTCGATGTCGTGATGGACGCGCAGGCCTGTGGCCTTGTCCATACCCTTGGCGATCAGCCAGGTGACGATGAAGGAGTACGCGAGGACCGCGACGACGGCCACCGTCTGCTTACCGAGCAGGCCGAATCCGCCGCCGTAGAACAGGCCCGCGACGCCGTTCGGCGCGGCCTCGGTGGCGAGGAAGCCGATCAGCAGGGTGCCGAGGATGCCACCGACGAGGTGGATGCCGACGACGTCGAGGGCGTCGTCGTAGCCGAGTCGGTACTTCAGCGAGATCGCCACGCAGCACACGGCTCCGGCGAGGCCACCGATGACCAGCGCCCCGATCGGGGAGACCGCCCCGCACGCCGGGGTGATCGCCACGAGGGCCGCGATCAGGCCGGACGCCGCACCGAGGGTGGTGGAGCGCCCCTCCCGGATCCGCTCGACGAGCAGCCATGCGCAGATGCCCGCGCAGGCGGCGGCGAGGGTGTTTAGCACCACGACCGATGCACTGTTGTTCGCGGCGAGCGCGGAGCCACCGTTGAACCCGAGCCAGCCGAACAGCAGGATTCCTGCGCCGAGCATGGTCAGCGGAAGGCTGTGCGGTCGAGGAGGATTGGTGAAGTTGTGCCGCTTGCCGAGCACCAGGATCAGCGCCAGGGCGGCGATGCCGGCGTTGATGTGCACGGCGGTGCCACCGGCGAAGTCGACCGCCCCGAGCGTGTTGGCGATCCAGCCGCCGACGACGGTGCCGTCCTCGTTGTCGAACGCGAACACCCAGTGCGCCACCGGGAAGTACACCAGCACAACCCATATCGCGGTGAAGCCCATCCAGGCACCGAACTTGAGACGGTCCGCCACCGCACCGGAGATGAGGGCCACGGTGATGCCCGCGAAGAGCAACTGGAACGCCGCGACAAGGGCGGGCGGCAGGCCCGGTTCCGCGGGCGCCTCGAGCAGTTGCCCGAGTCCCATGTATTCGAGCGGGTCACCGAGCAGCCCGGCACCGCCGAGCGAGTTGCCGAGCACCGCCGAGTAGCCGAACAGCACCCACAGCACCCCGACCACGGCGAAGGCGCCGAAGGTCATCATCATCATGTTGAGGGTGCTGCGGACGCTGACCATGCCGCCGTAGAAGAGTGCCAGTCCCGGCACCATCAGCGTCACCAGTCCGGCGGCGGCGAGTATCCAGGCGGTGTCGGCCGCGGCCATAGCCTGATCCATGCGGTCCACCTTTTCGTCCGAAGGGGCCACCGCGCGATCGGCGGTGGTGCGACGCCCGTTTGATACGAGGAATCGTCGTCACCCGAGAGTGGACTGCAGGCTCACCGGTCGCAACCGGGGCGTGTGAACTCTGGGTAAAGGCAATTCCCAAGTAGCGCAATGAAAGACGACGAATCATGAGATCAACACTGCTGTAACACGACCGTCACGCACACGCCGCCGCCGGGAGTGTCAGCTCACCCCGCCATCGCCCGGACGGCGGCGACCGCTCCCCCGTCGACGAGCAGATCGGCGCCGGTGACGAACCCGGCCTGCGGGGACAACAGGAACGCGGCCGCGGCCGCGATGTCGTCCGGTGTCCCGACCCGTTTCGTGGCGGACATGCCCACCATCGCACGCATCGACTCGCCACTCGCGCCGTCGAGCTCCTGCCGCCCCATCGACGTGGAGATCACCCCCGGACTGATGGAGTTGACCCGCGCGCCGCGCCCACCCCAGGCACCCGCCGCCGCCTGCACTCGCAGAATGTTCGCCCGCTTGGCCCACACGTACGCCACCGTCGGGAGGCCGATGGCCTCGAGACTCAGGAACGGCAGGTCCAGCAGCTCGGCGGTCGGCGTGGCGGCCAGCGCGCGCTCCTGCTCGGCGGGGAATCCGCCGGGCATCATGTGACCCGCCATGCTCGCGATCACCACACCGGCACCGCCCGGCGCGACGACGCGCGCGAACTCGTCGAGCGTGTGCGCGACGCCGAGCAGATCCACCTGCAGGACGGCCTCCGTCGACGCCTGCTCGGGCGACAGTCCCGCCGTGTGCACCACGTGGACGACTCGACCCAGCTCGTCCGCTGCGTCAGCGAGCGACGCCACCGACGCCGCGTCGGACACGTCGACCACCCGGGTCCTGACGTCGTGACCCTCGCCACGCAGCTGTTCGGCGGCGGCACCGAGCACGGATTCGGCGAAATCCGCGAGCAGGACCACCCGGCCGCTGCCCACACGCCGGGCGATTGCCAACCCCATGCCGCCCACGCCGATGACGACCGAAACATCCTTCTCCATTTGCTGTCCTTTCATTCTTCGAATTCGACAATCACAATCTCCATCGAAGCGCAGTCTTCGTCAACGGGCGCACGCCCGACTCGGCGCACGCGCTTGACACGCGAGGGGTGAACAGCGTTCACTGACTCGGCTGGTGAACGCTGTTCACCCCACAGGGGAACGTTTGGAGAACGCGATGGAGAGTGCCGTGACCACCACACCGAAAGCCGCGACATCGAGCGGTGCGGTCACGTTCCTGCTGAGCCTGGCCGGTCTCGTCGTGGCGCTGCAGACGACACTGGTCGTTCCACTGCTCCCCGATTTCCCGGAGATCCTCGACGTCACCAACGGCGACGCCACGTGGCTGGTCACCATCACATTGCTGACCGGAGCAGTGGCCACGCCCATCGTCTCCCGCATGGCCGACATGTTCGGCAAGCGGCGGATGATGGTGTTGTCGCTGACGATGATGGTGGCGGGATCACTGATCGCCGCGATCGGCGGAACCTACCTGGCGGTGCTGATCGGGCGCGCTCTGCAAGGCTTTTCGTCGTCGCTCATCCCGGTGGCGATGGCCGTGCTGCGCGACGTGCTGCCGCGGGAGAAGGTGGCCGGTGCCGCGGCGATGATCAGCGCGACAATGGGAATCGGCGGCGCACTGGGACTTCCCGCCGCCGGCGTCCTGTACGACCACTTCGGCTGGACGTCGGTCTTCTGGGTCTCGGGCGTCGTCGGATGTGCGCTCCTGCTGGGCATCCTCGTGCTCGTCCCGGCCTCCGTGTCGGGCACCCGGGCCCGGTTCGACGTGATCGGCGCGATCCTGCTGTCCCTCGCCCTGACGGCGTTGCTGCTCGGGATCTCGAAGGGCCCGGCGTGGGGATGGTCGAGCCCGCAGACCCTCGCGAGCCTGGCCGCCGCAGCCCTCATCGTCGCCCTCTGGGTCCCCTACGAGCTCCGCGTGACCGCCCCGATGGTGAACCTGCGGATCTCCGCGCACCGGCCCGTGCTGCTCACCAACGTCGCAGGCCTGTTCGTCGGGTTCTCGTCGTACGCGAACACCCTGTCCACCACGCAGCAGCTGCAGCTGCCGGAGATCACCGGCTTCGGGTTCGGACTCAGCGCGGCCACCGCGGGCCTGTGCATGGTGCCGGGCGGTATCGCCATGCTCCTGTTCTCTCCGCTCTCGGCGAGGACGACCGCGCGGTTCGGTGGCCGCAGCACGCTCGTCCTCGCCTGCCTCGTGATGACCGCGGCCTACGCCTTCCGCATGGCCTTCGACAGCACCGTCACGCTGATCATCGTCGGCAGCGTCCTCGTGAGCATCGGCAACGCGATGGCGTACGCCACGATGCCCGCCCTGATCATGGGATCCGTCCCGCTGAACGAAACCGCAGCCGCGAACGGTCTCAACAGCCTGCTGCGGACGATCGGGTCGTCGAGCATGAGTGCGGTCGTCGCCGCACTGCTGACCGGCATCACCGTCGAGGTGGCCGGGCGGACCTTCCCCGGGCACAGCGCCTTCACCGCCATGTTCGCGATCGCGGGCACCGCGACCCTGTTGGCTACGCTGGCTGCCGTGTTCCTTCCGAAGCCGTCCGTCCCCCGGGTCGAACCGTGGGCCGCCGACGAACCTTCGGCCGAGGCCACCAGCCCGACGAAGATCTGACCGCCCCGACACGACGAGGACTGCCGCATGAGCGAGAGGACCACCCGCGACGTCATCATCGACGCCGCGCGGAGGTTGTTCGCCGAACGCGGATTCACCCTGACGACCATCCGGGATGTCGCCGACGCCGCCGACGTCTCGCCGGCCCTGGTCATGAAGTTGACCGGCAGCAAGGCCGAACTGTTCCAGGCGGCCGCACCGGAGGCGCCGAGGGTCGAGGAACTCGACCACCCGTCCGAGCCGCTGGGATGCCGCATGGTGCGAGCTCTCGTCGAACGGCGGGACTCGGGGGATTTCGAGTACTGGGCGATGGCGCCGTTCATCCTCCAGGAAGCTCCGGACCGCGAGGTCGCGCGCGCGAAGATGATGGCCGGATTCGTCCCGAGGATCGCCGCCGCGATCGGTGACGACTCGGCGGGACAGGTGCGCGCCCGACTCATCGTCACCCTCATGCTCGGCCTCGCAAGCGGATTGCGCACGTTCGAAATCGTGACGCCCGATGTGATCGACAGCCGCAGTCTGATCGAGACCTACGGTGCACTCGTGCAGAACGTCATCGACAACGACACGTTGTGATCGTCCGTCGGACATCGCCGCCACCGCAGAGCCGACGACGAATACCGGACGACGCGTAATCTTCTCCCATGTCGTGTCCCGGCTTTCCGTTCACCCTCTCGCAAACTTGACGTGAGAGAACGACGCGAACAGTCAGCACGAGAGAAGGAACCCCCGGCGTTGCACCTGCAGTCACCAGCGGACCGCTTCCAGCAGATCCCGGCCGAGTACCTCCGGTCGCCGTTCGCCGCCGCGCCCCGCACCCTCGTCGACATCCTCACCGCCACCGCCGACGCGCATCCCGACGCACCCGCGATCGACGACGGCGACACCACGCTGACGTACGCGGAGCTGCGGGACGAGGTCGAGCGGGGCGCGCAGTGGCTCGGGGACCTCGGGGTCGGCGCCGGCGACCGGGTGGGCATCCGGATGCCGTCGGGCTCGCAGTCGCTGTACACGGCGATCCTGTCCGTTCTCGCCGCGGGCGCGGCCTACGTGCCGGTCGACGCCGACGACCCGGACGAGCGCGCCGAGCTGGTGTTCGGGGAGGCGCAGGTCGCAGCGATCCTGACCGGCCGCGGCGTCGAGGCCGGCACCGCCCCGGCCCGCGAGAACACGCCGCGCCCGCCGACCCTCGACGACGACGCCTGGATCATCTTCACCTCCGGTTCCACCGGCACCCCGAAGGGGGTCGCGGTCAGTCACCGCAGTGCCGCCGCGTTCGTCGACGCCGAAGCGCGGATGTTCCTGCCCGACGACCCGATCGGCCCCGGCGACCGCGTCCTCGCGGGACTGTCGGTCGCGTTCGACGCGTCCTGCGAGGAGATGTGGCTGGCCTGGCGGCACGGGGCCTGCCTGGTACCCGCGCCCCGCGCCCTGGTGCGCAGCGGCATGGACCTCGGGCCGTGGCTGGTGTCACGGGCCGTCACCGTCGTCTCCACCGTCCCCACGCTCGCCGCGCTGTGGCCCGCCGAGGCCCTCGAAGAGGTGCGCCTGCTGATCTTCGGCGGCGAGGCCTGCCCACCCGAGCTCGCCGAACGGCTCGCCGTCGACGGCCGCGAGGTGTGGAACACCTACGGGCCCACCGAGGCCACCGTCGTCGCCTGCGCCGCGCAGATGGACGGCAAATCTCCGGTGCGCATCGGGCTGCCACTCGACGGCTGGGACCTGGCCGTCGTCGACGGCGACGACAACCCGGTCGAGACCGGCGGGGTCGGCGAACTGGTCATCGGCGGCGTCGGACTCGCCCGCTACCTGGACCCCGCGAAGGACGCCGAGAAGTACGCGCCGATGCCATCGCTCGGCTGGGACCGCGCCTACCGCAGCGGCGACCTCGTGCGGCTCGAACCGGGCGGCCTGCTCTTCCAGGGCCGCGCCGACGACCAGGTCAAGATCGGCGGCCGCCGCATCGAACTCGGCGAGGTGGACAACGCGCTGCAGAACCTGCCCGGCGTCGCCGGTGCCGCCGCCGCGGTCCGTACGACCGCCTCCGGGCACGCGATCCTCGTCGGGTACCTGGCCAGCACCGACCCCGACTTCGACCTCGCCGCCGCACGCGCCCACCTCGCGGAGCAGCTGCCCGCGGCCCTGGTGCCTCGGCTCGCACTGGTGCCCGAACTGCCGACCCGCACCTCGGGGAAGGTGGATCGGGCGGCGCTGCCGTGGCCGCTGCCCGGCGCCGCGCCGGAGGACGCGGCCACCGGGGCGGGTCTCGACGGCACCGCCGGGTGGGTGGCCGGGCTGTGGGCGTCGATCCTCGGCGCGCAGATCACCGGCCCCGACGACGACTTCTTCGCCGCCGGCGGCGGCTCGCTGGCGGCGGCACAACTGGTGACGGCGCTGCGCGAGCGGTTCCCCGAGGTCACCGTCGCCGAACTGTACGACCACCCGCGGCTCGGGTCGCTCGCCGAGCATCTCGACTCCCTCGCCCCCGCCGAGGTCACCGAACCGCGGCACGTCGAGCCGACCCCCCGTTCCGCACAGTGGCGGCAGATCCTGTGGACCGTCCCGCTCACCACACTGACCGGACTGCAGTGGGTGACCTGGCTGGCCCTGGTGAACAACGTGCTCGCCTGGTTCACGGACGTACCGTGGGCGCCGGCCCTCTCCTGGTGGTGGGTGCTGCTCGGGGTGCTGCTGTTCATCACCCCGCTGGGCCGGATGGGCATCGCGGTCACCGGTTGCCGGGTCCTGCTGCGCGGTCTGCAACCGGGCACCTACCCGCGCGGCGGACCCGAACACCTGCGACTGTGGGTCGCGCACCGGCTCACCGAGGCCAGCGGCGCCGCGAACCTGTCCGGGGCGCCGTGGATGATCTACTACGCCCGCGCGCTCGGCGCGAAGGTCGGACGCGGCGTCGACCTGCACACCCTGCCCCCGGTGACCGGGATGCTCGAACTCGGCGAGGGCTGCTCCGTCGAACCCGAGGTGGACCTGTCCGGGCATTGGATCGACGGCGACGTCGTCCACATCGGCGGCATCCGGATCGGCGCCGGTGCCGCCGTCGGCGCCCGGTCGACGCTGCTGCCCGGCGCCCGGATCGGCAAGAACGCCGAAATCGCCCCCGGTTCCGCGGTGATCGGGCGCGTCAAGGCCGGGCAGAGCTGGGCCGGTTCCCCGGCCGTCAAGGTCGGCAAGGCCGTGCACCCGTGGCCCGCCCAGCGCCCCCGCCGCGCCACCCACTGGGTACCCGTGTACGGCCTGACGTCCCTGTTCATCGCCTCACTGCCGATCGTCGCCCTCGCCGCCGGTATCGCGCTGATCGGCTGGGGTGTCCACGACACCGTCGACCTCGGCGCCGCGATCCCCCGCGCGCTGGCCTGGCTGCCGGTCGCGACGCTGCTGGCGCTGCTCGTGTTCGCGGTACTGACCGCGGTCGCGGTCCGGGCCCTCGGCATCGGCCTCACCGAGGGCTACCACCCGGTGCGCAGTCGGGTCGGCTGGCAGGTGTGGGCCACCGAGCGTCTGCTCGACTCGGCCCGCACCTTCCTGTTCCCGCTCTACGCGAGCCTGCTCACGCCGATCTGGCTGCGGCTGCTCGGCGCGAGGATCGGCAAGAACGTCGAGGCGTCGACCGTGCTGCTGCTGCCGAAGTTCACCACCGTCGCGGACGGGGCGTTCCTCGCCGACGACACGATGGTCGCGTCCTACGAACTCGGCGGCGGGTGGCTGCACATCCAGGAGGCGAAGGTCGGCAAGCGCGCCTTCCTCGGCAACTCCGGGATGGCCGGGCCCGGTCGACGGGTCCCGAAGAACGGCCTCGTGGCGGTGCTGTCCGCGGCACCGAGCAAGGCGAAGTCCGGGTCGTCGTGGCTCGGCAGCCCACCGGTGAAGCTGCGCCGCGCGGCCAGCGACGGTGACGCCGAACGCACCTTCGCGCCGCCCACCCGGCTCAAGGTCGCGCGCGCGGTCGTCGAGACCTGCCGGTTGCTGCCGGTGATGATCACGTTCGGTATCGGACTCGGCGTGCTGTTCGCGTTGCAGGCCCTCGCCGGCGCGGTCGGGTTCTGGGCGGCGGCGCTGCTCAGCGGGGTCGTGCTGCTGGTCGCCGGCGCCGTCGCCGGCCTGATCTCGATCGTCGCGAAGTGGGTCACGGTCGGCCGGATCGGCCGCACCGAACACCCGCTGTGGAGTTCGTTCGTGTGGCGCAACGAGGTGTCGGACGCGTTCGTCGAGACCGTCGCCGCCCCCTGGTTCGCGCGCGCCGCCACCGGCACCGCGGTGCTGAACGTGTGGCTGCGCGGGATGGGCGCGTCGATCGGCCGCGGCGTCTGGTGCGAGTCGTACTGGCTGCCCGAAGCCGATCTGGTGACCCTCGCCGACGGCGCCACCGTCGAACGCGGCTGCGTTGTGCAGACCCACCTGTTCCATGATCGGATCATGGCCATGGACACCGTCACCCTCGGCGCAGGCGCGACACTCGGTCCGCACTGCGTCGCACTGCCCGCATCCGGTATCGGCGACGGCGCCACCGTCGGACCGGCGTCGCTGGTGATGCGTGGCGACGTGGTGCCGCCGAACACCCGCTGGCAGGGCAACCCGATCGGCCCATGGAACTGAAGGGGTTGCGGCACATGGTCAAACCGGGCAAGTTCTATGAGCAGCCGATCGACCCCTACCTGCCCGACGTCGGCAACCGCGGGTACCGGGTGTCGCGGTACGACCTCGAGCTGACGTACAAGGTCGCCAGCAACCGACTGGCCGGGAAGGCGACGATCACCGCCGCCGCCACGGACACACGCGGCAAGTTCGCGTTCGACCTGTCACAGGCGCTGGCCGTGTCGAAGGTGTCCGTGAACGGTTCCCGCGCAGCGAAGTACACCCACCAGCGCGGCAAGCTGACCGTCACGCCCACGCAGAAGATCCCGGCCGGCGGCGCCCTGTCGGTGACCGTGCAGTACGCCGGTACGCCGAAACCGGTCCGCGGGCCGTGGGGCGAGGTCGGGTGGGAGGAACTGACCGAGGGCGCGATCGTGGCGAGCCAACCGAACGGTGCGGCGTCGTGGTTCCCGTGCGACGACCACCCGAGTTCCAAGGCCAGCTACCGGATCGCGATCACGACCGACTCGCCGTACTACGTGGTCGCGAACGGGGTTCTGGCGCGCAAGCAGACCCGCGCCAGCCAGACCACCTGGGTGTACGAGCAGAGCGAGCCGATGGCGAGTTACCTGGCGACCATCCAGATCGGGCCGTACCAGCGCAGGCGGGTGGCGGACACCGTGCCCGTCCCGATGTACGCGGTGCTGCCGCAGCGCCTGCGCACGCCCTTCGACCACGACTTCGGCCGCCAGCCGAAGATGATGGAGACCTTCATCGATCTGTTCGGCCCGTACCCGTTCGCCGACTACACCGTCGTCGTGACCGACGATGAACTGGAAATCCCCATTGAGGCACAGGGAATTTCGGTTTTCGGTGCGAACCACTGCGACGGACGGCGCGGGTCCGAGCGGCTCGTCGCGCACGAACTGGCGCACCAGTGGTTCGGCAACAGCCTCACCCTCGCGGCGTGGCGGGACATCTGGCTGCACGAGGGTTTCGCCTGCTACGCGGAATGGTTGTGGTCGGAGAACTCCGACGGGCCGTCCGCCCAGGAGATCGCGGCACAGGTGCACCGGATCCAATCGGGGCTGCCGTACGACCTGACCCTCGGCGACCCCGGTCCGGCGCTGATGTTCGACGATCGGGTCTACAAGCGGGGCGCGTTGACACTGCACGCGCTGCGCACCGAACTCGGCGACGACAACTTCTTCGACCTGCTCCGGCAGTGGACCGCCAAACATCGGCACGGCAGCGTCACCACCGAGGAGTTCACCGACCTCGCCGCGCACTTCACCGACCGGTCGCTGCGCCCGCTGTGGGACCGCTGGCTGTTCGACAGGAAGCTGCCGCCACTGTGAGTGAATTCCGCCCCATCCGGGGTGAAGTTCACCGACGGTGCGGCTACGCCGCGCGGACGAAGTAGGGGTAACGCTCGCCGGGTTCCTCGTGCGCGAAGCGGACCCGGACCGGTTCTGCGGAGCGATCCGGCGGCACGCCCTCGATCCACGCGTAGGTCCACGGGCCGTCGTCGAGTTCGACGATCGCGATGGTGCACTCGACGTAGCCGATGGGCACGTCGCGTCGCGTCGCGCAGTGGACGACGGTGCAGGAGACGATCGACCCGGCGCCGCAGGAGGGCACCCAGGTCAGATCGGTGCACCCGCAGTGCGAACACGTCGCGGTATCGGGGGCGAGGAGGGTCGTACAGTCGTCGCAGCTGCGGATCATCAACGCAGTCTCGACCGGCGGAAGCGGGTGTTCGAGCATCGGATGTACCTCGGCTTGAAGCGCTGGAACTGTCAAGCACCACCATCCCCGGCGGCAACCCGACGCACGACGGTCGAACTACCCGGTGCCATACCTGTTTTTCGGCGCCACCGTACCCGTATCCCCCGTCGACACCCACCCCGACGGCGGAGTTTCACCAGGTCACGTGCCATACCCGGACTTCTGTTGGGCCACCCAGGCGGCGATCTGGCTGCGTGAACCGAAGCCGAGTTTGGTCAGGACGTGTTCGACGTGCCCCTCGGCGGTGCGGCGCGAGATGACCAGGGTCTCGGCGATTGCCCGGTTGGTCAGGCCCTGCGCGACGAGGTCCGCGACCTGCCGTTCCCGCCGCGTCAGGACGCTCACCTCCGGCACCGGATCGACGGGAAGCTCGCCGAGTGCGTGGGCGACGGAGTCCTCGACGCTCGCCTCCGCGCCCCGCCGGAACGCGACGGCGAACGCCCGGTCCCCGAGTGCGCGACGGGTCCGATCCACGCACTGCTCGTGGAAACCCTGCAACGCCGGAACCGTGACGCCGCTGCTGCCGACCGCCTGCCACAGCGTCTGGGCCGCACCGAGCAGAACCGCGGCCCGGCCCGGATCGTTGTCCCGCTCGGCGATCCACGCCAGCGCCTCCACCGAGATCGCCGTCCCGACGATGTCGTCCGCCGCCCGGTCGAGTTGCAGCCCCTCTTCGAGCAGTGCCCGCGCCCGCACGTGGTCGGTCCGCACCAGCGCGAGTCCGAGGATGCACAACGAGTAGGACCGGTACAGGGTTTCCCCGGTGGCCTGTGTGACCACCAGCGCCGCCTCCTGGGACGCGGCGGCACGCTCGAAGTCACCCAGAAGGGCCTGGGCAAGCGCGATGCCGAGCAGCGACGACACGTGCCGCAGCGGGTCCACGTCCACAGAGAAATACGCCAGCGCGCGGTCGAAGAGGTCGAGGGCCCGCGGCAGATCACCCGCGAACACGCACAGATAGCCGTCGGCGTGGGCGAGCAGCGCGTCCAGACGTGGATCGTCGAGTCGGGCGACGACGGTGCGGGCCTCCACGACCCGCGCCTGCCCCGCGATCACATCCCCCTGGTTGCCTGCCAGGATGACGTCCGCGCAGAGCGCCTTGGCCCGTGTGACGGTGGGCGCGCCGCCCTGGTGGTCGAGGGCCAGGTCGAGCCAGTGCCGCCCCTCCTTGATCTGTCCCCGGGACAGGCAGTAGGGGCTCATCGCGGTAGCGATCCGCAGCCCGGACTCCGCCTCCTCCGGCGCGGCGAGACAGTAGCGCATCGCCGCTCGCATGTTCGGCCGCTCGCGATGCAGGCGGGCCAGCCAGCCGAGCTGGCGCGGCCCGAGCCACTCGGCCTCGGCCCGCAGCACCAGCGCCTCGTACCAGTCCCGGTGCCGACGGGACAGCCGCGCGTCGTCCCCGGTCTCACGCAATCTCTCGCGGCCGTAGTCACGCAAGGTTTCCAGCATCCGGTAGCCGACCACCCCGTCGACCTCGTCGCGGTTGAGGATCGACTTGTCCACCAGTGACGCGATGAGGTCGAACAATTCGTCGGGACCGAGGTCGTCACCGCAGATCGCCTCGGCGGCGTCGAGTTCGAACCACCCGGAGAACACCGACAGCCGACTCCACACCTCCCGTTCCCGGGGGGTGCACAATTCGTGGCTCCAATCGATGCACAGGCGCAGCGTCTGCTGCCTCGTCGGCGCACCCCGGCTCCCGACGTTGAGCAGGCGGTACCGGTCGGTGAGGCGTTGCAGGATCTGTTCGGCCGACAACGCCCGCAACCGAGCCGCGGCAAGCTCGATCGGCAACGGCAGTCCGTCGAGCCGCTGACAGATCCGGGTCACCGCTGCGCGGTTCTCGTCGGTCAGCCCGAAGCCCGGCACCGCCGCGCCGGCCCGCTCCTCGAACAGCGTCACCGCCTCGTAGCGGGTGGCGCCACGAATCTTCGCCGGCCGATCCGGGTCCGGGACACCGAGCGGCGGCACCCTCAGTACCGCCTCCCCACCGACGCCGAGCGGTTCTCGGCTGGTGGCGACGATGCGCAGCTCCGGACAGCTCCGCAGCAACGAGCCCGCCAGGTCCGCGACCGTGTCGACCAGGTGTTCGCAGTTGTCGAGAATGAGCAGCAGGTGCCGGTCGCCGAGGTGCTCGGCCAGCGACGACGGCTGATGCGGCAGCACCTCGCGCATACCGAGCGCCGACGAGACGTTGTCCTCGACCATGTCCGGGGAGGACAACAGTCCCAGCTCGACCAGCCACACGCCGTCCGCGAAGGCCCGCCGCGAGTCCTCCGCGAGCCGCAACGCGAGCCGGGTCTTGCCGACCCCGCCGATTCCGGTGAACGTCACCAGTCGAGAGGTCGAGAGCAACCGCTTGGCCTCGCTCAACTCGTGGCGGCGGCCGACGAAACTGGTCAGTTCGTGGGGCAGGTTCCCAACCTTGCCCCTGACTGCGGGCGACATCGCGGCGTCACTCTCATTCTCCCGACCCCTGCCGCTACGGTACGCCCGTGGAACCGGTCACCGGTCGCCGTCGGATTGCGATCCGACGCCGATCTCCGAGGAGGCCGGAGAGGCCGGGTCCGCGGGATCGAAACGGCCTGCGGGCAGGTGCGCGCGACTGTTACCGAGCACCAGAATCACGCTCACCGCGGCCACCGCGGCACCGATCAGGAACAGCGCCGGGTAGCCGACCGCTCCGGGCCAGGTCTGCACGACCAACGCCAGCAGCGCGGGCACCGCGAACCCGATGTAGGTGATCGAGTAGAAGACGGCGGTCAGTCCCGCCAGGTCGTCGGGGCGGGCGATGCGCTGGATCTCCTGCAGTCCCGCGACCAGCGCCATGCCGTAGCCACAGCCGAGGATCGCGGCGGCCAGCAGCGCCAGCGGCACCGTCAGCCGGTCCGCGGCGACGGCGCCGAGCGTCATGCCGACCACCAGGATCGCCAACGCCACCACCACCGCGCGGGCACTGCGTGGGGTGTCGATGCGCCGCCCCAGCGCCTGGATGGCGAAGCCACAGCCCAGGGCAACCACGCAGAGCAGTGCGGAGAACCCGACCGGGCGCCCACCGCTGTGGTCGGCCATCAGCGACGGCATCACGGCGTACGCGCAGCTGGCCGCGCCGAACACCCACGGCGCGACGGGCACGACGACCAGCCAGAACCGGCGGTTCGCCGCGGCGGGGATCCTGAGGTCCTCGAGTAGCGGGGCCCGCAGCTCCTTCGGGGTCGCCGGCCGCGATTCGGGCGCCGCCACGAGGGCGGCCCCGGCACCGGCCGCGAGGGCGATGTGCACGACGTACGCCAGGGCGCTCGGCCACGGCGCCCACTGCGCGAGCACCCCCGCGACACCGGCGCCGATCGCGAACCCGGCGGTCAGGCTCATCGCGGCCCGCCGGGCGCCGGACCCTTCCCCCGCCCTGACGTCCCACGGCGGCACCGACAGTTCCTTGAGCCAGCTGCCGCCGACGGCCATGCCGAGCCCGAGGCCGACACCGCTGAGGACGCGACCGGCGACGAGCAGCGCGGCGCTGTCGGCGCCGACGGCAAGCACGATCGATCCGGCGGCCGCGACGAACGGCGCGGGCAGCATGACGGGGCGCCGGCCGAGCCGGTCCGACAGCGGTCCACCGATCAACAGTGCGGGCACGATCCCGAGCACGTACGCGAACAGGAAGCCGTCCACGACGACCGGCGAGTACCCGTGGTCGAGCCGGTACATCACAAGCAGCGGGGTGAATTCGTTGCCGCCCCACGCGACGGCGAACATCGCCGCCGAGACCAGCGCCCACGGCGCGATCCGGCGGCGTGACGATGCCGCCATGTCAACGCGGGTGTCGAGCCGGACGCTCATCGGGCCTCCTCCACGCCGGTGGTGAACGGCAGCCCGTGCACCTGCCGCATGTGGACGTCGACGGCGGCGGCGAACCCCGCGGCGTCGCCGGCCTCGATCAGGTCGGCGAGGCGGACGTGGTCGTCGATGACGGACTGCAGCTGCAGCGGATCGCGGGCCAGCGAACGCGCGGTCATCCGTCGCTGTCGTTCCCGCAGGCCGATGTAGAAGGTGACGAGCAGCGGGTTCCCGCCTGCACGCACGATCAGTCCGTGGAAGTCGGCGTCGAGCCCGCTGAACTCGGCGACATCGCCGGCCGCCGCGGCGGCACGCTGCCGGTCGAGGTTGTCCCGCAGTGCGCGCACGAGGGCGGCGCGGGCGGCCGCGTCACGGGCGAGCACTGCCCGGGCGGCGTCGGACTCGACGAGCCGGCGTGCGGAGATCACGTGCTCGGCCTCTCCGTCGGCGACGGGCACGATCAGCGCACCGCGCTTCGGGTACAGCCGCATCCATCCTTCGGCCTCGAGCCGAAGGAACGCTTCCCGGACCGGGGTCCGGGAGGTTCCCATCTCGGCGGCGACCTCGCCCTCGCTGATCAGTTCGCCCCCGGGCAGGGATGCGGACAGGATCCGCTCCTTCACCTCGCGGTACACCTGCTCGGACGCCGAATACAACTTAGACACAAGATGTATTTATACGCTTCGCGTACGAGTTCCCCGACGGCGGGGTGGAATTTCTCAGCTCAGGGCACCCAGTACTTGCGCGCGAGCTGCTCGATCACCGGATCCCCCTCCGGGGCCCGATCGAGCGCGGCGAGATCGTCGTCGAGTGCGACCAGACGGGGGTCGTCGTCCTCGGCGCCCTCCGACGGAGAGCCTCCGTCCTCCGCGATCTGACGGAGCAGCTTTTCGCGGACGCGGTCGCGCAGCGTTTCGGCCATGCCTGAGCATGACCCCACCGGCCGCCGGTGTCGAGTCGGCAGACGCCGAGTCAGTCGTCGCGCTTGCCGAACACCTTGCGAGCCACCGGGATGAGCATGACCAGTGCACCTACGAGCACGATCAGGGAGAAGATCTGCATGGCCATCGGGCGAGCCTCCTTTGTCCGGTTCCTTGCGATCACGTCGGCGCGAGCACCGATCCCCATGGCGTGTTGCGGACCACCGTGAACACCGCGAGGGCAATCAGCACCGTCACCGAGGCACGGGCCGACAACACGATCATCCTCCCGTCCTCACCGCGCCGGCGGCGACGCACCCACCGGACCCAGGCGAGCACCAGCACCAGCACCAACGGCGCGACGAAGACGTTGCTCGACAGCGACGCCAACACCTCACCGTGGGTGAGATCGTGGACGGCCCGCAACCCACCGCACCCCGGGCACCACAGTCCGGTCAGCGCGTGGAAGGGGCAGAAGCCGTACACACCCGGCCGGTGGGGGTCGCGCACGTACAGCAGTGCCGCGACCGCGAGCCCCGCGGCCGCGACCCCGACGGGCCCGGCCATGCGCTCTCGCGGACCGACCTGTGTGCTCACGCGGTACGGATCACCACCGACGAGACGAGCATGTCGTGCCAGCAGCGGCGCCGCGAATCCCACAGCGGCCACAGGAAGTTCAGGAAGCAGAGGTCACCGAGGATCCCGAGCAGCAACCAGCGCACGAACGCCATCCCGGCACCGAGCGGTCGCCCGTCCGCCTCCCGGACCACCGCGATGTCCAGCCACGACTTGCCCAGCGACTGCCCGGTGTGCCCCTGCCGGAAAACCATATTCCACACCACAAGAGCCAGCGCGAGCAGGAAGCCGGCGGTCATGATCGCGATTCCGACTCCGCTGACGCCGGTCGTCTCGGAGGTGGTCCCGGTGTAGAAGTCACCGTTGTACGTCGTGGTTGTCGTCGAAGCGTCCTTGAACGCGATGAAGGCACCGATGCCCGCGATGATGTAGCCGACGAGCGGGACGACGATCCCGTCCAACAGGTACGCGCCGACGCGCGCCCACCACGACGCATACGGGTACACCGGCATCGGCGGCGCCGCGTACTGCTGTGGGTACCCCGGGGGCGGATAGCCCGGCTGTTGTGGATATCCCGGCTGCTGTGGGTAACCCGGCTGCTGTGGGTAACCCGGCTGCTGCGGGTAACCCGGCTGCTGCGGGTAACCCGGCTGCTGCGGGTAACCCGGCTGCTGCGGGTAACCCGGCTGCTGCGGGTAACCCGGCTGCTGCGGGTA
>NZ_JBSFRT010000003.1:188550-217432 GCF_053589375.1 Rhodococcus sp. NPDC003348
GTAACCCGGCTGCTGCGGAGATCCCGACTGGTCCGGCGGCGGGGGCTGGTTCGGTGGCCGGTTCGGGTCGGCGTCGGGATCGGTCATCGCACTACGTCCTTTCCGTCCAGGACAGGGTTACTGGAGAACCTAGCCTGATTATCTCGACGACGCCTCGACACGGTTGCTTGTCCGGTCCTGGTGCACGGGTTAGATTTCGCCCGAGCATGCCGCCGTTCGCGCGCTCTGGCCGCGGCAACCCCACACCGAAGGGGAGGAACCCTGAATGACGGACCAACCGACATTCGACAAGGCCGATCAGTTGAAGCAGGTCCAGCAGGACCTACTCGAGGGCGAGGTCGTCATCGCGGTCTACGACTGCACCGGCGCGGGCACCGGGTTTCTCGGGCTGACGAACCTGCGAGTGGTCATCCAGGACCGCAGCTTCGTCGGCAAGCGCACCGCGATCACGTCGATCCCGTACAAGAACATCCGGTCGGTCTCGTTGCTGAGCAACAAGTCCTGGGCCGGCCAGTTCTTCTCCTCCAGCAGCGTCGCGCTGACCGCCGGACCGGACACCTTCGAGGCCGACTTCCGCGGTACCGAGAAGGCACATCACGTGCACGCCGTGATCCTGGACCGAATCACCCGATAGCGGTTGGCAGTTGTGCACAGCCCCTGTGCACAACCGCGGCAAAACCCTGAACAGATTTCCCCAACCCTGTGGAAAACCTGGGGACGGCGGATGAAAATCAGGCACCGACATTCGGCCTACCTGCAGCAATGGATTTTCACACCTGTTGACAACTCCGGATTCGACGCCCTGTGGACAACCCGTACGCGGGATCAGCGAGGTGGTGATGGGGTCGACGGCGTGGCCGCGTGACGGTGTCGCGGAAGCCGGACACTGTGGGGGTGGGCCGGTCGGCACAGAGTCCGTGGAGAAACAGATGCCCCTGGGAAGCGGTTAGCTCTGCCATAGCCGCCTCGGGTTGCAGCACAGGGGCGGCCCGCCGGGCTGAGGGGGCGCCGGCGGGCCTACGCCGTTACGCGGAGGGGCGACAACGACGCGGGGCGATGGTATTGCTCAGGTTTTGTGACTTGCGAGTACCGAACCGACCGGTTTTCATGGACCGCCGTCCAGTTCGGACGCCGAGCCCACAATTAGCGGCAGATGCGCCAGGCCCGGACACATGAATGGACCCGAAGGGCAGCGAATGGGATGGCGGCGCGCGACGACGCGAGGGTTGCCCCGGCCGCAGATTGCCGCGAGTTGTCCTGAGACTCGCGGCCTCGATGCGACCGGGGCGCCGTCGAGAATAATTCAGCAATCAACAAGTTAACCAGATTTACGAGCGTGTCGAACGACACTGTGTTTCAGGTTTCACCCGAGCAAGCCCGATGCGCTCGTCGGGTGCAGCGCCCGGCCCGACGATGCGAGCCGAAACCGACCGATGCCGACCCGGCTTGCGCCTCCCGCTCCCCCGGAACACAGAAAGCCCCAGGTGGATCAAGCTCTCACCCGGGCGCCGAGCTGCCCGAGAGAATCCAAATCGGGCCTTGACCTGCTTTGTTCCGCCACGGCCCGCTGGCGCCGCTCGACGAACCGGCCCGCTCAGGCATGCAAAGGTGGACATCGCCACACTGTTCAGGCACCTCACGAGGACGGGCAATGGAGCTCTCGCGATCGCAGCAGGCATTGCCCACGCCGTGGTCGGGATCATCAGCGGGACCGATGCGCAGGGCGATGATTCACAGCTGCCTGGGTTCACAGGCAGGGCTTCTATCATCGATCACAGACCGAGAAAATCGATCTGACCAGGTCCGCCGTGAGCGAACTCGGTCGCACAACATCGGTCACGGGCCTGCCCGCCAGGTGACGACCGCCGAGCTCGACGGGCCTGCGATGACCGATCTCGGATCGGAACAAGCCATGAGCAACACATCAACAACCCCAAGGTCACGCAGGCTGCAGATCAGGGCCGCCGTAATCGCCGTGATGACAGCGCTCCCACTCGGCCTGGCGGCTGCTCCCGCAATCGCGGAGCCCGCTGCGATGGTCGACCATCCGTGGCAGCAGGACTGCGACCACAACGGGCCGTGGCAGTGGCAGCAGAACCGTGGGAACTGGGAGTGGGGTAACTGCGACAACGGCAACGGCCACTGGGAGCACCGAGATCACGGCAATGGTGACTGGCAGTGGCATCGCGACCGCGACGTGCCGCCACCGTCACCATTCGGCAGCCTCGGGCCTCTCTTCGGCAGCTAGGCAGAGTCGTCGAGGTCGCCAACCAGAAGCCGAATGGGAGGTGCTCCGACGGTTCCCGACCTGGGGTTTCGTGCCCTTCACCCGACGCGCAAGCGCGAAGAAGCCCCAGGTGAATCGTGCTCTCACCTGGGGCTTCGCCGAGCTGCCTGAGAGAATCGAACTCTCGACCTTTTCATTACGAGTGAAATGCTCTACCGACTGAGCTAAGGCAGCGCGCCCGGTCTCGCAACCGAGCAAGCGGAAGTCTAGCGGCTCTCCCCCGAAACACGAAAATCGGGTCCGCTATCCCAGCTCGGCGCCCAGTCTCGCCATCATCGCGGCCACTGCGAACTGGGGTTTCACGTTCGTGTCGAGCGCCTCACGGCAGTCGAGGACCGCCTCGACGCACTTCAGCAGCGCCTCGGGGCTGCCGACGGCGGCCATCTTCTGGACCTGCTCGGCCCGGTCCGGATGGTTCAGTGTCGCGGTGGACCCGAGCGCGGTGGCGAGCGCGTCTCGATACAGGCCGGCCAGGTCGATGAGCGCGCGGTCGAGGCCGTCGCGTTTCATCCGGGTCTCGCGCGACTTCTGCCGCCGCTCGAGGTCCTTGAGCACCCCCGCCGAGCCGCGCAGGGCACCGGCCGCGCCCTTGCCGGTACCACCGGCGCCGAGCGCGGTCCGCAGTTCGTCGGTCTCGCGCTCGTTGATCTCGGCGTTGAGTTCCTTGGCCTCCACGTCGAGCTCCCGGACCAGTTCCTCGGCGACGGAGTACCGGGTCGACCAGCGTGTCGCGGCGGACGCCAGCGCCAGCCCCTGGTCGCGGCGGCGGCGGGCCGCGTCATTGGTGGCCAGTCGCCGGGCCCGGCCCACGTGGCCGCCGCTGATCCTGGCCGCATCCAGCGCGGTCTGCTCGTCGAGTCCGTCGCTCTCGCGCAGCACCGCGGCGATCGACTCGACGGACGGCGTCACCAGCCCCACGTGCCGGCACCGGGACCGCAGTGTCACCGAGATGTCCTCCGGGTCCACGGAAGGCGCGCAGAGCAGGAACACGGTCCGCTCCGGCGGCTCCTCCACCACCTTCAGCAGCGCGTTCGCCGCGCCTTCGGTGAGCCGGTCGGCGTCTTCGATGATCATCACCTGCCAGCGCCCGGTGCTGGGCCGACGGGCGGCGGTCTGCACGATCTCGCGCATCTCCTTGACGCTGATGCTCAGCCCCTCGGGGATCACTCGCCGCACGTCGCCGTGGGTACCCGCGAGGACGGTGGTGCACGCGTGGCACCGCCCGCAGCCGGGCTCCTCGTCGCTGGTGCACTGCAGCGCGGCCGCGAAGCACAGCGCGCCGACCGAGCGCCCCGACCCGGGCGGGCCGGTGAACAACCAGGAATGCGTCATGAGCGACCCGGCCGCCTCCGCCCCGCCGCGCGCCGCCGTCGCGGCAGCGATCAGTTCGACCTCGACATCCTGCTGGCCGACCAGTCGATCGAACACTCCTGCCATGCGCACCACCCTATCGACCGGGACCGACCTCGGGTGAGCCAGCGGCACGAGGGCGCACGTCCGAACCGCGGGGGGCGTCCGAAACGTTCAAGACGCGACGGCCGGCCACCCCTACCGTCGAGGGATGACAGCACACATCGCCGTGATCGGTCTCGTCTCCGCCGATCTGACCCGCAGCTTCGAGTTCTACCGTCGCCTCGGCCTGGATCTGCCCGCGGACGCGGCCGGGCAGCCGCACGTGGAGGTGCCGTTGCCGGGCGGACTGCGGCTCGCGTTCGACACCGTCGAGACGATCCGCTCCTTCGACCCCGACTACGTGCACGCGGCCGCGGGCGGCGGGCCGTCACTGGCCTTCGACTGCGGTACCCCCGGCGACGTGGACGCGATGTACACCGAGCTGCTCACCGTCGGCGGGACGTCGACCCTCGCGCCGTTCGACGCCTTCTGGGGGCAGCGCTACGCCACGCTGACCGACCCGGACGGCAACCACGTCGATCTGTTTGCGGCACTGCCCGGCTGAGCGAGCAGTTCCGTCAACGGTTTTCCGGCCAGGGCCCGCACCTCGCGGGCCAGGTGCGCCTGGTCGGCGTAGCCGCCGTCGGCGGCGACCCGGGCGAAGGCGTCCCCCGCCCGCGCCGCCGACAGCGCCCGGTCGAATCGCAGCACCCGGGCGAGGGTCTTGGGCCCGTACCCGAACGCGGACAGCGACTTCCGGTGCAGCTTCCGAGGGCTCCAGCCGAGTTCGGCGGAGACCTCGGCGACCGTGGCACCGGCGGCGAGCCGCGCCGCGATCGCCGTCTCGACCGGCAGGTCGGGCGTGTCGAGGCGGCGCCGCACCTCGGCGGTGAGGGCGCCGAGCGGATCGGTCTCCGCGTCCCCGGCCAACCGCCTCACCGCCGCATCGGACCACAGGTCCGACAACGCAATCCTGGTGTCGCGCAGTTCGTTCGCCGCGATCCCGAGTACGCGGGGGCCCAGGCCGGGGGCGAAGCGCAGCCCGATCGCCCGCGGGCCCGCCGCCGTGGTGCGGTGGGCGCGGGTGTCGGGACCGGCGACGAGGAAGCCGCCGTCGTGCCAGATCACGTCCATGCACCCGTCCGGGAGCACCAGCGTGCCGTCCCTGCCGACCCGCTCCACCGTCCAGGCGACGGTGCCGGGCAACGCGACCGACAGTTCCCGGTACACCGCCACTCCCGGCGCGTCAGTCCTCGGCGGCCGGCTTCTTCGCGGGCGCCTTCTTGGCCGCCTTCTTCGCCGGGGCCTTCTTCGCGGCCGCCTTCTTCGCCGGAGCCTTCTTGGCGGGGGCCTTCTTCGCGGCCGCCTTCTTCTTCACCGGGCCGCGAGCCCGCCTGTCCGCCAGCAGTTCCGCGGCGCGCTCGTCGGTGATCGTCTCGACCTCGTCACCCTTGCGCAGGCTGGCGTTGGTCTCGCCGTCGGTGACGTAGGGGCCGAAGCGGCCGTCCTTGATCACCATCGGCTTCTCGGTCACCGGATCGTTCCCGAGTTCGCGCAGCGGCGGCTGCGCGGCACCCTGCCGGCCGCGCCGCTTCGGCTCGGCGTAGATCTTCAGCGCCTCCTCGAGGGTGACGGTGAACATCTGCTCCTCATTCGCCAACGACCGGGAGTCGGTGCCCTTCTTCAGATACGGGCCGTAGCGACCGTTCTGCGCGGTGATCTCTTCCTTCGACTCCGGATCGACGCCGACCACCCGCGGCAGCGACAGCAGGCGCAGTGCGTCCTCCAGCGTCACGGTCGCGACGTCCATCGACTTGAGCAGCGAGCCGGTCCGCGGCTTCGGCCCGGCGGCCTTCTTGGCCGCCTTCTTCGCGGGAGCCTTCTTGGCCGGGGCCTTCGTCGCGACCGCGCCGTCCGCGTCCGCGCCGGCCACGGGCACCGGAACGATGTCCGGCGTCGGTTCGGGCTCCGGCTCGGGCAGCAGCTCGGTGACGTAGGGGCCGAATCGTCCTTCCTTGGCGACGATCACGTTCCCGGTGAGCGGGTCGGTGCCGAGGCGACGGCCGTCCTGCGGGGTCGCGAACAGCTTCTCCGCGTACTCCGGGGTGAGCTCGTCCGGCGGCAGGTCGTCGGGGAGGTTCGCCCGCTGCGAGACCAGGTCCCCTTCCGGGTCGTCGGGATTGACGACCATCCGCTCCAGGTACGGACCGAAGCGGCCGACCCGCACGTGTACCTCGCGGCCCTCGGCGTCGTCGAACAGCCGGATCGAGTTCACCTCGCGGGCATCGATGCCCTCGAGGTTCTCGCCGACCATCTTCTTCAGTCCGCCGGCCCGGGCGACCGAACCCTCCGGCCCCTCGTCGCCGCCGAAGTAGAAGCCGGACAACCAGTTTCCGCGCTGCTCGCGGCCGCCTGCGATCTCGTCGAGATCGTCCTCCATCGCGGCGGTGAAGTCGAAGTCGACGAGCCGGCCGAAGTGCGCCTCGAGCAAACCGATGACGGCGAACGCCACCCACGACGGCACCAGCGCGCTGCCGCGCTTGTAGACGTACCCGCGGTCGAGGATCGTCTTGATGATCGACGCGTAGGTCGACGGCCGGCCGATACCGAGTTCTTCGAGGGTCTTGATCAGGCTGGCCTCGGTGAACCGGGCCGGCGGATTGGTGGTGTGCCCGTCCGGGTCCAGCTTCGAGGCCGTGACGCCCTGCCCCGCGACGAGGACCGGCAGCCGGGACTCGGCGTCGTCGGACTGCCCGCCGGCCTCCTCGTCGACGGACTCGACGTACGCCTTGAGGAAGCCGGGGAACGTGATGGTCCGGCCGGACGCCGAGAACGTGGCCTCCTCGCCCGAACGCGCCGTGCCGGTGATGCGCAGCGTCAGCGTGGTGCCGCGAGCGTCCTGCATCTGCGAGGCGACCGTGCGCTGCCAGATCAGCTCGTACAACTTGAACTCGTCGGTGCCGAGCTGGCTGTGCAGCTGCCCCGGCGTCGCGAACACGTCACCGGCGGGCCGGATCGCCTCGTGGGCCTCCTGCGCGTTCTTGACCTTGCGGGTGTACTGCCGCGGCGTCGGGCTGACGTACTCGGCGCCGTACAGCTCGGTGGCCTGCGCGCGGGCGGCCGAGATCGCCGACTCCGACAGCGTGGTCGAGTCGGTACGCATGTAGGTGATGTGGCCGTTCTCGTACAGCCGCTGCGCGGTGCGCATGGTCCGCTCGGAGGAGAAGCGCAGCTTGCGCGCGGCCTCCTGCTGCAGCGTCGACGTCATGAACGGCGCGTACGGCTTGCGGCTGTACGGCTTGTCCTCGGCGGACGCGACCGTCAGGTCCACGCCGTGGAGCGCCTCCGCGAGCGCGCGGGCTGCAGACTCGTCGAGCACGGTCACGCCGCCGGGCGCGGTCGCGCTGTTCGCAGCCTTGAGTGCGCCGTCGGCGCCGAAGTCGCGGCCGGTTGCGACACGGTTGCCGTCGACGGCGACCAGCCTGGCCCCGAAGGTGCGCGGGCTGGCGTCCGCACCGGCGTCGAGGGTGGCGGAGATGTCCCAGTACTCGGCCGAGCGGAAGGCCATCCGCTCCCGTTCCCGCTGGACGATGACACGGGTCGCCACCGACTGGACGCGGCCTGCCGACAGCTTCGGCATGACCTTCTTCCACAGCACGGGGCTGACCTCGTAGCCGTAGAGGCGATCGAGGATGCGGCGGGTCTCCTGCGCGTCGACCAGGTCCTGGTCGAGGTCGCGGGTGTCCTCGGCGGCGGCGAGGATGGCGGGCTTGGTGATCTCGTGGAAGACCATCCGGCGGACCGGAATCTTCGGCTTGAGCGTCTCGAGCAGGTGCCAGGCGATGGCCTCGCCCTCGCGGTCGGGGTCGGTGGCGAGGAAGAGTTCGTCGGCGTCCTTGAGCAGGCCCTTGAGTTCGGTGACCTTCGACTTCTTGTCGGGGCTGACGACGTACAGGGGCTCGAAGTCCTGGTCGACGTTCACACCGAGCCGCGCCCAGGGCTCGCCCTTGTACTTCGCGGGCACGTCCGCCGCGCCGCGGGGCAGGTCGCGGATGTGGCCGACCGACGCCTCCACCACGTAGTCCTTACCCAGGTAGGGGGCGATTTTGCGGGCCTTGGTCGGCGACTCGACGATCACGAGCCGACGCGTCCGGCCGGCAGCGGTGGTGGTGTCCCCCGCCGTGTCCTTGTCCCGAGTTGCCACGTCCCTGCCTGCACCTTTCTCGACCTGTATTTCGGTGATCACCCGATTACCAGGGTGACACATCGCGGATCAATCCTCGCAGATCAGCTCCGCGACGACCGTTTTACACCCGGGGCCACGCGGCAGATGCCTCCGCCCCTGCCGGCGGTTCGCCGATGTTCTCCACCAGCCGCAGCAGCCGCCGATGGCCGACGATCCGCAGCCCGGGGGCGGTCCCCCGGGTGCCGAACAGGGTCGGCGCGATTCCCGCCCTCATCAGTGACTGCGCGAGGGGCGCGAAGGTGTCGGGGGCGCGGGGGTCCAGCCCCAGGACGAACCGGTCACCGTCGTTCTCCGCGTGGCCTGCGGCGAGCGCCCACGCCCGCAGTGCCCGCGGCCCCGGCACCCATCCGGGCGGCACCGCCTTGACCGCACCCCGCGTCCACCGCACGGCGAGCACGGCCAGTTCGGGCACCGACGCGGTACGGACCAGTGGGCTGCCCTCGTCCGACCGCGTGAGCTCGGCGACCAGGCCGACGTCCTCGATCATCTCGGCGATGGCCTCGGCCCGCCAGCCGGCGTCGACGACCACCGACACCCGCGCGCGGTCCGCGGTGGCCGCGATCTGTCCGGGCCCGGCCAGCAGCCCGTCGAGGTCCGACACCTCGGGTGGCACCGTCTCCGCGGAGAAGAACGACAGCTGGTTCATCCCTCGGACAGTAGCCCTGTCGCGCAGGGTTGTTCATGCGACGCAGGGAGGGGAACTGCGCGCCAACACGACTCGTCCCCCGACACCGTGCGGTGGCGGGGGACGAGAGATTCGTACCCGGTTACAGGTGAATCAGATGGCGCGAACGCCAGTGGCCTGCGGGCCCTTGGTGCCCTGGCCGACCTCGAACTCGACGCGCTGGTTCTCCTCGAGGGTGCGGAAGCCGCTGCCCTGGATCTCGGAGTAGTGGACGAAGACGTCAGCGGAGCCATCCTCGGGAGCGATGAAGCCGAAGCCCTTCTCCGCGTTGAACCACTTCACAGTGCCCTGTGCCATGCTTTTCCTTCTCTTTCTAACACCGGATGCGGCGGACGGCGCTCACAGCCCACCGGGCCGGTTCCGACCGCTGTACCGCTGATTTCCCCCTCAGGAAAAGCATCGAGCACCGCGCTCGCAACATCGTCCTGCGAGCGCGTACACGAACACAGAAGCTGCGACCGCGTGTTAGTCAACCACGCTTCCTGCGACTGCAACAGTCGAAAATCCATAAAGAAATGATCTTGTTGCCAACTACCGGTCGGTAACCGCAGCTCAGGGCGGCTGTCGGGACTCACCCGGGGCTCGGTTCCAGGCCCGCCGGGCGCCCCCAGTAGCATCAAAAGCCCAGGTCGGAGAGTGTGACCTGGCCAACACAGAACTCGGAGAACAGGCAGTGGACGAACCGGCGAGCTACGGACGCCAACTGCTCGGCCGAGTACTCGCCGGCACGCCCGCGGGCGACGACCCCCTCACCCACGTCGCCGATCTGCCCGCGCGCGAATCCCGCTTCGCGCAATGGCCGGGTTGGGCGAACCCGCAAGTGGTGGAGGCGCTGCGCGAGACCGGGATCCCGCTGCCGTGGACCCACCAGGAACGGGCCGCGAGCCTCGCCGCCGGCGGAACCAACGTCGTCGTCGCCACCGGCACCGCGTCCGGGAAGTCCCTGGCCTACCAGCTGCCGGTCCTGACGGCGCTCGCCGAGGACCCCCGCGCGACCGCGCTGTACCTGGCCCCGACCAAGGCGCTCGGCGCCGACCAGATCCGCGCCGCCGTGACCCTCTGCGACGGCGCGGACGACCTCGCCGACGTCTACCCCAACGCGTTCGACGGCGACACGCCGCAGGAGGTCCGGCAGTGGGTGCGCGGGAACTCGAGGTGGGTGTTCACCAACCCGGACATGCTGCACGTCGGAATGCTCCGGTCGCACCAACGTTGGGCGCACTTCTTCCGCAGGCTGCGCTACGTGGTGATCGACGAATGCCATTCCTACCGGGGCGTGTTCGGATCCAACGTCGCACTCGTCCTGCGCCGGTTGCGCCGCATCGCCCGACGGTATGCCGCCGACCCGGTGTTCGTGCTCGCCAGCGCCACCACCTCCGATCCCGGCGCCGCGGCGTCCCGGCTGATCGGCGCCCCGTGCGAGGAGGTCGTCGAGGACGGCTCGCCGCACGGGCCGCGCACCGTCGCCCTGTGGGAGCCCCCGCTGCTCACCGACGTGACCGGGGAGAACGGGGCCCCGGTCCGGCGCGCCGCCGGTAGCGAGGCCGCCCGGATCATGGCCGACCTGATGGTCGAGGGTGCGCGCACGCTGACGTTCGTGCGCTCGAGGCGCGGCGCCGAACTGACCGCGATGAGCACCCGCAGGCTGCTCGCCGAGGTCGATCCGGATCTGGCCGACCGCGTCGCGGCCTACCGCGCGGGATACCTCGCCGAGGACCGCCGCGAGCTCGAGGCCGCGCTCGCCGACGGCACCCTCCTCGGCGCAGCGACCACCAACGCACTCGAACTGGGCGTGGACATCGCCGGGCTCGACGCGGTGGTCGTCGCGGGATTCCCTGGCACCGTTGCCTCGTTCTGGCAGCAGGCCGGCCGGTCCGGGCGGCGCGGTGAAGGCTCGCTGGTGGTGCTCGTCGCCCGCGACGACCCGCTCGACACGTACCTCGTGCACCACCCGTCCGCGCTGTTGGACAGGCCGGTGGAGGCCACCGTCACCGACCCCGACAACCCGTACGTCCTCGGCCCCCAGTTGCTGTGCGCGGCGATGGAATTGCCGCTCAGTGACGCCGAGGTGGTCGAGTTCGGCGCCCTCGACCTGCTCACCGACCTCGCCGCGCAGGGCCTGATCCGCCGACGGGCACACGGGTGGTTCGTCACCTCCGGATCCAATCCCCATGCAGCAGTGGACATCCGAGGCGGCATCGGGCTGCAGGTCGCGATCGTGGACGCCGAGTCGGGACGACTGCTCGGCACCGTGGACGGCGGACGCGCCCCCGCCACCACCCATCCCGGGGCCGTCTACCTGCACCAGGGCGAGTCGTTCGTCGTCGACACCCTCGACCTCGAGGAGGGGTTGGCGCTCGTGCACGCCGACACCCCCGAGTGGACCACCTCCGCCCGCGAGACCACCGACATCGCCGTCACCGCCGTCCTCGACCACAGCGACCACGGCCCGGTCACCGTCGCGCTGGTCGAGGTCGAGGTCACCCACCAGGTCGTCGGCTACCTGCGCCGGCTGGCGTCCGGCGAGGTGATCGACTCGGTGGAGTTGGACATGCCCGCCCAGACGCTCCCGACCCGGGCCGTGATGTACACGGTGACCCCGGAACTGCTCGAGGGCGCGGGCGTCCCGGCCGACCTGTTCCCCGGCGCACTGCACGCCGCCGAGCACGCCGCGATCGGACTGCTGCCGCTGGTCGCGACCTGCGACCGCGGCGACATCGGCGGGGTGTCGACCGCCCTGCACGCCGACACCGGACTTCCGACAGTATTCGTCTACGACGGGCACCCGGGCGGTGCCGGGTTCGCCGACCGCGGGCACGCGCAACTGCGCCACTGGCTGACGGCGACGCGGGATGCGATCGACTCCTGCGAGTGCAACGCCGGCTGCCCGTCGTGCGTGCAGTCACCCAAGTGCGGCAACGGCAACAACCCCCTCGACAAGGCCGCCGCCGCGGCGCTGCTGACCGCGGTCCTCGGCGCCCTCCCCACCCCCGACGCGACGACCGCTGTCACCTCACCGCAGGTTCCGTAATGTCACATTGGGTCACTTGGCGATACCCAATGTGACATTACGGAACCTGCGCGGGTCAGACGAGGTCGTTGCGTTGCAGCCAGCGCAGGGTGGGCCAGCCGATGAACACCGGCAGCCAGCAGGTGAGTACCCGGTACAGCAGCACCGAGGGCACCGCGATCGCGGCGGGGACGCCGAACGCCGCGAGACCACCGATCAGCGCCGCCTCGACAGCACCGACACCACCCGGCGTCGGGGCGGCCGAGGCCAGGGTGCCGCCGATCATCGTGACGATGGTGACGGTGACGAACGCGACGGAGCCGCCGAACGCCTCCACACTCGCCCAGAGCGCCAGTGCTGCACCGAGAGTGGTCGCCGCACAGCCGCCGACGATGATGAGGAACCGTCCGGGATCGCGCGCCAGATCGACGAGTTCGGCGGTCAGGTCCGCGATCTGGGGGCGGAAGTCGTCGCGCAGCCACCGCCGCAGTTTCGGGACCACCATGAACGCACCGACCGCGCCGAACAGCACTCCCACGATCAGGTAGATGACCGTCGCGCTGGGGATGAAGTGCGACAGGTCGGCGTTCTTGCCCGCCGCGAAGCTGAAGATGATCAGCAGCCCGAGGTGCGTGACCACCTGCACCGTCTGCTGCAACGCAACGGCCGCGGTGGCACGCACGCCACCGAGTCCGTTGCGTTGCAGGAACCGCACGCTCAGGGCGAGACCACCGACCCCGGCCGGAGTGGTCGTCGCTGCGAAGGTGTTCGCGAACTGCATGACGGTCAGGTGCCGGAAGTTGACCGACTCGGTCGCGCACGCCCACAGGGCGGCGGCCGCGCCGATGTAGGTCAGGCCCGACACCGCCAGCCCGAGCAGCACCCACAACCAGTTCACCGAGCCCATCTCGGTGAGGAAGGTCGGGACCTGGCTGATGAACGGGTAGGCGACGTACACCAGCCCGATCAGCAGCACCAGCTGGATGAGCTGGTTCCGGGAGAAGCGGGTGACCTGCTCGTCGCGGATGACCTCGGTGTCGGTCTGGGTCCGGACCCCCGCGCGGACTGCGCCCATCAGCTCGCCGGGCTCGCGGACCGCCCGGCGGATCCGGCTCGGGGTCGCGGTGCGGGTCAGCCGCCCCGACGCGGCGATGACCCGTTCGGGCCCCACCGCGTCGATCGCCGCCGCCACCGCGCGCTCCACGCCGTACAGGTCGGCGGTCACCAGCAGAAGTTGCGCGGTGTCGGAAAGCAGCAGCGAATCGGACGCCCCGATTTCGGAGCGCGCGAATCCGTCGAACAGCACCTTGCCGTCGTCGATGCGGATGTTCTCGGGACGCAGGTCACCGTGGGACATCTGGTGGGCGTGCAGCCGTCGCAGCCCGTCCCACACCGCGCTCAGGTGGTCGAGGTCGTGGCGGTCCAGCGGTGTGCCGCGAGAGGTGGTGTGCGCATACATCATCCACCCGCGGTCGAGGACCCCCACCGCGACCGGGACGTTGGCGGACAGGCCGAGCGCCCCCAACGCCGTCGCCATCAGTGCCCGGTGTTCGACGGCACGGCGCAGCGACGCGAACGGTGGCAGCGTCTCGCTGCTGCGGAACGTCAGCCACCTGCCTGCCTGCCGGACCACGCCTTCGGTCCGCTGGTGCTGACCGAACAGGTCGAGGATCAGCGTGGTCTCGGTCCCGCCGCCATCCGCCGCCTCGGCCCCCGGGAGATCCGCCGACGCCGTGTTCGCCGGCGAATCGGCGTCGGCCGCGACGGGGTCGGGGACCCCCGCATGCTCGGCCGGCGGGAAGGGCCCGTGCCCGACCTCGGCGCCCGGCTCCAGCCGGCACCGCGCCGCCAGCACCAGCGGCCCGGGGCCGGCCGGGCTGAGGACGGTCAGTTCCCGCACGCCGCGACCGCGCCGGCCGAGCACCCGCAAGGCCAGGTCGACCGGAACCTCCAGCGCGGGGGTGCCGACGAACAGCACGACCAGCGCACCGACGAACCAGCCGACGGTGAGCCCGAGCATGGCCCGGGCGGGGACCATGGCGCTGACGAACAGGTGGATCGGCACGAACGCCAGCAGCAGCACCCACCAGAGCCGACGCCACCGTCTCGGCAGCCACGGCCCGCACACCGTCAGCACGGCCGCGAGCATCGCGATCCACCGCGAGTCGTCGAGGAACTGGGACAGGAAGGTGTCCCGGTGCTCGCTCAGGTCCAGGTGCCACTGGGGTGCGGCGATGCCGTCGCCGGTGATCGACAACGCGACACCGGCGATCAGCGCGGCGACCGCGTAGCCGGCCAGCAACTTCCAGCGTCGTCCGAAGACCATGCCGACGAGGATCGCGAACGGCAGCGCCAGGATCGCGACCCCGTACATCGAGTACACGCGGTTGGACAGTTCCGGGGAGGCGACGCCGATCAGATCGGAGATCGAGTTCTCCAGCGACTCCCACCGCCCGCGCGTCAGGTACGAGACCACCACCACGGCCACCACGGCCAGACCCGACAGCACCACCCTCAACTGGTCGCTGGTGCGACGTCGCAGCGGCTGCAACAGGCTTCCGTGGACCGGGATCTCCCGGCCGTCGACTCTCATACCCGCCCCCTACCCGACGTGGACGTGCGGTCGGCGGGACACGTCCGGCTCGGCCCGGCGCAGTACTTCTCTGGTGACCGGGGCCACCTCGCCCTGACCGATGAACAGGAACCGCAGCAGGTTCGAGATCGGGTTTCCCTCGGTCCAGTCGAAATACACGTGCGGGATGGCCCCGGTCCGGTCCCGGATGTCGAGGAGAACCGCGGCGATGGTGTTCGGGATCGCTGCGCTGTTGACCCACAGGATCCGGTGCTCGTCGCGCTGCCGGCCGTGGACGCGTAGCTTCGTCGCGAACTCCGACGAGTCCTTGATGTTGACCTCCAGGAACAGGATCGGTTCGGTGTCGGGAAGGTGGCTCTCGGCACGCTGTTTCGCGGCCTTGGCACGGTAATCCGCCGAACCTCGCCGATCGACGTCGTGGGTGACGATTCGGATGGTGCCGCGGGCGGCCTCGTCGATGAAGCGCTGCGCGGTCTCGTCGTAGCTGACCGAGTCGGCCCGCAACTCGAACGCCCGACTGAACCGGGACGCGAACGACACCAACAGGATTGCGATGATGAACAGGGTGGCGACCTGCACGCCCTCCGGCCGTTCGAAGACGTTTACCACGGTCGTGTAGAGGAAGATCGCCGACACGACAGCGAACCCGACTGCCTTGCGGGGCTGGCCGCGCCGCCGTGCGGAGATCGTGACGGCGACCGCCGCGGACGTGATCAGCACCAGAACTCCGGTCGCGTACGCGGCGCCCTGCGCGTCGACGCCGGCATCGAAGTACCAGGTGATCGCGAAGGCGATCGTGGCGAACACCAGCACCAGGGGACGGACGGCACGCGCCCAGTCCGGGGCCATCCCGAAGCGGGGCAGGTAGCGCGGCACCAGGTTGAGCAGCCCGGCCATCGCCGACGCGCCCGCGAACCACAGGATGGCGATCGTGCTGACGTCGTACACGGTGCCGAACCCGTTTCCGAGATACTCGTGCGCCAGGTAGGACAGGGCCCGCCCGTTCGCCTGCCCCCCGGCTTCGAACTCCGCTTCGGGAATCAGCACAATGGTCAGGAAGCTCGTGACGATCAGGAACCCGCTCATGATCAGTGCCGATGTGGTGAGCAGGTGCCGGGCCCCACGGATGCGTCCGCGCGGCGAGGAGGCGGTGTCGGTCTCGTCGCCGGTGATCTGCGGCATCACCGCGACCCCGGTCTCGAAGCCGGACATCCCGAGTGCCAGCTTGGGGAACACGAGCAGGGAGACGGCGATCATCGCCCACGGGCTGCCGTGCTGCGCGGACAGCGCGTGCGTCCAGTCGGTGACGACCGACGGCGCCGTGGCGACGTGCCAGAAGCCGGCCACCACGACCACGAGGTTCAGGGCCAGGAACGCGGCGACCAGAGCGACCGCGATGCCGATCGCCTCGGAGAACCCCTTGAGGAACACCGCCGCCAGCAGGGCCAGCAACACCAGGGTGACCACCAGGTTGCGCCCGTCCAGGAAGCTCGGGGCGAACGGGTTCTCGACGACGTGTGCGGCACCGTCGGCGGCCGAGAGCGTCATCGTGATGATGAAGTCGGTCGCGGCGAAGCCGAGCAGCACGAGGACGAAGATCTTGCCACCCCAGCGCGGCAACAGTTTTGCGAGCATGGCGATCGAGCCCTCCCCTCGGGGGCTCTCGGCCGCGACCCTCCGATACACCGGCAGCGCTCCGAGGAGGGTCAGCGCGACGAGGACGAGCGTGGCCAGTGGCGACAGCACACCGGCAGCCAACGCCGCGATGCCGGGCTGGTACCCGAGGGTGGAGAAGTAGTCGACGCCGGTCAGGCACATCACCTTCCACCAGGGGTGCTTGTGCTCCTCCTTCTTCGGCGGTGACCGGAAGGGCCCCTGGTGCCCGGCGGGCTCCTCGGTGATGTCCGCGAGCAGCCACGATCGCAGTCGCAGCGCGGAACGGTCCGTCATGGTCACACCCGAATCCTGCCATTGGCCCCGATACCCGGCGCCGAGGATATGTGCGTGTTGCACATCCGGGCGTGCTAACGACGGGTCGAGCCCGTACCGGGCCGACCGTTCGGTCCCGACGGGCCCCACCCGCCGGCAACAACGCAGCATCGACCGAACCACACGGTCACCGGGCAGGCGAGCGACTCCGCGCCGAGTCGGCCCCTGTCCGGGAAGTGCCGGTTCCGGTGGCGACACCTCGGTCCGCGGCGGGCCCCGCGCGGGCCGCGGCGGTCGCCTCCGTGTACCCGAGCGAGAGCGGCACCGGAACCGCCACCCTCACGACCGCGTCCCAGCCCTCCAGCCGGCACTCGAGCACCGTGGCCCGCGACCGGCCTGCGACTTCGCCGGCAGCGGTGCACGCACCGTCCACCCCGAGATCGGCCACGCCCGCCGCGGCCAAGGCTCCGAGGTCCGCGACGGCCTGCGCCCGGTGCCGGGTCACCAACGCCGAGCCGAGATACCCGACCGCCGCAACAACAGCCACAAGCGCCAGCATCGCGAAGCACGACAACACCGTCGCAGAGCCACGCTCATCCCTCACCGCGACCCTCCCTCATCGACAACCGAGTCCTCGAGCGCTGCAACGGCTTCCGCGGAAACCTCGAGCATCGGAAACAGGGCCGCGTCGACCCGAACGCGCGCGGTCACGAACCCTTCGGCCTCGTGCAGATCGATGCGCGCGCCGTCCGGCGCCACCCGCCGCGCGGCCGGTACCGCCTGGTCGTGGTCTCCACGCGCCGCCAGACGCGCCGCCTCCCGCGCGGCGTCGATGCACCGCACCTGCGCGGTCACGGCGAGCACCGCGCCGACGCACAGAATCACGACCACGACGATCGCCGTCAACGCGATCGCGGCCTCGACCGTGACCGCACCCCGGTCGCCGATTGCCGGGGTGCGGCCGGTGACTACACCGACGTGCTGAGCGCCTTGTCGATGATGCCGGTCAGCGCGGAGACGATGCTGTCGCCGGTGACCACCGAATACAGCACCGCCCCAAACGCCGCGGCAGCGATGGTGCCGATCGCGTACTCCGCGGTCGACATGCCGTCGTCCGCCACCGCGGCCAGCAGCAGGCGCATCCGAAGCACTCGTGCACCGGCCCGAATCGAACGCAGTCCCTTGTCGGACATGACTTTCCCCCTTGATCTTCGTCGCGGCCGTTCCGCGACGACGTGCGTGTGCTGTCACAGCAACCCCTCACCGAGCACGTGTGTGGCGAGCCCGATGACGACCGGGGCGATACCCAGGCACAGGAACGCGGGCAGGAAGCACAGGCCGAGCGGGCCGCTGATGAGCACACCGGCACGTTCGGCTGCCGCCGCGCCGCGGTCCTCGATCGAGGCGCGTTCCTCGGCCGCGAGTTCGGCCATGGCGTCAGCGAGCGCGGATCCGGATCGCGCCGAGCGCCGGGCCATCCGCGACAGCGCCTCGGTTTCGGGGCAGGTGCCCGCGTGCTGCCACGCGATGTCGGGCTCGGCCCCGAGCGCCAGGAGGTTCGCCGCCCGGCGCAGCACCTCCGCGAGTGGATCCGGCGCCTCCTCTGCCACGGCGGCGGCTGCGGCGGCCACCGGCAGGCCGGATCGCATGCACGCCGCAAGCAGGTCGTAGCTGGCCGCGCCCGCCAGCGGATCCGGTGACGCCGGGCCGGCGCGTCGTGGGACGACGTCCGGGACGTGCCCGGGCAGCGCCCGCAGCCGCGCACGGGCGACGGTCGGACCGGGTGCCGCGAGCACCGCCGCGGCGAGGGCGAGCCCAACCGCGCCGATCATGCCGTCGCCCGGGTGGTGATTCGGTCGGCCCAGGCCAACCCGGCGCAGGCGAGTGCGGTGCCGACGACCAGTAGGATGCCCCCGAGCCCGCCGGACAGCAGCACCCGCACGGGCCCCGCACCCATCATCTGGCCGAGTCCCACGCCGAGCAGCGGTAGCCCGGCGAGGACACCGGCCGTGGCCCTGGCGCCGGCCATCCCCGACTCCACTCGAGCGCGAAACCTGATCCGCCCCAACAGATCTGCCCGTGCCGCTTCGAGCAGATCGGCGAGCGCGATGCCGTGCCGTTCGGCGATCTTCCAGGCGGCCGCGATGCGGTCGAGGTCCGAAGCGATGTCCGCGTCACCCGATTCGCCGCGACGACCCTCGGCGACAAGCCCCTGCGCCGCACTCCCCCCGAGGCGTGCGGTGGCGGCAGCGGACCGAAATGCTTGGGCAACAGAACCTTTCGTCTCGTCCGCGGCGCCATTGCACGCGGCCTCGGGGTGCGCTCCGACTCGGAGATCGGCGATGACGACCTCGAGCGCCGCGAGCAGGGCCCGGAGCTCCACCGCACGACGGCGGGTCCGCCGCGATCGCCGCACCCGATATCCCACGGTGCCCACGACCATCGCCGTCGCCGCGCCGGCGGCCGGTTCGACGACCGTCGCGGCCGTGACCGCGGAGGCAGCGAGCGCCACACCGATTCGGGGCAGCGCCCCGTGGACCGCGCCGCGCCGGTCCGGCCGTGACCGCAGCCGGTGCCGTGCCGGCGACGCCGGCACGACGAGCAACGCCACCGCCGCAACCATCAGTGCGGCGGTCACCGGTTCGCCCGTTCCAGCAGAGTGCGCAACCGGTCCGCACCCGGACCCCAACCCTCGCGCCACGCGGGTACCACCATCACCTCGCCGGAGGAGTTCCTTTCCAGCACAGCCACTTCTGCCAGAGACCGATGGCCGGTCGCGTCCCGGCGGCAATGCAGGACGACCTGCACCGCGGCGGCGAGCTGACTGTGTAGCGCCGCCCGATCCATCCCACCGAGCGCCGCGAGCGCCTCCAGCCGGGCGGGCACCTCCTCGGGCGAGTTGGCGTGGACGGTTCCGGCGCCACCGTCGTGACCGGTGTTCAGCGCGGTGAGCAGATCCACCACCTCGGCGCCGCGAACCTCACCGACGACGATGCGATCCGGCCGCATCCGAAGTGCCTGGCGCACGAGGTGCCGAACCGACACCTCCCCCACCCCTTCGACATTCGCCGGACGAGCGACCAGTCGCACCACGTGCGGATGGTTCGGGGCAAGTTCGGCCGCGTCCTCGACGCACACGATCCGCTCACCCGCCGAGACCGTCGCCAGCAGCGCGGCGAGCAGAGTGGTCTTGCCCGCCCCGGTCCCGCCGATCACCAGGAACGCCAGCCGCGCGGCGACGATGCGGCGCAGCAGCTCGTGCGATTCCGCCGTCAAGGTGCCCGAACGGAGCAACGCGTCGAGGCCCTGTGTGGCCGGCCGCAGCACCCGCAGGGACAGACAGGTACCGGCCTGCGCGACGGGGGCGAGCACCGCGTGCAGGCGCACCCCGAAGTTCGCGCCGGGTGTGCCCGGCAGCCGGCCGTCCACCCATGGCTGGGCGTCGTCCAGTCGCCTGCCCGCGGCGAGTGCGAGACGCTGCGCGAGCCTGCGCACCGCGGCCTCGTCGGCGAACGCGACGGGGGCACGCTCGAGCCCGTGCCCCCGATCGACCCACACCTCGTCCGGGCCGGTGACCAGGACATCCGACACGTCGGGCTGCCCGAGGAGCGGTTCGAGGATCCCCGCCCCGGTCAGTTCGGTCTGTAGGGTCCGCAACGCCTCCAGCAGGTCGGTGTCACCGAGCACCCCGGACGCCTCGGCGCGGATCGCCGCGGCCACCGTCGCCGGGGTGGGCGTGTCCGACGTCTGCGCAAGCCGCCCACGCACCCGGTCCAGCAGGTCCGCGGACACCAGCGCGCTCACGAGTCCCGCCCGGCGGTAGCGACGAGGTCGAGAACCGCCGTGGCCGCGCGGCGCAACGGCGATCGACCGCGCAGCCGCAGCCCGCCGTGTTCGAGCGCGGTGGCCAGACCCGGCTCCGGACGCATCGACGCAAGAACCGGCACGCCAAGCAGATCCGCGATCTCGGTGCCACGTAACCCACCCGGCGCCGGACCACGAACCACCGCAACGACATTGGGATGCTGGTCCCGCAGCCCGGCGAGCAGCGCCTCGGCCGCGGCGACCGCGCGCACTTGCGCGCGAATCACCACGACGACGACGTCGGCGAGGCTCAACGCGAGTTCCGTGACCGTGCGCGAGTACCGCGGCACGTCACACACCACCACGTCCCCGGCGGCGCGACCCGCCTCGACCACGGCGGTGAGCGCCGCCGCGCCCGGCTCCTCGAGTCCCGGCCCGCGACCGCACGACAGGACCGAGACGCCCTCCCCGAGACCGGGCAGCGCGGCGTGCAGCGCAGCAGCCGACACCGCACCACCCTCGACGAGCAGCGATGGCCACCGCAGTCCCGGCCGCTGCTCGGCACCGAGAAGCAGGTCCAGGCCACCTCCGAGAGCGTCGCAGTCGACGAGCAGGGACCGCCGCCCGGGGCACTTGACGGGGCCGGTCAGTGCGAGCGCGGCCGCCAGAGTCGACGCGCCGGCGCCGCCGCGACCACCCACGACTGCGACGACCGGTCCTCTTCCGTCACGCCCCTCGGCGCGCCGGGCGAGGGCGGCCACCAGGTCCGCCTCTCCGGCGGGCAGGCTGAGCACCGATTCGGCACCCACAGCGGTCGCGGCGCGCCATTCGGGCGCCCCGGGCGGGCCGGAGCAAACGAGGTGCACCCCACCGCGCCGGGGCAGGTTCGCTCCCGCGCACCCGTGGGCCGACTCCGCGTCCACCACGACGTGGGAGGCGCCGACCCACAACCGGCGCGGCGCAGGCGAGGGGTGCTCGACGATCTCGCGGTCGGCCGCAGCACCGGCGCGGCGGACGCCGGAGGACAGTTCTGCATCGGCGGTGAGCACGAGGACCTGCAGCCGTTCCGCGTCCCTTGGTGTGTCCATGCGTCGAGCGTGCGGGCACGGACAGCGGCGCACCAGAGGGTGTCCGCCGATTGTGGAGAACTTTCGTCGCCTGTGGACAACCCTCGCGACCTGCCTCGAAAACGGCGATCCACCAGGAGCTTCGGCACCCGGACCGAAGAAGACCCCCGCCAGGGGGGGAGGAGGCGGGGGTCTTCGGAGTTCAGTCCCGGGGGGTCGGACTGAACACACCTAGATCAAGTCCAGGTACCCCTGATACTACACCTCGCCGCCCATCCCATCGCAAGTTCAACTGGTCACATGTCCATCTTGCGGCCCGCCGTGCGCGCGGCTGTCCGCGACCGCAGGCCGGACCTCTACTCTGTACCCGTGACGGCGAACACGCAGGAGAGTTCGGGGGATCGGCGCGTGGCCGCATTCTTCGACCTCGACAAGACCATCATCGCCAAATCGAGCATCCTGGCCTTCAGCAAGCCGTTCTTCGAGCAGGGTCTGATCAACCGTCGCGCCGTGCTCAAGAGCAGTTACGCACAGTTTCTATTCCTCGTCTCCGGCGCGGACCACGACCAGACCGAGCGGATGCGCGTCCACCTGACGAACATGTGCGCCGGCTGGGACGTGGACCAGGTGCGGACGATCGTTGCCGAGACCTTGCACGACATCGTCGACCCCCTCGTCTTCTCGGAGGCGGCCGACCTGATCGCGGACCACAAGGCCCGCGGCCACGACGTGATCGTGGTGTCCGCGTCCGGCGAGGAGGTGGTGACCCCGATCGCGCAGGCACTCGGCGCCGACCACTCCGCCGCCAGCCGGATGGCGGTAAAGGACGGCAGGTTCACCGGCGACCTCGAGTTCTACTGTCACGGTGAGGGCAAGGCCCGGGCGATCCGCGAACTGGCCGCGACCCACGGGTACGACCTCGACCGTTGCTACGCCTACTCCGACTCGTCCACCGACCTGCCGATGCTCGAGGCCGTCGGACACCCGACAGCCGTGAATCCCGATCGCACACTCCGCAAGGAGGCCACCGAAAAGGGTTGGCCCGTACTGACTTTCTCGAACCCGGTGCCGTTGCGGGCACGACTGCCCTCGACGTCGACGACCTCCACGATCGCCGCCACTGCGGTCGGATTCGCTGCCGTCGCGGCGGGCGCGGTGACGTACGGAGTATTGCGCCGCCGGCGCTGACACAGGCAAAAAACTGGTATCGATCCAGGCCCGGATATCCCTTGAAGTGCGCGGAGTCACAGGGTACAAAGGAGTTACGGACGAACGGCAGGCCAGGATCGAATCAGAAGAGAAGGTCCGATTCCCCAGTCGGGAGTCCCAGCACGGACACCAGGCACCCACGCGGAGCGCAAGCCACTATAAGGGCAGAGTCATTGTGGGCCTGCGTAACTCGCGCACACGTTGGCGAGAACCTTGCACAAGTTGCAGAGGCGAACCGACGGTACGTGAGCCTACGCCGAGGCCGGATCACAGACCATTTTGCACGCTTGGTAACCAGGTAGTCCGTGCTAGCGGGCGGCGAAGTCGACAGCAGTCGGCAGCGCCGCCCGTTTCATGCGCCGACAGCATCGACGCCGTAAAGGAATTTCCTCCGCTTTCCGCTGTCCCGCAGGCCGATTCAGGGTGCTGCGGCCTCCGCGATGGAAAGCGCCTCCCGGGCACCGGCTTCGAGCGCGCCACAACACAGGATCACCCATCCCCCGACACCCTCGACCGTCCCTGACGCGAACCCGGTGGCCGCATCCCGGTAGGCCTGCTGCCGACGCAGCCAACTGACCTCGGGCACCCCGAGATTGTGCGGATCGAGTCCGGTCGAGACCGCCACCAGACGCGAGGCCGCCCGGGCCACGACGCCGTCACCGGTACCGAACGGCCGCAACGCCAGCAGCTCACCGTGAACCACGGCCGCCAGCACCGGGGCCGGGGCCTTCGTTCCACCGGTCACCAACTGCGCAAGCAGGTCCAGCCGCTCGCCCACGCCCGGTTCGGTACGCGGACGCCCCAGAGCCGCCTCGTCGTCGACCAGCCCGGCCGCAGCCAGCAGGTGCAGCCGCGCCAACGCCTGCAGCGGTGCGCGCTGCCACGTCGAGACCGTGTTCGCCAGCGCGTCCCCGTCGAGCGCCTGCGCAACCCGCAGGGCCCCGGTCAGCACCGGATCTCCCACCTCACCGGCGCCGGGAAGTTCGGTGCTGCCGCCGTCGATCGACGCCGACGCCCGCGCGGCCCGAACCGACGCCTCGGCCGCCGTGGTCGGCCAGCCACGCCGGTTCGTCTTGTGCCGATGGACCTCGCCGAGCGCGTCGCGGGCCCGGTCGGCGGCCTCACGCACGCCGGGCAGGTCCACCAGGGGCTGAAGTGGGTCGTTCACACCGGTCGACGCTACCTGCTGCCACCTACCGACCTCGCACGCAGGCAATCCCCACTCACTCCGGGCCGTCGGGCGTGCCGATCTCCACGCGACCGTCCGAATGCACCACCAGTCCGGGATTGTGGACAACCTCCCAGCGGTAGCCGTCGGGATCCGCGAAGTAGCCGCTGTACCCGCCCCAGGCCCGGCGGGCCCCGGGAACCAGAACGGCCCCGCCGGCGGCCACGGCACCGGACAGCACCGCGTCGACCTCGTCCGCCCCGTCCACGTTGTGTCCGAGCGTGACGGGGGCACGCCCCTCCGCAGCCACAGGAGGGGCGGTCGGTCCGGATTCTCCTGCCATCGCGTCGATCGACCACAACGCCAGGACCACTCCCCCACCGACCTGGAGGAACAACACCTCGCCCGGCACGTACAGCGTCGGGCGCCAATGCAGGCCGTCGACGTAGAAGGCGTACGCACGGGCGACATCGGCCACGCCGAGCGTGACGACATTCACATGCTGCTGCACGCACCCACTGAACCATCTCGAGGTGCAACCCGCCCTACCTGCGGTGTCCATTCGTCGCGCCCGATCGCCGTCGGTCGCCCCGAAACGACCGGTCACCGCAGGAACAGGGGTTGCAAGCGGATGCAACGATGCGCTCGCCTGCGGCTGTGACTACCCTCACAACTGCGCCGATCGACGCGCCACGACACTGAAATGAGGGTACGGCCGACATGACCAGCACCGCCGACACCAGCGCCGCCGAGCACGGGGCCGAGATCTACCCGCCGAGCCCGGCGTTCGCCGCGGCGGCCAACGCCGGCCCGGAACTGCAGGTCGCCGCGGACGCGGACCGCCTCGGCTTCTGGGATACCCAAGCCAAGCGCCTGGACTGGGCGACGCCGTGGTCGCAGGTCCTCGACTGGTCCGACGCCCCGGTTGCGAAGTGGTTCGTCGGCGGCACCCTGAACGTGGCATACAACTGCGTGGACCGGCACGTCCTCGCCGGCAACGGCGACCGCGTCGCCATCCATTTCGAGGGCGAACCGGGCGACTCGCGGTCGCTGACCTACAACGATCTGCTCGCCGAGGTCTCCAAGGCCGCGAACGCCTTCACCGAGCTGGGGTTGGTGGCCGGGGACCGGGTCGCGATCTACATGCCGATGATCCCCGAGGCGATTGTCACCATGCTCGCCTGCGCGCGCCTCGGGCTCACGCACTCGGTGGTGTTCGCCGGGTTCTCCGCCACCGCGCTGCGCTCACGCATCGACGACGCCGCCGCGAAGCTGGTGGTCACCGTCGACGGGCAGTGGCGCCGCGGTCAGGCCGCCCCGCTCAAGCCGGCCGTCGACGAGGCCGTCGCGGGTGCGGAGTCCGTCGAACATGTCCTGGTGGTCAAGCGCACCGGCATCGACGTCGACACCGTCGCCGGCCGGGACCTGTGGTGGCACGAGACCGTCGAGAAGGCCTCGCCCGAGCACGAGGCGCAGCCGTTCGACGCCGAGCACCCGCTGTTCATCCTCTACACCTCCGGCACCACCGGAAAGCCGAAGGGCATCATCCACACCTCCGGCGGGTATTTGACGCAGGCCTCGTACACGCACCACAACGTCTTCGACCACAAGGCGGGCCAGGACGTGTACTGGTGCACCGCCGACATCGGCTGGGTCACCGGCCACTCCTACATCGTCTACGGACCGCTGTCGAACGGTGTCACGCAGGTCGTGTACGAGGGCACCCCGAACTCCCCGAACGAGCACCGGCACTTCGAGATCATCGAAAAGTACGGCGTCAGCATCTATTACACCGCGCCGACGCTGGTGCGCACGTTCATGAAGTGGGGCCGGGAGATCCCCGACGCCCACGACCTGTCCTCCATCCGGCTGCTCGGCAGTGTGGGTGAGCCGATCAACCCGGAGGCGTGGCGGTGGTTCCGCGACGTCATCGGCGCCGGCACCGCCCCCATCGTCGACACCTGGTGGCAGACCGAGACCGGCGCCATCATGATCTCCCCGCTGCCGGGGATCACCGCCACCAAGCCCGGCTCGGCGATGGCGCCGCTGCCCGGCATCTCGGCGAAGATCGTCGACGACGAGGCCCACGAACTCGGTGCCGGCGGCAACGGGTATCTGGTGCTCGACGAGCCGTGGCCGTCGATGCTGCGCGGCATCTGGGGCGACATGGACCGGTACAAGGACACCTACTGGTCCCGCTACGCCGAGGAGGGCTGGTACTTCGCCGGTGACGGCGCCAAGTACGACGAGGACGGCGCCCTGTGGGTCCTCGGCCGCGTCGACGACGTCATGAACGTCTCCGGGCACCGCATCTCCACCAGTGAAGTCGAATCCGCCCTCGTCGGGCACCACTCGATCGCCGAGGCGGCAGTGGTGGGCGCCGCGGACGAGACCACCGGGCAGGGCATCGTCGCGTTCGTGATCCTCCGCGAGGGCGCGGAGAACACCGGCGAGACCCTGATCGCGGAGTTGCGGGCGCAGGTCTCGACGGAGATCTCCCCGATCGCCAAGCCGCGGCAGATCACCGTCGTCCCGGAACTGCCGAAGACCCGCTCCGGCAAGATCATGCGCCGCCTGTTGCGTGACGTCGCCGAAGGCCGCGACCTCGGCGACACTTCCACCCTCGTCGACCCCAAGGTCTTCGAAGCAATCCGAGGAAAGTAGCGGGCATCGCCCGCGCGGAGAACAGTCCGGCACCCAGTGACGACGAGGCCCCTTCGCCAACAGGCGAGGGGGCCTCGACGTCACCCACCCTCACCCAGGCAGTCCGCCAATTGATGTACTGCCCATGCAATCTCGTCCCGCTCGATCACCAGAGGGGGCGCGAGCCGGATCGTCCCCTCGTGGGCGTCCTTGGCCAGTACCCTGCGGGACAGCAGTCGCTCGCACACGACCCGCGCCGACGGCTGACCCTCCGCGAGATCGACGCCGGCCCACAGTCCGCGCCCCCGGACGTGCGCCACGGCATCTGCGGGCAGCGTCGCCAGCAGAGAGTGCATGTACTCCCCCAGTTCCACACTGCGCCTCTGGAACTCGCCGGTTTCGAGCATCCGCACGACTTCGGTGCCCACCACGCATGCGAGTGGGTTCCCGCCAAAGGTACTGCCATGCTGCCCCGGACCGATGACACCCATCACCTCCCAGTCGGCCACCACCGCCGACACCGGAAGAATCCCACCCCCCAACGCCTTTCCGAGAACGTAGACGTCGGGGACCACCTGCTCGTGGTCGCACGCAAAAGTCTCGCCGGTTCGGCCGAGCCCGCTCTGGATCTCGTCGGCCACCATGAGAATGCCGCGCTCGTCGCACAGCCCGCGGACCGCCGCGAGAAAACCGTCGGGAGGAACCCGAACCCCCGCCTCGCCCTGGATCGGTTCGATCAGCACCGCAACGGTGTTCGCGCTGACGGCCGATGCCAGCGCGTCGATGTCGCCGTACGGGACGGTCCGAAACCCCGGCGGGTACGGGCCGAAACCGTTGTGGGCGTCGGGATCCGTCGAGAAGCCGACGATCGCGATCGTGCGGCCGTGGAAGTTGCCCTCGAAGGTGATGATCTCCGCCCGGTCGGGCGGAACTCCCTTGACGTCGTAGCCCCAGCGGCGTGCGAGTTTGAGCGCGGTCTCGACCGCCTCGGCGCCGGTGTTCATCGGGAGCACGGCATCCTTGCTGCACAGGCCGGCGACGGCTTCACAGAAGTCCGCGAACGCCGCGTGCTGAAAAGCGCGGCTGGTCAGGGTCAGCCGGCCGAGCTGCCGCTCCACCACCCCGACCAGCCGTGGGTGGCGGTGCCCGAAATTCAGCGCCGAGTACCCGGCCAGCAAGTCGAGGTAGTCGACGCCGTCGACACCGCGGGCCCATGCTCCGCTGGCGACCTCGAGCACCACCGGCAGCGGATGGTAGTTGTGCGCACTGTGCGCGTCGGCCCGCGCCAGCTCGGCCGCGGTCCGGGACTGCGACGGAACCTCGTTCACGACTGCGCCCCGGGGCTCCAACCCCGCAGTTCCAGTGTGCAGCATTTGATTCCGCCACCGGACTTGAGGAACTCCGACATGTCCACGGGAACCGGGTTGTATCCACGGGCGCGCAACCGCGACGCCAGAGCCGTCGCCTGCGCGCCGAGCACCACGTTGTGTCCGTCGCTCACCAGGTTCAGCCCCAGGCACCGAGTGTCCGCTTCGGTGGCAATGACAGCGTCCGGGAAGAGTGATCGCAGCAGGGTGACGCTCCGCTCGTCGAACGCGGAGGGAAGATACGCGATCGTACGGTCGTCGAGCACACCCATCGCAGTGTTGAGGTGGTAGTAGCGGGAGTCGACCAACCGGAGCGTCGCGACCCGCTTACCGAGGTGCCACTCGGCCTCGGCATGCGCGCGTTGGTCCGTACGGAATCCGGTGCCTGCGAAGATCATCTCGCCGACGACGAGCAGGTCTCCGCCGCCCTCGTTGATGTAGCGCGGGCGTCGGGGTTTGCGCAGGCCGTTCGACTCGAACCACCGCATCACGTACTCCGCCTCGGGCGCCCGATGCTCACTGCGGTACCGGGCGCCCAGGGCAACACCGTCGACGACCAGACCGCTGTCCGCGACGAAGACCATGTCGGGCAGCCCCGGAACCGGGTCGACCAGGTGCACACCATGTCCGAGATCCCGGTACACCTCGACGAGCGACTCCCACTGACGCTGCGCCAGCGCACGGTCCACCGGGATCGCGGGGTCCATCCAGTCGTTGATCCGGTATGGGACGTCGAAGTAGGTCGGGGGGCACATCAGGTACTCGTGCCGCAACGGCGGAATCTGCGACGTGGTGGTGCCGGACCTCGACGTCATCGTCATCTCGTACCCCCTCAGGGCAACCGGTGACGTCAGTATCCGCGCCCGCCACCGGTCCCGCCACCGGAGACGGCGCTGCACACGCGCTCCATCCGATGCACGCGGGTGTCCGGCATGGAACAGCTGTGTGGATACTCCGTGCACATGGGTTGTGTGGTGCCCGGCACCGTCCACTACCGCGGCCGGCCACGGCTCAGGTCGGCGAATCCGACCGCACACCCCGGATCGATGAGGGGGACATGTGCACACGACTTTTCATCAGTGCACACGACTTTTCATCAGTGCACACGACTTTTCATCAGTGCACACGACCGTTGCGCGTGCATCGGGTGTGTGGACGCGGCATCGGGTGTGCACAGGGGTTTTCGGTGCCGCGGACGGCGTACCGCCGCCGGCATCGCGGCACCGTCTCCCGCCGGGCCGAGCGCACAGGAGTTCGCCGGTTCACACAGGGGTTGGACGCGTAGCGGGTATGTGGACACCGCATCGGGTGTGTGCACCGGGGTTTTGGCGCCGAAGCGGCCAACTGTCGTGTGCACGCGCCCTGTCGTCGGTACACACGGCCTTTATGCGTGCATTCCGTGTGTGCACGCTCCAACAGGTACGTGCACACGGGTTTTCCGCGCCGGGTAGCGGAATTGTCGTGTGCACACGCCCCGTCGTC
>NZ_JBSFRT010000004.1:0-209575 GCF_053589375.1 Rhodococcus sp. NPDC003348
GATCTCGTGGACCAGACGCACCCGCAGGGCGTCGAGTTGCCGCATCCGCGCCGACAGCTCCGGTACCAACTCGAGCAGGGTCTTCTCGTCGAGACCCCAGGCCTCCACCCCGTGGGGTGCGGTGAGCATCTCGTCGAGTTCCATGAACCAACACTAGTCGAACGTATATTCGATTTCAATTGAAGAATATTGATACGCAACAATATTTGAGACAACCTTGACGATATTCAGGGCCTGTCACGTCACGTTAGATCGACATGATCGAAGGCTATATGGAAACCCCCGTCCCACAGCGGGAACGGGGGTTCGGGTCCGTGTCGGACAGCTCAGCTCAGCCGAGGAATGGCACGGGCTGGGGATGCGGCTGAGGCTGTGGCTGGGGGTGGGGTGCCTGTGGTCCGAAGCCGGGGATCTGGAAGAAGTTGCCGAAGAAGTTCTGGAAGTGGTTGATGTCCATGACTTCTGTCTACGCACCGAACCTGGGTGTGGGGTGGCACGAACCTGGCAATCGGCCGACAGCTCGGCATGTTTGGACATTTCCCCGGGTCGGGTTGCGTGCGTGGTGTGGCGGTACCGCCGTCGGACATGCGAAAGCGCCCCCGTCCCCATGAGGGACGAGGGCGCCGGTGTGGCGTGAGATCAGCTGCCGAAGAACGGCGCCGGTTGCTGCGGCTGGGGCTGGGGGAGCGGGGGCAGCGGTGCGGCCGGGCCGAAGCCGCCGGGGATCTGGAAGGCGTTGTTGATGGTGTGGTGGAAGTGGTTGATATCCATGAGTTCTGTTCTACGGACGATTCCTGGCCGGGCGATGGCAGCAACCTGGCAATCGGCTAGCAGCCTCGGAAACACGCCACGGCTCAGCTCGGAGTGTGCTGCGGCTCGTGTGACTGGGGGACCTCGGCGGCGGAGCAGCGGGGTGATGCGTGTGCGGCCGCGGTCCGGCTAGACCGAGACCGGCGCGGGAGCCCGCTTCGCCAGCCGTGCGGCGATAGCCGCGCACACGAGCAGCTGCATCTGGTGGAACAGCATGAGCGGCAGCACGATCAGGCCGATCGGCTGCCCGGGGAACAGGACCGTCGCCATCGGCAGGCCCGTCGCGAGGGACTTGGTGGAACCGCAGAACAGGATCGCGGTGCGGTCCTCGTACGTGAAGCCGAGGCTCCGTGAGCCGTACCAGGTCAGCACCAGGACGATCGCGAGCAGCACCGCGCACACGCCGACGAGCGCGAGGAGCCGGCCGACGGACACCATCGACCAGATGCCCTCGTTCATGCCGCGGCTGAATGCGACGTACACCACCAGCAGGATCGAGCCTCGGTCCACCAGCTTGAGCGGCTTGCCGTGCTCCTTGACCCAGCCGCCGACCCAGCGGCGCAGCAGCTGCCCGGCGGCGAACGGGACCAGCAGCATCAGCACGATGTCGAGGACCGCGGACCCGCTGAACGTGACGCCCTGCGTGGACATCGTCAGCGCCACCAGCAGCGGGGTGACGAAGATGCCGAGCAGGCTCGACGCGCTCGCCGAGACCACCGCGCCAGGGATGTTGCCGCGGGCGACGGACACCAGGGCGATCGCGGACTGCACGGTCGACGGCAGCAGGCACAGGTACAGCAGTCCGAGGTACAGCGGGTCGGTGAGCACGGACGGCACCAGCACCTTCGCGGCGAGCCCGAGCAGCGGGAACACCACGAAGGTGATCGCGAGGATGGTGACGTGCAGGCGCCAGTGCCTGAGGCCGTCGATCGCCTCCTGGGTCGACAGCCGCGCGCCGTAGAGGAAGAACAGCAGGCCGATGGCGATCTTCGCCGCCCACGCGACGGTGTCGAGGGCGATCCCCTGTGCCGGGACCAGCGCCGCGAGCGCGACGGTGGTGAGGATGGCGACCAGGAACGGGTCGAGCCGGCCCAGCAGGGGGATCTTCGAGAGCATCACCCGACGGTAACGGGCAGGTCACTCATTCGCGAACTCGATAGCCATGATTTCAGCGATCACAAATCGTGATCGACGTGGTTGGATGATGGGGTGTACGAGCCGATCCAGTTGCGCAGCTTCTTGGCCGTGGAGCGTGAGGGCGGCTTCACCGCCGCCGCGCGGCGCCTGGGCCTGCGCCAATCCACCGTCAGCCAGCACGTCGCGAAGCTCGAGGAGGCCGTCGGCCGACAGTTGTTTCTCCGGGACACCCACGGCGTGGAACTGACCGCGGACGGATCCGCGATGGTGGGGTTCGCGCAGGACATCCTCGACCGGCACGACGCCGCCGAGCAGTACTTCGCCGGGTCCACCGTGAGCGGACGCCTTCGGTTCGGCGCGTCGGAGGACCTGGTGCTCTACGAACTCCCCGAGATCCTCGCCGAGTTCCGGCGCGGCCATCCCCGGGTCGACCTCGAGCTCACCGTCGGTCTCAGCGAGGATCTGCACCGCCGGCTCGCGGACAACGACCTCGATCTGATGTTCGGCAAGCGGCGGCCGGGGGAGCAGCACGGGGAACTGATCTTCCGCGACCGTCTCGCCTTCCATGCCGCGCCGGGTTACGCACTGGACGGCGAGGGCCCCGTCCCACTGGTCACCTACCCGCCGCCGTCGCTGACCCGGGAGGCCGCGCTGGACGCGCTCCGGCGCAGCGGCCGCGGCGCGCGGATCACCTGCACCACCGACAGCCTCAACGGTCTGCGCGCCGCCGCGCTGGCCGGGCTGGGGGTGGTGCTGCACGCCGAGAGCCTTCCCCCTTCTGGACTCGAACCCGTTCGAGGGCAAGGACTTCCGGAAGCAGGGTCCATCGAGTTCGTCCTGGTGGCGCGCCGGACCATGCTCACCGAACCCGAATCCGCGCTGCGTGCCGTCATTCTTGCCAACGCCGACCGGCTCCGGGCACGCAGTCGTAGGCGCTGACCCGAGCTCGGCTACTCCGGGAACGTGGTGGCAGGACGGTCGATCGGTCGACGTGACGGGCTCTCGTGACCACCGGATCGGCCGGCAGGGAAGTCGGTGGTCCACACCGGTTGCAGCATGTGCCAGTCGGCCGGATGCGCTGCGATCCCGGTGGCGAACCGGTCGGCCAGGGTCTGGGTCGTGTCCCGCAGGCCTCCGGCGGTGTCGATCGGCGCGCCGACGTCGAAGCCCCAGCCGTCGGGGGTGAACCAGCAGTTCACCGGCAGCAGGGGCGCACCGGTGTCGATCGCCAGCCGTGCCGGACCTGCCGGCATCCGGGTCGGTTCACCGAAGAAGCTGACCGGGACGCCGGTGCCGGTCAGGTCGCGTTCGGCGAGCAACCCGACGATCCGCCCCTCCCGCAGGCCCGCGGCCAGCCGTTCGGACGGCGGCATCGCACCGCCGGTCAGCGGAATGATCTCGAATCCCAAGCTTTCACGGAACCGGACGAAGCGCCGGAACAACGACTCCGGCCGGAGTCGCTCGGCGATGACGATGGGCGAGCCCACCCGCTGCGCCACCCAGACCCCCGCCAGGTCCCAGTTGCCGCTGTGCGTCAACGCCAGGACGGCCCCGGTGCCGCGCTCGACCGACTCGTGAATGTGCTCCAGCCCGGTCGCCGACGCCTCGACGCTCTCGGCGACTCGCACCGGATCCATCGACGGCAGCCGGAACGCCTCGCACCAGTAGCGGGCATAGGAGCGCACGTTCGCACGGATCAGGCCGTCGGGCACCTGGGATGGTGCCGTGGCGATGACCCGCGCCAGGTTGCGTCGCAACTGGTCCGGTCCGCCCCCGCGGGCGGCGAGGTCGGCGCCGATCTCGAACATGCGGCCGGCCCACCGCTGCGGCAGGGCGCGTACCAGCCGCCACCCGGCCGCGTACCCGAGGTCTCGGGTTCGATCCATCCGGTTCACCGGTCACCGCCGATCGGGGCTCGACGGCGGCAGACACCTGCCCATCCCTTCAGTGTCCTCCCAATGGGGGTGGTCCACATCCAGGGGAGGTGACCGCGGCACGCACACCCCGAGGCCCCGGAAGCCAGTGGCTTCCGGGGCCTCGGTGCCGATGCCGCGCAATCCTGTCGAGCACACTGCGAGGCGACGGTCCGTGATCGTCTAGGCGAACTTGCGTCGGTAGATCGCCGTCGCGGCCAGGTACGAGACGACGAGGATGCCAGCGCACCAGGCGAGCGCAACCCAGATGTCGGAGCCCGCGGGGTTGCCCGCGAGCAGGTCGCGGATCGCGTTCACGATCGAGGTCACAGGTTGGTTGTCGGCGAACGCCCGTACCGGTCCGGGCATCGACTCGGTGGGAACGAACGCGGAGCTGACGAACGGCAGGAAGATGAGCGGGTAGGCGAACGCTCCCGCGCCGTCCACCGAGCTCGCCGAGAGGCCCGCGATCACGGCGAGCCAGGTCAACGCCAGCGTGAACAGGATCAGAATGCCTGCGACCGCGAGCCATTCGAGGGCGTTGGCTCCCGAACGGAAACCCATGAGCAGGGCGACGCCGACGACGATCACGAGCGCACTCACGTTGGCGACCAGCGAGGTCAGCACGTGTGACCACAGCACCGACGGGCGGGCGATCGGCATCGACTGGAACCGCTCGACGATGCCGCCCTGCAGATCGTTGAACAGCCGCACCGAGGTGTACGCGACACCCGACGCGATCGTGATGAGCAGGATGCCGGGCAGCAGGTAGGTGGCGTAGTCGCCGGTGCTCGTGCCGGTGCCCGCGCCGGTGTCGATGGCCCCGGCGAACACGAACACGAACAACAGCATGATCGCGACCGGCGTGACGGCCGTCGTGATGATCGTGTCCGGACTGCGGGTGATGTGGCGCAGGGAGCGCCCGGTGAGTGCCGTGGTGTCGGCGAGAACGTGGGTGGTCATGACCGGTCCTTTCCGGCGCCGACGAGGCTGAGGAAGACCTCTTCGAGGGTCGGTTGCTTCTCGACGTACTCGACCTTCGCGGGCGGGAGCAGTTGCTTGAGTTCGGCGAGGGTGCCGTCGACGATGATCCGTCCCTGGTGGAGGACCGCGATCCGGTCGGCGAGTTGTTCGGCCTCCTCCAGGTACTGCGTCGTGAGGAGGACCGTCGTGCCGCCGTCGGCGAGGTCCCGCACGGCCTGCCACACTTCGTTGCGCGCCTGGGGATCGAGTCCCGTCGTCGGTTCGTCGAGGAAGATCACCGGCGGGTTCCCGATGAGGCTCATCGCGATGTCGAGGCGCCGGCGCATGCCGCCCGAGTAGGCCGAGACCTTCCGGTCCCCGGCGTCGCTCAGCGAGAAGCGCGCGAGCAGCTCGTCGGCGATCGCCCCCGGATTCGTCAGGTGCCGGAGCCTGGCGATCAGCGCGAGATTCTCTCTGCCGCTGAGGATCTCGTCGACCGCGGCGAATTGTCCGGTGAGGCTGATGGATTCGCGCACGTTCGCCGCCTGCGCGGCGACGTCGAAGCCGTGAACCGCTGCCGTGCCTGCGTCCGCCTTCAGCAATGTGGCCAGGATCTTCACGAGGGTGGTCTTGCCGGCCCCGTTCGAGCCGAGCAGTGCGAAGATGCTGCCCCGTTCGACCTCGAAGTCGACGCCGCGCAGCACGTGGAGTTGCTCGTACGACTTCTCGACGCCCTGCACCCGGATGGCTGCCCGCCCGGTCACGGCTGCTCCCCCCGCTCGATGTCGTCGATCGCCTTCGTGAGCCGAGCGCGTTCCTTGTCGATCCACTGCTTGCCGGTGTAGGCCTGCGCGAACGTCTCGGCGAACTCGACCGGGTCGTCGCCGACGATCGCCCGCACCGGGGTGCCGTCGGCCGCGGCGCGCTCCCAGAGGTCGGCGGAGTCGCCGAACATGGTCAGGAGGGTGTCGCCGTCGGTGACGCCCCCGTAGTAGGTGAGGTACCGCTGGATCGCCTTCGCGGCGGCCGCATACGGTTCGGGGAGGGCCTCGATGCGGGCCTTGTCCCGCTTGAACTGCTTCTTCTGCTCGAGCGAGCCGGTGAGGGTCTCGATCCACTTGGCGCCCATGGTCACTTCTCTCCTTCGTGGAGCTGCTCGATCCGTTCCGCCAGGAAGCTCCAGTTCCTCCAGAACTCGTTCAGTTGGTCTCGTCCCCGCGCGTTGAGGGTGTACACCTTGCGCGGCGGCCCCTTCTCGGATGGAACCTTCTCCACGTCGACGAGGTCGCGCTGCTCGACTCTGACGAGCAGGGCATAGATCGTGCCCTCCGCGATGTCCGCGAAGCCCTGCTCGCGCAGCCTTGCCGTGATCTCGTAGCCGTAGGCGGGTCGCACCGCCAGGATCGCGAGCACGATGCCCTCGAGGACTCCCTTGAGCATCTCGGTCGCCTGCTTGCCCATCGCACCTTCTCCCAGTACTCGGTGTTGCTGACTACCGGTACAAAGTAACACTGAGTACCGGTAGGTGGCAACACTTAGTAGTGGACGGTTCTCGTGCGGTCCCACGGCGCTGTTCGCGGTGGATCGGTTGGTGCCCATGGGTTTCGGCGCCGGCACCGCGGCGTTGGTGCGGGTGTGATGCTCATGGTGAGGCGCTACGTGGTGGCCCGAACGCCTGTTCCCCACGCGTGACACGCCGAGGAGGGTTGGCCGGGCGCCCTCGGGGGTATCTGTGGTTACGGTCGCAAGTAACCGAACAGGGAGGCCGTTGATGATCGTTCGTCGTATCGCCCGTCCGCTGCTCTCCACGGTCTTCATCGCCGGTGGGATCGATGCGTTCCGGAACCCGGCGGCCAAGGTGCCCGCCGCAACCGCCGTCGAGCAGGCCGCGGACAGGCTGCCCGCATCGATCTCGGAGAAGGTTCCCTCCGATCCGGAAACGCTGGTCAAGATCAACGCCGCGGTTCAGGTGGGCGCCGGTGCACTGCTGGCCGTGGGCAAGGCGCCACGGCTGGCGGCGCTGGCACTCGCCGGCAGCCTCGCCCCGACCACCGTCGTGGGCCACGCGTTCTGGAACGTCGAGGATCCTGCCCAGCGCGCTGCGCAACGAATGCAGTTCTTCAAGAACCTGTCACTGCTCGGTGGGCTGTTGATCGCCGCCGTCGACACCGAGGGCAAGCCGTCGCTCGGCTGGCGGGGCCGGCGGGCCGCCCGGCACGCGCAGGACCGGGTCGCGGAAGTGTTCGCCACCGAGTCGGGGCACCCCGCGCTCGCCCTCGTGTCCGATCGGGCCCAGGTGGCGGCCGAACACGCCGGCGTACTCGGCGGCGAGGCCCTCGAAGTCGCGCGGGAGCGCGGCGCGGACGCCCTCGAAGTCGCGCGCGAGCGCGGCGCGGACGCCCTCGAGACCGCCCGTGAACGCGGCGGCGAGTGGGCTGAGCTGGCCCGTGAGCACGGCACCGAACTCGCCGAGAAGGTGCGTACCCGGGGGGTCGAGCTCGCCGAGCTGGCCCGTGAGCGCGGCGAGGAACTGGCCGAGATCGCCCGCGAACGCGGCGAGGAGCTGGCCGAGATCGCCCGCGAGCGTGGCGGCGAATGGACCGCGGCAGCCGGGGGGCAGGTCGAGGTGCTCGGGCGCCGTGCGCGCCGGAAAGCCGAGCGAGCTCTCGATATCGCCAGGGAACGCGCCGCCGACCTGCAGCGCTGACCCGAGGTCCCGGCTCGCCGGCGCACTGCCGGGGCGCTCGGCCAGGGGCGTCAGCGGTGCCGGGGGAGCAGGTCTCGGACGTGCCCGGTCTCGTTGACCGAGGCGGGTCGGGCCTTTCCGTTGCGGGAGAACAAGATCCGGGAGACCGACGTGTAGTCGATCGGGAACGTGAGCGGCCGGTCCAGGCCGAGCAGGTGCTGCAGGTAGATGTTGATGACACCGCCGTGTGCCACGACGGCGACGGTGTCCTCGTGGTCGGCGGCCGCCACGACGCGGCCCATCGCGGACAGCACCCGGTCGCGGAACTCGGCCTCGTCGACGAACTCCGGAAGGTGGCCGGCGAGGATCCGGGCGTACGCCTCGGGTGCCGCCGTCTTCGCCTCGTGGATCGGGATGTAGTGCGAGAGCCTGCTGTCGTACTCGGCGAGATCCTCGTCGACGTCGATCGTCAGGCCCCGCGCCTCGGCGAGCGGCGCCGCGGTCTGCCGCGCGCGCAGCTGCGGGCTGGTGACGATCCGGGCCACCGGGTACGGCGCGAGTGCCCCGGGCAGTCGCGCGGCCTGCGCCTGCCCCTCCGGGGTCAGCGCCGGATCGGCGGGGGCGTCGTCGGTGAAGACACGTTCGGGCAGTGCGTGGCGGATCAGGAGCAGTTGCACCCCGTCACGGTCTCACGAGCCCGATTCCGTCGTCGCGGGCGGTGGTGCGGTTTCACGTGGAACCCGGTCGTGCCCGGGAACCCTGCTGTGCCCGAATGCCGTACACAGTGCGAGGTAGACGATCCAGCTCGTCACCGCGACCAGTTGCAGCCGCTGCGCGTAGCCGAGCAGCCACACCTCGTCCCCGCGGCCGTCCATGTCGATCGCGAACACGGTCCACACGTTGCCGACCACGTAGGTGATCACGATCGCGATGCCCACCCATCGCAGCCAGTGTGGCCAGCCGTACCGGTACGCGGCGATGATGAACGCGAACACCGACACGCCGGCGGCGGTCGCGGCGCCGACGCTGGTCAGGGCGTGCGCGAGCCTGGCCTCGTCGAGCAGTCCCGCCTGCTCGCGCGCCGCGCAGGCGGCGCTGGCGTGGGCCGAGCACTCGAGCGGCATCCGGGAGTCCAGGGCCGTCGAGATCGCGAACACCGCCAGCCCCACCCAGCCGATCGTCGTCAGGATCCGGCGGGGACGCAGCGTCAGCGCGACCGCCGCGGTGACCGTGAGCAGGATGCCGGTGAGCAGGTCGCCGGTGCGGAAGATCAGCCCGTACGGCTGGTCCAGCGCGGCCAGTTCGCTGACGTACGCGCGGGACGGGTCCAGACCCGTCGGCAGCACCAGCTCGAGCAGCCAGGACGAGTACAGCACCGCGCCGAGCAGGATCGCCACGATCACCACGATGCGGGTCCGGTGCTGGCGGTCGCTCTCGCCGCCGGCGACGGCGTCTCGGTCGTCGCTCACCGGTGTGGTCGTGTCCCGTCCTGACATGGGTCCATCCTCCCCGACACCGCTCCGGTCACCGCTGTGGCCGCGCCACTCACCGGTCACTGCCGCGGCTTCGCCAGGGGGAACGCGAGGGTCTCGCGGATGCTGCCGCCGGTGATGAGCATGACCACCCGGTCCACGCCCATGCCGAGGCCGCCCGTCGGCGGCATGGCGTGCTCGAGCGCCTGCAGGAAGTCCTCGTCGAGTTCCATCGCCTCCTCGTCACCGCCCGCAGCGAGCAGTGACTGCTCGGTGAGCCGGGCCCGCTGGTCGACCGGGTCGGTCAGTTCGCTGTACGCGGTGCCCAGTTCGATGCCCCATGCGACCAGGTCCCACTTCGCCGCGACCCCGGGGATCGTGGGGTGCGGCCGGGTCAGCGGCGACATCGACGTCGGGAAGTTCGTGTAGAAGGTGGGGAACTCGGTGTGGTCCTCGACGAGGTGCTCGTACATCTCCTGCGCCACCGCACCGGCGTCCCAGCCCGGCTGGTACGGGATCTCGTGCTCGTCGCACAGCCGCTGCAACTCGGCGAGCGGCGTCTCCGGGGTGACGGGGACGCCCAGCTTCTCGGCGACCGCGCCGTGCATGGTCTTGACCGGCCACTCGCCGGAGATGTCGACCTCGACCGGCTCGCCGTCCGGGCCGGGCCGCAGGATGATCTCGCGGCCGTGCGCGGCGACCGCCGCCGCCTGGATCAGCTCGCGGCACAGCACCATCATCTGCTCGTAGTCGCTGTGCGCCTCGTATGCCTCGAGGATCGTGAACTCCGGGTTGTGCTTGAAGTCGACGCCCTCGTTTCGGAACACCCGCCCGATCTCGAACACCCGCTCCATCCCGGCCACGCAGAGCCGTTTGAGGTACAGCTCCGGCGCGATCCGCAGGTACAGGTCCAGGTGGTAGGCGTTGATGTGGGTCAGGAACGGGGCCGCGTTGGCGCCGCCGTGCACCTGCTGCAGGATCGGCGTCTCCACCTCCAGGTACTGCCGCGCGGTGAGCGTGTCCCGCAGCGACTTGACCACCGCGCTGCGCGCCACCAGCAGGTCCCGGGCGTCGGGGTTGATCGCCAGGTCCACGTACCGCTGTCGCACCCGGGTCTCCGGGTCGGACAGGCCCTTCCACTTGTCGGGCAGCGGGTGCAGGCACTTGCCGTTCATCCGCCAGTCCGCGGCCAGCAGCGACAGCTCGCCCTTGCGGCTGCGCCCGATCGTGCCGCTCACCTCGATCAGGTCGCCGAGGTCGAAGTCGGCGGTGAACTCGTCGAGGCGATCGCCGACCGTGTTCCGGTCGAACAGCACCTGCAGGTCCCCGGACCAGTCCCGGACCACCGCGAACGCGACGCCGCCGTAGGCGCGGATCCGCAGCAGCCGGCCGGCGATCCGCACCCGGGTGCCCTCCGGGGACGCCGCCGCGGCCGCGACCGTGTGCGTCGGCGGGTAGGCGACGGGGTATGCGTCGACACCTTCAGCGGTCAGCCGGTCCAGCTTGTCCATCCGCACCCGCACCTGCTCGGGCCGGCGCGGGCCCGACTCGGGTGCGGCGGCCGCGGGGACAAGCGCGGCGATCGCGGCGACGCCGTCGGGTGCGCTGCCGTCCGCGTGCAGCGTCCCGGTGCCGGTCATCGCGGCAGGCACCGCCTCGTGCACCCCCGTGTGCTTGCTCGCGTCCCGTCGGCGCAGGCTCGGCAGGGTCAGGAAGCCCTCGGCGATCGCCGAGGCGACACCCACCTTGGGCAGCACCCGGCGGTCCGCGAAGCACAGGTACCGCGGCGCCCAGTCGGGCTGGTACTTCACATTCGAGCGGTACAACGCCTCGAGCTGCCACCACTTGGACGCGAACACCAGCAGCGACCGCCACATCCGCAGGACCGGTCCGGCACCGATCCGGGCGCCCTCCTCGAACACCGACCGGAAGACGGCGAAGTTCAGCGAGATCCGGTTGATCCCGAACCGGTCTCCGCCGGTGGCCAGCTCCGTGACCATCAGCTCGACGACACCGTTGGGAGCCTTGGGGTTCCGCCGCATCAGGTCCAGTGACACCCCGCTCACGCCCCACGGCACCAGTGACAGGATGCCGAGCACCTCGCCGTCCGGGTCCGTCTCGGTCGCGGGCCCGACCGCCTCGACGAGCAGGCAGTCGCCGTCCGCCGGGTCCCCGAGGCGGCCGAGCGCCATCGAGAATCCGCGTTCGGTCTCGGTGTCACGCCACGCGTCCGCGAGGGCTGTCACCCGCCTCATGTCCTCGGCCGGGATGTCGCGGTGCCGGCGGATCCGCACCGTCACACCCTGTTTGCGGACCCGGTTCACGGCCTGGCGCACCTGCCGCATCTCGCGGCCCGCGAGGTCGAAGTCTCGGGTGTGCACGATCGCCTCGTCGCCGAGCTGAAGGACCGTCAACCCGGCCCGGTCGTACGCGGTGGCGCCGGCCTCGCTCGCGCCCATCACGGCCGGAGTCCAGCCGTAGGTCGAGGCGAGGTCGAGCCACGCGTCGATGGCGTGCGGCCACGCCTCCTCGTCGCCGATCGGGTCACCGCTGGCCAGGCAGACCCCGACCTCGACGCGGTAGGTCACGGCGGCCTTGCCCGAGGGCGCGAACACCACCGCCTTGTCACGGCGGGTGGCGAAGTAGCCGAGCGAGTCGTCCCCGCCGCCACGGGCGAGCAGGCCGCGCAGCGCGGACTCGTCGTGGCCGGTGAGGGCGTTGCTCGAACGCTGCGACCGGAACAGGACGACCACCGCGGCGAGCAGGGCGAGGGCGCCGAACAGGCCGAGCAGGGTGTTCACGAAACCGTGTGGGCGCCCGTCGAACTGCTCGTTGTCGATGGCCGCGAGGGCGGTCACCCGGTTGAAGGCCCACAGCAGGCGCTGGCCCTGCGGGAGGGTGCCGGGGAACAGTTCCACCAGGCCCCACCCGAGCAGGGTGCCGATCACGAGCCCGGCGACCAGGACCCCGAGCGCCTTCCACCCCGCGCCGCGCCGCACCCGCGTGTAGAACTGCGGCCGCGCCGCGACCAGGATGCCGATCACCGCCAGGTGCACCACCAGTGCGACAAGGTTGTTCACGTTGCGGTCGACCGCGAACTCGACGATGTTCGCGACCGCGAGCAGCACCAGGTAGATCGTGAGCAGCCACCACGCGATCCGTTTACGGCTTGCCAGGGCCGCTGCGAGCAGGCCGAGCACCAGCGCCCAGGCGAAGCTCGTGTCGGGGGCGTCGAAGTAGTAGTCGTCGATGTACGCCCGCACCGGATGGATGAAGTACCGGAGCACCGGCGACAGGCTCCACAGGAACACGAGGACGGCGTAGACGCCGAGGACCAGGCCGGCGATGTGGGGAACCTGCGCCAGGCGGCCGTCGGCCGGGCGCGGCAGCGCCCGCGACGGCACCGGCTTCGGCTTCGGCTTCGGCTGAGCTGACGGTTCACTCGTGGTGATCGGCGGCATGAACCCAGTGTGAACGGTCCCGCGGCCGGGTGCGGGATGATGAGGTCATGTCCGCTCCCGAAGACGTCCCCATCCGCGACGAGGTCATCCGCCTCGGTCAGTTCCTCAAGCTCGCCAACCTGATCGACTCCGGCGCGGAGGCCAAGGAGGTCATCGCCGACGGCCTGGTCACGGTCAACGGGGAGGTCGAGGTGCGGCGCGGTCGGCAGCTACGAGCCGGCGACGTCGTCGAGATCGGTGGCATGCGCGCCCGCGTCTCGCACTGACCGCAGCTCGTCCGGCCGAGGGGCACCCTCGCGCGGGTGGGTGGAACGCCGGTGCGCGTGAGCCGGGGATGGCCCGCTATCGTCCGGTCACCTTCGGGGTTTCGTAATTGGCTGGTGGTCAATGGTTTTCGGTGCAACGGCTGTCGAGGGAATTGTCTCGCGGTTCATCGGCCGGTCATCCGGCGTCCACGTGACACCGGGTTTGCCTGCCTACCGTCCGGTCGTCCGTTGTTCATCGATGGAGGTACCCGGAAGTGACCCTTTCACCACTGAACCGCCGCGCGTTCCTCGAACGCACCGCCCTCGCCGGCCTCGGGGTCGCGCTCGCGGGCAGCGTCGACACCCTGTTCCGCCCGGCACTCGCGGCCGCGGCCCCGGGCAGGGCGATCGGCTACGGTCCGCTCGTCCCCGACCCCAACCGAATCCTCGCGCTGCCCGTGGGGTTCTCGTACACCGTCGTGTCCCGGTCGGGTGAGACCTTCCTCGACGGCGGCGCCGCGTTCCCGAGCGACCCCGACGCGAACGGGGTGTTCGCAAGCGGAAACGGCACCGCGATCGTCACCAACCACGAGATCGGCAAGGACGAGCCCTACGGCGTCCCGGCCGTGGACGGCCTCACCTACGACCCGGGTGCGCGCGGCGGCACCACCACAACCGTCCTCGGCCGCGACGGCACACGTCAGGCCCAGTACGTCAGCGTCGCAGGCACGGTCAACAACTGCGCAGGCGGCATCACTCCGTGGGGGACCTGGCTCACCTGTGAGGAAACCGAGGCGAAGGCCGGGTCCGGCGGTTTCACCCTCGACCACGGCTACGTTTTCGAGGTCGACCCGGCAGCGCAGGCGGCGAACGTCGGCAAGAGCCCGATTCCGCTGAAGTTCCTCGGCCGGTACGCGCACGAGGCGGTCGCCGTCGACCCGGCGACGAGCGCCATCTACCTCACCGAGGACGCGTCCGACCCGAACGGCCTGTACTACCGGTGGACGCCGCCGCAGGGCTTCGTCGGCGGCCCCGGTGCGCTGCACGCGCTCGCCCAGTCACAGGGCGGGGACACCGCCGGTGCGCTGCAGGCGATGAAGTGCTTCGCCGGCGGAGTCCACGTGCCGGACCTGTCGCAGGCCACCGAACCCGGCGTCCGCTACACCGTGGAGTGGGTCGACGTTCCCGACCGGGACGCGAAGTCCAAGTCGGTGCGCAAGCAGTTCACGAACGATCAGGTCACCCGCAGCCGCAAGCTCGAGGGGCAGTGGTGGGGCGACGGCGGCGTCTACTTCGTCGCCAGCTACGCCCGCACCAGCGACGGCAGCGTCGCCGAGCACGACGGTCAGGTGTGGTTCCATGACCCGGCCGCTCAGACGATCGAGCTGAAGACCCTGTTCGGGGTGAACCCGGACCCGTCCGTCGACACCGGCAACTACGACGGTCCGGACAACATCACGGTGTCGCCGTACGGCGGCGTGATCCTCGCGGAGGACGGCGAGGGCATCAGTCACCTCATCGGGGTGGCGCAGGAGGGCGATCCGTTCCCGATCGCGCGAAACGAACTGAACGACAGCGAGTTCTGCGGCCCGGCGTTCAGCGCCGACGGGAAGACGCTGTACGCGAACATCCAGACACCCGGCATCACGGTCGCGATCCGCGGCCCGTGGCGGCGCCCGACGGGCCTGTCCTTCGGCTCGTAGCCGGCCGCTCGCCTGGTCGCGAGTGTGCACCTGCCGACCGTGCCTTTCCGGGCCGTACGGCGGCAGGTGCACACCCGTCGGCGACTCGGGCCGGGCACTGTCGTACGCCGTCTCACGGTGCCACACTGGATGGACCGGTCGCGTCTTCTCGAAAGGCGGTACGGCCATGATGCGGGCACATCGGAACGCGCTGCGGATGCTGGGCGTGGTGGCGGTGATCCTGCTGCTGCACTTGGTTTTCGGTGGTGGTGCGGTCGCTGCGCCGCCGGGGGTGCGAACACAGGGTGGCGCGGTGTCCGCGGTCGCGAACGTCACCACGCACCAGTTCACGGTCAGCATCGGGGATCAGGTCGTGCGGACGATGCCGGCCTCGATGGGCAAGCCGGGCCACGAGACCCCGCTGGGCACCTTCGAGGTGCTCGAGAAGTACCGGAACCTGGTGATGGACTCGTCCACGTACGGGGTGCCGATCGACTCCCCGGAGGGGTACCGGATCGACACCGAGTACGCGGTCCGGCTGACCTGGAGCGGGATCTTCGTGCACTCCGCACCCTGGTCGGTCGACTCCCAGGGCCACGAGAACGTCAGCCACGGCTGCATCAACCTGAGCCCCGAGAACGCCCGGTGGTTCTACGAGAACGTGCAGGTCGGGGACAGGGTCGTGATCGTCGACTGACCGGTCGACGCCGAGCGTGCGGTTGTCGGCGCCCCTCTCGGGCGTTGCCGGCGACAACCGCACGCTCGACGACCGTGGTCAGTCCTCCGCGCGGACGACGACGCCGTCGTGGTCGCTGTAGACCATCTCGCCGGGGTTGAAGGTGACGCCGCCGAAGGTGACGGGCACGTTCTTCTCGCCCGATCCGGTCTGGGTGCTCTTGCGCGGGTTGGTGCCGAGCGCCTTGATGCCGATCTCGAGGGTGCGCAGGATCGCCGAGTCACGGACGGCACCGTTGACGATCACGCCGGCCCATCCGTTGGCGACGCCCTTGCCGCCGATGATGTCGCCGACCAGCGCGGTGTGCACGCTCGCGTCGCCGTCGACGACGAGGACGCCGCCGTTGCCGGGCTCGCCGAGGGTCTGCTTGACGAGCAGGTTGTCCTGGAAGCACTTGATGGTGGTGATCCGCCCGGAGAACACTGCATGCCCGCCGAACTGGATGAACTGGGTGTCGCAGCTGCGGATGTCGGGGCCGATCTCGTCGGCCAGATCTGCGGTGGCTACCTGCTCCGTCATGTGGGTGTCCCTTCGTCGACGAACATCCACAGCCTAGTTACCGGTCGGTACCGCGGCCGTGCCGGGACTCGTAGTCCTCGCGGGTGGCGTCCGCGCGCCGCTGCGCACGTGCGTTGAGCAGCTGGGGGTCCAGGCCGTGGGCGAGCAGCCGGTGCCTGCGGTAGATGTTCATCAGCGCGATCGCGAAGTACAGCACCGGCAGCAGGAGCAGCGCCATCATCGCCAGCGGAATCCACCGTTCGCCCGGGATGAGCAGGTAGAAGGCGACGAACAGCGGGATCAGCGGGACCGTGAACCGGATGACGTACCGCACCGAGGAGCCCGGCCCGACCAGATCGTTCCGAACCCAGTCCTGCATCGAGTCCGGCAGCGTGCGGCCGAACAGGTAGCCGAGGTACTGGGTGACGCTGGGTTTGCGCTGGTCGGGCATCAGTCCAGGGTAAGACTCCGGAGTGGCCGCGCACCGGTCGGCCCGGATGTTCCGTCGGCGCTATCGGGTGCGGCGGTTGCGTCTGGCGGTGGCCAGCCGGCCGGTGGCCCGCAGCACCTGCGGCGCGCGGCGAGCCACCCGCAGCACGGTTCGATCGATCATGTTGAGGTTCAGCGGCTTTCGTGCCACCACACCGAAACCGTCCTCGCCCTCGGCGAGTTCGTACAGGCGCCAGTGCCCGGGAACGCCCTTGAGGTCGTGCTCACCGCGGTCGGTGAAGACGAGTTCGGATCCGACGACGAGGTCGCGCACCGTGCGGGACACGAGCACCTCCCCGGGCCCGGCCGCCGCACCGACCCGCGAGCCGACGTGCACGGTCATCCCGGTCAGTTCGGTCCCGATGCCCTCGATCTCGCCGGTGTGCACCCCCGCTCGCACGCCGAGACCCAGGTCTGCGGCCTGCCGGCAGACGGTGCGGGCGCACCGGACCGCGGCGACCGGACCGTCGAACACGCTCAGCGTGCCGTCGCCGGCGACGTTCACCAGGCGCCCGCCCGCCGCATCGACCTCGTTGCGCACCTGCCGTTCGTACGAGGCACGAAGTTCGCGGTACCGCCCGTCGCCGATCCGGGCGAGGGTCTCGGTGGACCCGGCGACGTCGGTGAACAGCACCGTCGCGAGGTAGCGCTCGGCGTGGACGGGTCGGCTGACGCCGGTCGCGACCCGCTCGATGTGGTCGAGCACCGGTATCCAGCCCTCCCCGAGCGAGGTGCCCGGCGGCTGTCGGGGCAGCACGTGCAGTGTGCCGTGCGGAATCGCCTCGGCGATCCGGCGGGACCCCTCCAGCGGGATCGGGCTCCCGGCGGAATGCAGCACCCGCGTCGGGCACTGGATGGAGGCGAGTGCGTCGAAATAGTCGATCCGGAGCCACCATTCGAGATGTGCGCGGGCGGTGGCGGGAGTCGCCGAGCAACGCTCGAGCAGCGCCATCAGACGCCGATTGAACGGCGAGTCCAGTGCGGTATCCCATGCCGCGAGCAACTGGCCCGACCCCCAGTTGTCGTACGCGGCGCGCCATCCGTCGACGAACCGGTCCCGCTCCTCCTCGGTCCACCCCCGCGGCGGGCCGACGCCGTCGCGGAGCGCCCCCTCCACGAACGGTTGCTGCAGCACCATGCCGGACACGCGATCGGGGGCGCGGGCGGCGACGAGGGCGAGGGCACCGCAGGTGCTGGCGATGCCGACCAGGGTGGCGCGAGGAACTCCGACGGCGTCCATCACCGCCAGGACGTCGTCGGCCTGTTCGTCGAGGGTGGGGACGTGGTCGACGGGGTCGGACAGGCCGAAGCCGCGGCGCTGGAAATACACCATCCGGCCGAAGGCCGCGGCGCGCTCGAACACGTAGTGGATGTGCGGATCGGTCCACATCAGATCCGGGTGCAGACCGATCTCGAGGAACAGGACGACGTCGGCGCCGCCCTCGCCCACGACCTGGTAGGCCAGCGCGTGCCCGTCACGCTCGACATACCTGGTCCCCGGCGGGTCCATGCATCCAGGGTAGCCGCGGCGCCCGGTCGGCGGGACCGGCGGCTTTCCGCTGGTCAGACCGGTCGGTCTGTTAGGGCTTGTCCTGGGCTGGTGGTCAACTCTATGATCTCTGCGCTCGCGTCGCACCGTTGGGGAGTGGTCCGCGGGCAGATTTTCAGTACACCGTGTGGGGGCACGTTGCTTCGGCGGGCCTTCCACCGTCTCAGGGGGAATTGGCTTGAGCTCGACCGTATTCGGCGCGCGCACGCGTCGCTTCCCTCCCTCATGCATCGCACGGTGCGGTGTTCGATTCACGACCGGAGGGAACTTCACATGAGCAGTGCCGTTTCGAAGGGCAGGCACCGCCGCCGCGCCGAGCGGGTCACGGTGGCCGGTGCGCTACCCGTCGCCATCGCCATCGCCTACTCCGGGGTCGCGGCCGCGGTCCCCGTGCAGCCGGGCGTGAGCGACGCGCCCGAGGCCCAACCGGGTGTGGACGCCGAGGTCCCCTCACCCGCCGCGGAGGTGTCGCCGCCGACCGCCGACGTCGTCCCCGACGAGCCGAAGGCGTACTGGGTAGCGCCGCCCGTGGAATACGACAACGTCCCCACCCGCCCCGCCCCGACGTACTACTACGAGGAGGCCCCGATCGCCCCGGCCAGCGTGCAACAGTTGCACCTGCCGGTCCCGGTCGAGGCGGTCGCCCCGATCGAGGCCCCGGCTCAGCGCCTCCGGCTCGGCGATTACGTTGCGGACAAGCCGAATTGGCTGTCCGAGGAGGATCTCGACAAGACCAACAACACCGCCGCTGCCTACGAGGCGCAGGTCAACACCGCGTGGCGGTCGGTCGGTGTCGAGGCCTCCCGCGCAGACCGGATCGGTGCGGCGACCGTCGCCGGAGCCGCTGCCGGCGGGCTCGGAGCCGCCGCAGCCCTCGGCCTCCCCGCGGCCGTTGCGGGCGGGTTGGTCGGTGGCGCGATCGGGACGACGGTCCTGCCGGAATCGGTGGGCATCGGAACCGCCGTCCTCCCCGGCGTCGGCACGATCACCGCGCCGGTGCTGACCATTGCCGCGGGCGCAGGCATCGGCGCGGCGGCGGCGGGAATCCCGGTCGCGGTCGTGGCCGGCACGGCGGGCGCCGTTGTCGGTGCGGCGCAGGGCATGGCGTTCGGCGCCGGCGACACCCTCGCCGAGCCGGTCGAGATGCAGATCCCGGACGCCCCGACCGTGGATCCGGGGGCGATCACCGAGGGAACTCGGGCGACGGTCGCGCAGGTCGAGACGCTGCCCGGCGGACCCCAGGCGGTCGACGCGGTCCGCGACGCCGTCGAATGGGTGCCGCCGCAGGTCGCCGCGACGACCGAGCAGGTCCGCACGGCCACGCTGGGACGGCCCGGCGGGGCAGAGCTGGTCCACCGCGTCGAGGCCACCGCGACGGCAACGGCGGACGCGTTCGCGCCGATCACCGGCCCGGCGGGCGAGGTGGCCGGCGCCGTCGTGGCCGGGTTGGTCTAGGCCCGCAGGGCGGGTACCGGAAGATGGGCCGGAACTCCGCCCGCGCACCCGTGTGAGGCGGCAGGAAGGGGGCGAGCAGGCCGATGGATCCGTCGGAGATGAGCCCGCACGAGGACGGCACCGCGGCCGCCGCCGGCCAGACCGGTCCGGCGGTCGCCGAGCCGGCGTGGCTGTCGGACCCCGCGCCCCCGGCGCCCGGCGGCCCGGCCGACGCGTCCGATGGCCGCCCGCAGCCGCCGCGACCCCATCGCCGGCTACGGCCGCGTCGCGGTGTCCTGCTCGGCGCGGCCGCGGCCGTGCTGGTCGCGGCGGTCGTCACCACCGTGGGATTGGTGCTGAACATGTCGGACCGGTCGACGACCGGCACCACGACCGGTCGGGCCGAACCCGAACCGGCCGACACGGCGTGGTGCGCGGGGCTCGGGGCGGGCACCCCCGCCTCGGTCGACGCCGCCGACCCCGGCGAGGCCGCGATAGCCGGTTTCGAACGCGCCTACTACGTGCTGCGGGACGGGGCCCGTGCCCGTGAACACGTCGCACCCGATGCCCGAGTCGGCTCCGCCGAGCAGATCGGCAAGGGAATCGCGCAGATTCCCGTCGGCACCACGCACTGCGTGCTGGTGCGCAAGGCGACCGACGGCGCCTACGCGGTCGACGTGTTCGAACGCCGCCCGGACGGCAGCACCACGCACTACCCGCAGACGGTGCTGACCGTGACCACACCGGAGGGCACCCGGATCACGGCCATCACCCCGCGCGAGGGGTGAGTCCGAGTTCAGTTGTGCCGCAGCGCGTCACCGCCGGTCCATGACACCGGGCCGGCCGCAGCGGGGGTCAGCGGGACAGTCGTCGCTGCCTGGCGTTGGCCATCCGGACCGCACCCCGCAGGACCCGCGGGGTGCGGCGGGCAACGGTGAGGACGGCGCGGTCGAAGGCGGACAGGTTCGGGCGCAGTCGGGGCAGTGGGTCGCGCCGGGCGCCGGGGGTCAGCGCGAACAGCTGCCAGCGTCCGGGCACGCCCCTCAGCGTGTGGGTGCCGCGGTCGGCGAAGGCGAGCCCGGATCCGGCGGTGAGGTCGCGGACGGCCCGCGAGACCAGGACCTCGCCTGCGCCGGCGGCGGCACCGATACGGGCGCCGACGTGCACCGTCATCCCGGTCAGGTCAGGTCCACTGCGCTGAACCTCTCCGGTGTGCACGCCGGCCCGGACCTCGAGGCCGAGTGCGTGTGCCTGTTCGCAGATCTCGTGGGCGCAGCGCACCGCCGCTGCGGCGCCGTCGAACACGCTGAAGGTGCCGTCCCCGGCGACCGTCAGCACGCGACCACCCGCGTCCTCGACGCCGGAACGGACCTGCCGTTCGTGAGTGGCACGCACTTCCCGATACGCCAGATCCCCCAGTCGGGCCAGGGTCTGCGTCGAGCCGACCAGGTCGGTGAACAGGACGGTCGCCAGGAACCGGTCGGCGGCCGCCGGGTGGTGGGCGCCGGTGACCACCTCTTCGACGTGCTCGAGGATCGGCACCCACGCCTCCCCGAGGGCGGCGCCGGGCGGCGCCGGCGGCAGCAGATGGAAGCTGCCGTGCGGGATCAGGTCGGCGACGTGCCGCGCGGCTCCGCGAGACACCGGGCTGCGCGGCACGAGCAGTACCCGGGCCGGGCACTGGATCGCGGGCAGCGCGTCCGCGTAGTCGGCCCTCATCATGCTCTCGAGGAGCTCCTGCGCGGTGGCGGGGGTGGCCGAGCAGCGTTCGAGCATCGCCATCACTCGCCGGTTGAAGGGTGAATCGACGGCGGGATCCCACATCGGGACACTCTCCCCGGCACCCCAGTGCCGGTAGGCGTTCCGCCAACCGGACACGAACCATTCGAGGTGGTCGCGGTCCCAGCCGGTCGGAACGACGGCCTGGCCGTCTGCGGTGAACAGATGTTCCGCGAAGGGCTGGATCAGCACCAGCCCGGCGACCCGCTCCGGGGCCCGTGCGGCGACCAGCGCGACCGGCCCGCCCCCGCTCGCCACGCCGACCATCGTGGCGCGAGGCATCCCGGCGGCGTCCATGACCGCGAGCACGTCGTCGGCCTGTTCGTCGAGGGTGGGCAGGTGGTCGACGGGATCGGACAGGCCGACGCCGCGACGCTGGAAGAACACGGTCCGCGCGAAGCCGCCGCCGCGTTCCATCAGGTAGTGGATCTGCGGATCGGTCCACATCAGATCGAGGTGCATGTTGATCTCGAAGAGCCACACCACGTTCGAGCCGCCCGCTCCCACCACCTGATAGGCCAGCGCGTGCCCGTCGCGCTGGACGTACCGCGTTTCCGGCGGATCCATGTCCTCAGCGTAGGCGCCGGTGGGTGGCGAGGCGCGCGAGTCCGCGCATCACCCCGGGAACCCGGCGGGCCATGGTCAGCACCGCTCGGTCGGCCGGTGTCGGGCGCGGTGGGAGCGGTGGCTGCGGTAGCCGGTCCCGGCTCGTCGCGGAGTACACGTGGACCTGCTCGGGGACGCCTTTGAGGCGGTGCTGTCCGAGGTCGGTGAACTCGATGTCGGAACCGCGTGCGAGGTCGCGGGCCAGGCGCGAGCAGCGCACCTCTCCGGGGTGCGCGGAGGCCGCGATCCGGGCCCCGACGTGCACCGCCATCCCGGTCAGTTCGGGGCCGGCGCGGGTGACCGCGCCCACGTTGATCCCCGATCGCACCTGCAGGCCGAGATCTGCTGCAGCGGAGTCGATTCGAAGGGCGCACCGGAGTGCGGCCACCGGGCCGTCGAACACGCTCAGGGTGCCGTCCCCGGCGATGCCGATCAGGCGACCGCCCCCGGACTCGACCTCGCCACGCACGAGTCGGTCGTGTGCGGTCAGCAGGGCCGCGAATCTGGTGTCGCCGATCTCGGCGAGCACATCCGTGGACCGCACGACGTCGGTGAACAGGACCGTGGCGAGGAACCGGTCCGCGTCCACCGGCCGTACCGCTCCGGTGACCAGTTCCTCGACGCGGTCGAGAACGGGAATCAGGGCCTCGCCCAGGGTTGCTCCCGCGAGAATCGGTGGGAGGTCGAGGAAACGGGACTCGGGGGTGAGGTCCGCGACCCGTCGCACGGCGTCCCGGGCGAACAGACTGTCCGGCTGGTGCAGGATCTCCGTCCGGCACTGGATGGACGGCAGCACACGCGCGTAGTCGGCGCGCAGGGCCCACTCGAGGTGCGCCTGCGCGGTTCCCGGTGTGGCCGAACAACGTTCGAGAAGCGCCATGATGCGGCGGTTGTGCGGCATGTCGAGGGTGGGATGGGTGAGGGCGCTGAGTTCCCCCTGGCCCCAGTGCGCGTAGGCGCCGCGGTAGGAGCCCACGAAGCGGTCCCGCTGCGCAGCGGTCCACCCGTCGGTGACGCCCTCGTCGTCCCGCAGCAACGCCTCGGACCAGGGTTCGGCGAGAACCAGTCCGGTGACGCGGTCGGGGCAGCGGGCGGCCAGCAGGGCCAGCGGGCCGCAGGTGCTGCACGCCCCGACCAGGGTGGCCCGGGCGACACCGGCGTCGTCGAGGACCGCGAGGACGTCGTCGGCCTGCTCCTCGAGCGTCGGGACGTGATCGATGGGATCCGAGAGCCCGAGACCGCGACGCTGGAAGAACAGTGACCGCGCGTAGGTGGAGCAGCGTTCGAAGTTGTAGTGCAGGTGCGGGTCGGTCCACATGAGATCCGGGTGCATCATGACCTCGAAGAACCAGGCCACGGTGCGCGGTCCATCGCCAACCACCTGGTAGGCCAGCGCGTTGCCGTCGCGCTGGACGTACCGCGTCACGGGCGGGTCCATGTCGTCAGGTTAGTCGCCCTGACACCGGACGACCGGCGGACCACGATTCTCCCGACGACGAATGCGGCCCCGGTTGAAACGCCAACCGGGGCCGCATTCGCGGATTTCGACTACGCCTTCTCGGCCGTCGCGTTATCCGGCCGCGACCTCGACCGGGGCCTCGGCCTCCGCCGGGGTGCTGGTGCGGATGAGGTGGTCGAAGGCACCGAGCGCCGCCGTCGCGCCGGATCCGGCGGCGACGATGATCTGCTTGTACGGGGCCGTGGTGCAGTCGCCGGCCGCGAACACGCCGGGGACCGACGTGCGGCCGTGGTCGTCTACGACGATCTCGCCGCGCGGGGTGAGTTCGACTGTGCCGGAGAGCCATTCGGTGTTCGGCAGCAGGCCGATCTGCACGAAGACGCCGTCCAGGTCGACGGTGTGCGACTCGTCGGTGGTGCGGTCCGTGTAGGCCAGGCCGGTCACCTTGTCGCCGTCGCCGAGGACCTCGGTCGACAGGGTGCTGAGCAGGATGTCGACGTTGGGCAGGCTGCGGAGCTTGCGCTGCAGGACATCGTCGGCGCGCAGCTGCGAGTCGAACTCCACGAGGGTGACGTGCGCGACGATGCCGGCGAGATCGATGGCCGCCTCGACGCCGGAGTTGCCGCCGCCGATCACCGCGACCCGCTTGCCCTTGAAGAGGGGGCCGTCGCAGTGCGGGCAGTACGTGACGCCCTTGTTCCGGTACTCGTTCTCGCCGGGAACGTTCATCGACCGCCAGCGCGCGCCGGTGGAGAGGATCACCGTCTTCGACAGCAGCCGTGCGCCGGAGGCGAGCTCGACCTCGACGAGGCCCTGCTCGGTCTCGGCCGGCGTCAGCTTCGCGGCGTTCTGGACGTTCATGATGTCGACGTCGTACTGGCGAACGTGGTTCTCGAGCTCGGCGGCGAACTTCGGGCCCTCGGTGTAGGGGACCGACGCGAAGTTCTCGATGCCCATCGTGTCGAGCACCTGGCCACCGAACCGCTCGGCCACCACACCGGTACGGATTCCCTTGCGGGCCGCGTAGATCGCCGCGGTGGCGCCGGCCGGGCCGCCGCCGACGACGAGCACGTCGAAGGGGTCCTTCTCGGAGATCGCGGTGGCGGTGCGTTCCGCGGCGCCCGTGTCGAGCTTGCCGACGATCTGTTCCAGGCTCATCCGGCCGGAGCCGAACGGCTCGCCGTTGAGGAACACCGTCGGCACCGCCATCACCTGGCGGCTGTCGACCTCGTCCTGGAAGAGGGAGCCCTCGATCGCGATGTGCTTGACGCGCGGGTTGAGCACGGCCATCACGTTCAGCGCCTGCACGACGTCGGGGCAGTTCTGGCAGGACAGCGAGAAGTAGGTCTCGAAGTAGAAGTCGCCTTCGAGGTCCCGCACCTGTGCGAGCAGGTCCGCGTCCTCCTTGGACGGGTGCCCGCCGACCTGCAGCAGGGCGAGGACGAGGGACGTGAACTCGTGGCCGAGGGGGATGCCGGCGAACTGCACCTCGACGTCGGTGCCGACGCGGCGGATCGCGAACGAGGGGCGACGCGGGTCGTCGCCGGTGCGGGTGTGGGTGACCTGATCCGACAGGCCGGCGATCTGGTCCAGGAGTTCGGCGAGCTCGGTGGACTTCGCGCCCTCGTCGAGGGAGGACACCAGCTCGATCGGCTGGGTCACCTTCTCGAGGAGCGACTTCAGTTGGTTGGCGAGGGAGGCTTCGAGCATGAGAACTACTCCATGTGTTGGAAGAAGAACAGTGACTTGATGGAACGGGAGTCGGCGAACTTCTCAGCTCGAGCCGAGGCGTGGTGATCTGCGCGCGGCGCGCTGGCGCCGGTGGCACGGGGTGATCCCGTGCCACCGGACGAGCACCGTCGGCGAATCAGATCTTGCCGACGAGCTCCAGCGACGGAGCGAGGGTCTCTTCGCCCTCTTCCCACTTCGCCGGGCAGACCTCGCCCGGGTGCGAGCGGACGTACTGCGCGGCCTTGACCTTGCGGACGAGCTCGGCGGCGTTGCGGCCGATGCCCTCGGCGGTGACCTCGGTGAACTGGATGACGCCGTCCGGGTCGACCAGGAAGGTGCCGCGGTCGGCCAGGCCCTGGTTCTCGCGGAGGACCTCGAAGTCGGTGCTGATCTGCAGGGTCGGGTCACCGATCATCGCGTACTTGATCTTCGCGATGGTGTCGGACGAGCCGTGCCACGCCTTGTGCGTGAAGTGGGTGTCAGTGGAGACGGAGAAGACCTCGACGCCCAGGCCCTGCAGTTCGTCGTAGTGGTCGGCGAGGTCGCCGAGCTCGGTCGGGCAGACGAACGTGAAGTCGGCCGGGTAGAAGTAGAAGACCGCCCACTTGCCCTTGATGTCCTCGTCGGAAACGGTAACGAAGGCACCGTCTTTGAACGCCTCCGCGGAGAAGGGCTTGATCTTCTTGTTGATCAGCGACATGTATGGCCTCATTCATTTCGGGATGTTGGTGTGTCCGTTTCGACCCTAACGAGGGTTTATTGATTGCACCAATCGATTGTTCTTTGTGTGTTGATAGACGAGGGCTATAAGCGCTGGATCCTGTTCTGGAATCGTGCCAAAAAAGACGCAAGTGTGATGGACGCCATAGTCGGGTGGATCCGGGTCGTGGCACCGGTCACGGGCGCAGTGCCGAACATGCCTGTGACGGCGACCACGAACGCGGTAGGTTGTCTGTAACCGCTGAAACTACTAACCAGTAGGGGTACGAAATGCCTGCTCCGTCCGCCGCGACGTTCGAAAGGCTCGGAAAGCTCGTCGCCATCCCCGACGCCGCGAACCGGCCCACCCGCCCGGTCGTAGAGGCGTTCACCGGCCGGGAGCTGGCGACCATCCCGGTCGGCACCGCGCAGGACGCGATCGACGCGATCGAGCGGGCGCGCGTCGCCCAGCGGGAGTGGGCGCGGCGCACCCCGGCCGAGCGGGCGGAGATCTTCCACCGCTACCGCGACCTGGTGCTCTCGAATCGTGAGGCCCTGCTGGACATGGCGCAGGCCGAGACCGGGAAGGCCCGTGCGTCCGCGCTCGAGGAGGTCCTCGACATCGCGATGACCTCTCGCTTCTACGCCAAGCTCGCCCCCAAGGCGCTGAAGCCGAAGCGCGTGCAGGGCATGCTCCCCGGCCTGACCAAGACCGTCGTCAACCACCACGCGAAGGGCGTCGTCGGCGTCATCTCGCCGTGGAACTACCCGATGACCCTCGCCGTCTCCGACGCCATCGCGGCACTGCTCGCAGGCAACGCAGTCGTCATCAAGCCGGACAGTCAGACCCCGTACTGCGCGCTGGCCTGCGTCGACCTGCTGTACCGGGCCGGGCTGCCGAAGGACCTGTTCGCGGTCGTCCCCGGGCCGGGCTCGGTGGTCGGCACCGCGATCGTGGAGAACTCCGACTACCTGATGTTCACCGGTTCCACCGCCACCGGGCAGCTGCTCGCCGAGCAGGCCGGACGCCGGCTGATCGGCTTCTCCGCCGAGCTCGGCGGCAAGAACCCGATGATCGTCACCAGGGGCGCCAACCTGCGCGAGGTCACCGACGCCGCCGTGCGTGCCTGCTTCTCGAATTCCGGGCAGCTGTGCATCTCCATCGAGCGGATCTACGTCGAGCAGCCGGTGGCCGCCGAGTTCACCCGCATGTTCGGCGACCGGGTCAAGAAGATGACCCTCGGCCCCGGCTACGAGTTCGGGACCGAGATGGGCTCGCTGGTCTCCGAGGCGCAGGTCAAGACCGTGTCCGGGCACGTCGACGACGCCGTCGCCAAGGGTGCGACGGTGGTCGCGGGCGGCCGGGCGCGCCCCGACCTCGGCCCGCTGTTCTTCGAGCCGACGGTGCTCACCGGGGTCACCGACGAGATGGAATGCGCCCGCAACGAGACGTTCGGTCCGCTGGTGTCGATCTACCCGGTCGCCGACGTGGAGGAGGCCGTCGCGAAGGCCAACGACACCGAATACGGCCTCAACGCCAGCGTGTGGGCGGGCAGCAAGGCCGAGGGTGAGGCCATCGCCGCCCGGGTCCGGGCCGGCACCGTCAACGTCGACGAGGGCTACGCGCCGGCGTGGGGCAGCACCGCCGCCCCGATGGGCGGCATGGGCGTCTCGGGTGTCGGCCGCAGGCACGGTGTCGACGGCCTGCTCAAGTACACCGAGTCGCAGACGGTCGCCACCACCCGGGTGCTCAATCTCGGTGGGCCGCGGGGACTTCCGCCGAAGGTGTGGTCGAAGGTGCTGGCCCCGTTCATCGCCGTGATGAAGTACCTGCCCGGGAGGTAGAGATGGACGTCGCGAGCATCGAGGTCGCCGCCGCGCCGGACCGGGTGTGGGACGTGGTCACCGACATCGCCGGCTACAACCGCTTCAGCCCCGAGAACACCGGCGGGCGCTGGACCGGCGGCGCGCCGGTGACCGTCGGTGCGACGTTCACCGGTACCAACCGGCACGGGCTGATGCGCTGGAAGACCCACTGCACCGTGGTGGAAGTGATTCCCGGACAGAGGTTCTCATTCCAGTCCGACGAACCGAAGGCACGCTGGAGCTATCTCGTCGAGCCAGCCGATGCGGGCAGCCGGATCACCGAGACCCGGGAGATCTACGGCACCCCCGCCTGGTACGTGCGGCTCGTGCAGCGCTCCACGCTGATCGGCCGCGACCGGGACACGCTGATGCAGGCCGGGATGCACGACACCCTTGCCGCGATGAAGGCGCACCTCGAGCGTTAGTCGGGCCGTCTCCAAGGATTTCGCCCGGTGTGAGCCAAGTGTGCCGGCGCACGGTGGGGACGGCGCGAGAGCCCTCGCGTCGTCCCGACGACACCCGAGGACAGCCGATGCCGGCCCTGACAGTTCCGAAGAGCGCCGCGACGCGACGCGCAACCCTGATCGTGGTCTGTGTGACCACGGCGATGCTGATGCTCGACATCGCCGTGGTCAACACCGCCCTGCCGTCCATCGCGGTCGACCTCGACACCGGGGTGAGCGGGCTGCAATGGGTCGTCGACGCCTACACCCTCGCGTTGGCCACCGTGGTCCTCAGCGCCGGATCGTGGGCCGACCGGCGTGGGCGTCGCCACGTGTTCGAAATCGGTATCGCGGCGTTCACCGTCGCCTCGCTGCTCTGCACGCTGGCGCCGAACATCTGGGTGCTCGACCTCGCCCGCACCGCACAGGGCGTCGGCGGCGCCATCCTGTTCGCCTGCTCGCTCGCCCTCCTCGCGGACGTGTTCGAGAAGGGACCCGCACGCGCGACGGCGCTGGCCGCGTACGGTGCCACGATCGGCGGGGCCTTCGCGATCGGTCCGCTGGTGGGCGGGTTGCTGACCGAACTGGTGCACTGGCGGGCCATCTTCCTGATCAACGTCCCGATCGGACTGCTCACCCTCGCCGTCACCGTCCGGTGGGTACCGGAATCGCGGGATCCGAACCCGCGTGGTGCCGACGTGATCGGACAGATCCTCGTCTGCGTCGGGCTGGGTGCACTGGTGTTCGGATTGTTGCGCGGCAACGAGGTCGGGTGGACCTCGACGGCGACGGTCGTCGCCCTCGCCGTCGGTGTCGTTGCCCTCATCGGTTTCGTCGCATACGAACTGCGGGCGCGTGAACCGATGTTGCCGCCGCAGCTGATGCGGAACCGAGCGTTCGCGGGGGCACAGGTCGCGGCGTTCGCGATCTCGGCGTCGCTGTTCGCGGTGTTCGTCTACACCACGATCTACCTGCAGAACATCCTGCACCTGTCGCCTGTCGAGGCAGGGCTGGTGTACCTGCCCGGGACCGCAGCCATGTTCGTCGTCGCGGGCGCCACCGCGAAACTCGACGGCCGAATCCCGGTGTCGGTCACGCTGACCGGCTCTCTCGCCCTGGTGTCCGCCGGTCTGGTGATGATGACCGTCGTGGACGTGGCCGGCTCGAAGTGGGCGATCCTGCCCGGGTTCGTCGTCGCCCTGGTCGGCGCCGGAGTGTTCAATCCGGTCATGAGTGGACTGGTGCTCGGCGAGAGCAGCGCCGACCACGTCGGATTGGCCGCGGGCATCAACGACGCGTTCCGCCAGACCGGCATCGCGGTGGGCGTCGCCGGTCTCGGCGTTCTCCTGCCCGCCCAGTCGATGCTGCCGGGCGGATCGCCGGACGAGTTCGTCTCCGGCCTGCACGACGCGCTGATGGTCGCCGCCGTCATCGCGGCGCTGGGCGCGCTGGTCTGTGCGGTCACGCTGTCCGCGCGCCGTTCCGGGCGCCCGGAGGTCGACGATGCCGGTGAGGTCGTTCCGGCACTTCGATGACCGTTCTGCCGCACATCGACGCCCCTCGGTCCCTACACTCGAGCAGTCCGGAGTCGACAGGTGCGAGGAGCCCACGCATGATCTACCGGCTGCTCGGGCCGCTGGAGGCGGCCCGATCCGACTCCGACGACCGGACCCTCGATCTGGGGCCGCGCAAACAGCGCGCGGTCCTGGCGGTCCTGCTGCTCGGCCGGGGGCGGGTGGTGTCCACCGCCCGCCTCGTCGACGCGCTCTGGGGCGACGACGCGCCCGCCAGCGCCATGGCGAGCATCCAGGCATACATCTCGAATCTGCGCCGGGTGCTCCGCGCCGAGACCGGGGCCACCTCGCCGATCGTGCGGCAGCCACCGGGTTACGTCCTCGACGTCTCGGCCGACGAGGTCGATCTGGTGACCTTTCTCGACGACGCCGAGGAGGCGCGGCGGCTCGCGGCGGACGGGGAGTGGGAACCGGCGCTGAAGACGGCCGACCGCGCGCTCGCGGTGGTCCGGGGACCGTTGCTCGAGGACCTGGCCGACGAACCGTGGGTTCAGGTGGAGGCGGCCGGATTCGACGAGGTTCGCACCGAATGCCGGGAAACCAGGATCACCGCCCTGCTTGCGCTGGGACGGATCCCACCCGCCCTCGTCGAGGCCGCCCAGCTGTGCAGCGAATTCCCGTACCGGGATCGCACCTGCTGGCTCCGGATGCTCGCCCTGCACCGGGCAGGCAGGTCGTCGGAGGCGTTGGAGTGGTTCAGGTCGCACGTCGAGCGGCTCGACACCGAGTTGGGGCTCGAGCCCGGGACGGAACTGCGTGCGCTCCAGGGCGCGATTCTGCGCCACGACCCGGGTCTCGCGGCATGGCCGCGGACACCGGGATGGACCGGGGCGGAGCAGGTTCCGCTTCCGGGGTCCCCGTCCTCGAACCCCGACGCGCCCGGGCCGGGCGGCGGTGCCGCCGAGGGGGAGACGGGCCGCGTGTTCGTCGGGCGGGGAAGCGAAACCCTCGTGATCGAGCGGATGCTCGACGACGTCCTCGGCGGAGAGACGCGGTGGCTGGCGCTCACCGGTCCGGCCGGGATCGGGAAGACGCGGGTGGCCGAGGAGTGTGCCGCGCGGACGGTCGCGGCGGGCGGGGCCGCGGTGTGGGCGCGGTGCCCGGAGGACGACGGCGCGCCGGCCTGGTGGCCGATCCGCCGACTGGTGCGGGAACTCGGCGGCGACGCGGACGCGGTGCTGGTTCCGCCGACCGGCGTCGATCCCGACGAGGCGCGATTCGCCGTGTACGAGCGGGTGCTGGAGGTGATCGAGGCCGCGGTCGCAGGCCAACCAGTGCTGACCGTCGTCGTCGACGACATCCAGTGGGCCGACCCGACGTCACTGCGGTGCCTGGCGTATCTGGTTGGGGCAATCCGCCACCGCCCGGTGTGGTTCGTGCTGACGCTGCGCGACACGGGCATCGGCACGGACGTCGGCACGGTCGTCGACGCGGTCTTGCGCGGGGAAGGAAATCGGCAGGTCGCGGTGCCACCATTGGAACCGAGCGAGGTCGAGGAGCTGGCCTGCCATGTCGCCGGTGAGCGGATCGGTCCGGACGAGGTGCGGATCCTGACGGACCGGACCGGGGGCAATCCGCTGTTCGTCTCGGAGTACGCGCGGCTGCCGCGCGACGAGCGTCTCGGCGACGGGATCCCGGTCGCCGTCAGGTCGGTGCTCGGCCGACGGCTCGCGGCCGTGGAACCTGCTGTGCTGCAGGTGCTCCGAGTCGCGGCCGTGCTCGGCGACGCCATCGAGATCGATCTCCTGGCCGCGGCGTCCCGCCTCGACCTGGACACCCTGGCCGACTATCTCGACGAGGCTGCGGACGAACGGATCATCGTGACGGCGCCCGGGGCCCGCGGGTACGTCTTCGCGCACGGATTGCTGCGGCACGAGGTGCTCGAAGGCATGCCGGCATTGCGGCGTCAGCGTGTTCACGCGCGGGTCGCCGAGATCCTGGCGAATTCCTCCGACGCGGACCGTTCCAGCCGTCGCGCCCAGCATCTCTGCGCCGCAATGCCTCTGGTTGATCCGCACGAGGTGCTCGACGCGTGCACCGTCGCGGCCCGGGAGGCGACCGAGCGATGGAGTTCGGAGACCGCCGCGCACTGGTGGGAGATCGCCGTGCAGATCTTCGATCAGCTACCAGCATCGCAACAGTCACCGGACGATCGTGACGACCTGCTGGTGGCCCGGGTGGAGGCACTGGCCCGCGCCGGCCGCGGCCAGACCGTTCTCGACGTCGTGGGCGCCGGTCTGCTCGACGCGGTGCGCGAAGGGCGTACCTCGGGCGCGGGGCGGCTGGCGGCCGCACTCCTGCGCGCGGCCGGGGCGTGGCCCTGGGTGTCGTACGGCAGGGATCCCGGGCCGCTGCTCGAACGCCTCGCCGCGCTCGAACCGTTCGTCGTGTCCGATCCCGTCGCACACGCCCGGGTTCTGTCCGCGCTTGCGGTTGGCAGCTGCTACCACCCGGATTCGACGGTGCCCGAAGGTATGAGCCGCCGCGCGCTCGAACTGGCCCGCGCCCAGGGGGATCCGGATGTGATCGCCGACGCGCTGCTGGGCCGGATCCTGCTCTTCTCGGGGGTGGCGCGGCACGGCCTGGAATCGGTCGACCTGCTGACCGAACTTCTCGAACTGCCACACCAGCAGTCACGCGTCGACGACGTCATCGTGCACACGGTCGCCAGCATGACGCAGATGAATCTCGCGAACGTCGAGGCCGCCGCCGCACACGTACGCCAGGGCATCATCGGCTGCGACCTGTTGCGCCTACCCGTGGTCCGAGTCCAACTCAGGTGGATGGAAGGCACCCTCGCGGAGTGGCGCGGCGACCTCGAAGAGGCCGCGCGACAATACGACACGGCCCGGCAGATCCACCTGCAGACCGAGCTGTACACCGCGGGCAGCGCCGATCTCGCCCAGAACACCCTGAAATGGGAGCTGGGCCAGGTGGCCGACACGACGCCCGGGTTCGTCGAGCCGCGGGCGTGGAGTATCGCGATCGCGGCGGCACGGGGAGACCGGCAGACCGCGGTCGACGGGCTCGCGCGCTGGGTGGAGGAGCCGGGGCCGGACGTGTGGACCACGCTCGGCCACCAGACGCTTCTCGCGCATGTCGTCGCCGATCTGTCCCTGTCCGAATACGCCGACCTGTTCATCGGACAACTCGAGCCCTTCCCGGACCGGATCGCGACCGTGGGGCAGGTGGGGGTCGTCGGTGCGGTGGCCGAGGCGTCCGCACGACTGCACGCGCTGCTCGGGCGGACCGATCAGGCGTCGGCTCTGCTGGAGCAGGCCGAGCAGATCGCGCACCGCACGTCGGGCGCGCCGACGTTGTTGCGATGCAGACTGCTTCGCGCGCAGCTCGCACCGGACTCGCCCGCACGCGTCGGCGAACTGTCCGCGGTCGCCGAGGAATCGCAGCGCCGCGGGATGCTCGGACTGGCGGCGCAGGCACGGTCGCTGCTGGCCTGAGGCAGGGATCTCGGCCCGCGGTCCCGGTCGCCGACGCCACTTGGCCGAAACTTGGATCCGCGCCCTCGCGGTACGCAAGAACCAACCAAGCGGACCCGGACATCCTTTCGTCACGCCCCGAAGGCGGACGACGAAAGGAAGTTTCCATGGACCTCCAGACCCCGGTGAGCGACGAGACGATCGCGTCGCTCCGTGCGTCTCTGACCGGATCTGTCGCCCTTCCCGGTGAACCCCTGTACGAGTTGGCGACACCGTGGAACCTGGCAGTGCCGGTGACCCCGCGTGCGGTCGTCGTGGCCGCGGACACCGGCGATGTCGCGGCCACTGTCCGCTTCGCCGCGGAGCACGGTCTCCGGGTCGCGGTGCAGCGCACCGGCCACGGTGCGGTTGCGGTGAGCGGTGATGTTCTGCTGGTGCACACCGGGCAACTGAACGAGTGCGTCGTCGATGCCGGCACCCGCACCGCGCGCGTCGGTGCCGGGGCGATCTGGCAGGACGTGCTCGACGCGGCGGCGCCGCACGGCCTGGCGCCGCTGACCGGCTCCTCCGCCACCGTCGGCGTCGCCGGCTTCCTCACCGGCGCGGGGATCGGCCCGCTGGTGCGCACCTATGGACTGTCCTCCGATCACGTGCGGGCGTTCGACCTCGTCACCGGCGACGGAGCGCAGCTACGCGTCACCCCGGATGATCACGCCGAACTGTTCTGGGGCCTTCGTGGTGGCAAGGGCACACTGGGGATCGTCACGGCGGTCGAGATCGATCTGCTGCCGATCAGCCAGATCTACGGTGGTGCACTCTATTTCGACGGTGACGATGCCGCGGCGGTCGCACATGCCTGGCTCGACTGGTGCCGCGACCTGCCCGAGCACAGCTCCACCTCGATCGCCTTCCTGCAGTTGCCGCCGTTGCCGCAGATCCCGCCGCCGCTCGCCGGGCGGCTGACGCTCGCCGTCCGATTCGCCAGTGTCGCAGCGGAGAATGACGCCGCGGCCGAACTCGCGCGACTGCGCGCGGTGGCCACCCCACTGATCGACGCGGTCGGCCCGATGCCGTACGCGGCGCTGTCCGCGATCCACGCCGACCCGGTGGACCCGATGCCGACCCACGAGTTCAGCGCCCTCACCCATGCGCTGCCGCACGAGGCCGTCGACGCGCTGCTGGCGGTGGCCGGACCCGGTTCCGGGTCGCCGCAGACGGTGATCGAGCTCCGGCTGCTCGGCGGGGCGCTTGGCCGCGAGCCCCGGCACCGCAGCGCCTTCTGCCACCGAGACGCCTCATTCGCGCTGATGGTCGTGGGCGTGCTCGCTCCGCCCGTCGCCGAGGCGGTCGCCGAACACGCCCGGGCCGTCGAACAGGCCGTGGCGGCGTGGTCCACAGGGGGGACCCTGCCCAATTTCGCGGCCAGTGCCGACCCGGAGCGGATCGCCCGGTGCTACGACGAGGACACCCGGCACTGGCTCAGCGCGCTCGCCAACGAGCACGACCCGAACGGCGTCCTGCGCGTGGGTCAGGTCGTGCGCCTCCCGGTGTGACCGGTGTTCGGCGGGACGAACAACGAACAAGGAACCAATCGAAAGGCTTCACAGTGAAGATAATTCGTACCTCCGCCTGCGTGGTCGCGGCGTGCGCGACGCTCACCCTGGCCGCCTGCAGTTCGCCGGCGCACTCGGTCGGACACAGCGGCCATGGCGGGTTCAGCGGTTCGAGCGGTTCGAGCGACGGCCCGGGAATCCAGGTGGGTGAACAACACCCGCTGGGCAACGGAACGTCCCGAACCTACGTCGTGCGCGACGAGGCCGGACAGCCCGCCGAGGTCGGTATCCGGATCACCGCGTCCGCGCTCGACGGGCTGCCGGACGGACCCGATGCGCAGATGCAGATGTTGATGCTCGACCTGCCCGCAGGTGCACAGGACACCGGATTCGACAACGTCATGCTCGACTGGAATCCGAACGGGCACGAACCAGAGGTGCTCTTCGGTGATCCGCATTTCGACATGCACTTCTACACGGACGACATCCAGCAGGAAATCGACCCTGCCGCTCCGGATTTCGCGCAGAAGGCCGCGCACCTCCCGGATGCGAAGTACATTCCGGAGGGTTACGTGCCACCGCCCGGTCCCCCCGAGGCGAACACGGTGCCGTTCATGGGTATGCACTGGACCGACAGCGCGGACAACGTGATTCCGGGCGTTTTCGACTTCACCGAGGTCCTCCTCAACGGGTCGTGGGACGGGAAGTTCACCTTCATCGAGCCGATGATGACCCTGGAATGGCTGAAGACCCGTCCCGCCCTGCAGGAGCAGGTCAAACAGCCGTCGTCCTACCAGAAGACCGGGTACTACCCGACCACCTACTCGGTTCGATTCGACGAGACCGCGCAGGAGTACGTCATCGCGCTCGGTGGCATGACGATGCGACAGGCATCGTGAGGTGACCGCGGCACCTGCTTCTCCGCGACCGTCGGCGCCGTCTCCATCGAACGGTTGATTTCGCTCGACGTCCGGCGGGTCGGGATGCCCGTGAGTCACAACCCTGCTGAGATTGCGTAAGGGACCGTTGACCGGCCTCGGCACCGACTCAGGAGGGCAGCGATGACCGCGGACGAAGTCGAGATCGCACCGCCGGCCGACCGGCGAACGTGGATCGGTTTGGGGGTGCTCGCGGCCGGCCTGTCGATGATCGTCGTCGACGGCACCATCGTCGGGGTCGCGTTGCCCGTGATCATCGACGACCTCGACATGGACCTGACGGACGCCCAGTGGGTGAACAGCGTCTACTCGGTGGTGTTCGCGGCGCTGCTGCTCACCGCCGGCCGTCTCGGTGACCGGCTCGGCCGACGGTCGATGTTCATCGCCGGGGTGCTGGTGTTCCTGCTGGGCAGCGTGCTGGCCGCGCTCGCCGGAAGCGCCTCCGCGCTGATCGCGGCCCGGGTCGTGCAGGGCGTCGGCGGCGCGTTCGTGCTGCCGACCACGCTGTCGAGCGTCAACGCGACGTTCCGCGGCCGGGACCGGGTGATCGCGTTCGCGGTGTGGGGTGCGGTGATCTCCGGCATGGCGGCGGTCGGCCCGCTACTGGGGGGCTGGCTGACCACGTACTTCACCTGGCCGTGGATCTTCGTCGTCAACATCCCGATCGGTGTCGCGGTCATCGTCGGCGCGCTGCTGACGGTCCGCGACACCCGCGCGACGATCACGGTGCCGGGCCTCGACGTGGACGGGTTGCTGCTCAGCGCGATCGGGTTCGGTGGGGTGATCTTCGCGCTCATCGAGGGGCAGAGCCTGGGCTGGTGGAAGCCGATCGCCGAGTTCAGCGTCTTCGGGTTCACGTGGCCTGCGGATGCGCCTGTGTCGGTCGTCCCGGTGGTGGGCGCCATCGGCGTTGTTGCGCTCGTGCTGTTCGTCCTGTGGGAGCGGCACCGGGCGGTCGGCAGCCACCGGTCCGCCATCCTCGACCTGAACCTGTTCCGCGTGCCGACGTTCAGCTTGGGGAACGTGACGGCCCTGGCCGTCGCGATCGGAGAGTTCGGTCTGCTGCTGGTGTTGCCGCTGTTCCTCGTCAACGCGCTCGGACTGTCCACCATGGGTGCCGGGTTCGTGCTCGCGGGAATGGCGTTGGGGGCGTTCGCGTCCGGGGCGGCGGCCCGGCATCTGGCGGCCGCTCTCGGTGCGACCCGGGTGGTGATCATCGGGTTGGCGCTCGAGGTGGTGGGTGTGGTTGTGGTCGCGGTGTTCGTCTCCTCGACCGTGTCCCCGTGGCTGCTGGCGGTGCTGCTCGCCGTCTACGGCGCCGGGTTGGGACTGGCCTCCGCCCAGCTCACCGGCACGGTGTTGGCCGACATCCCGACGGAGAAGTCCGGTGAGGGCTCGGCCACCCAGAGCACCGTCCGGCAGTTGGGTGCGGCACTCGGGTCGGCGATCCTGGGTGCGGTGCTGTCGGTGTCGCTCGCGCACACCCTCACCGACCGGCTCGAGCCGGTGCCCGGGGTGCCCGCGCAGGCGCAGGAACAGTTGGTGAACGCGACCCGGGACTCGGCGGGCGGCACCATCACCGGGTTGCGGGAGCAGGGGGAGACCGGCCGGCTCGGGCCCGCGGGGCCGGAGGTGACGACCGCGCTGGCCGAGGGGTTCGGTGACGCCACCCGGGTCTCGCTGTTCGCCGCGGCCGGCTTCCTCGCGCTGGGCCTGGTGTCGGCGACGGCCCTGCACGCGCGGGCGCGACGCGACGACGCGGCCATCACGTGACGGCGCGGTCCCGGTCGTAGGCCGCGACGACCCGTTTCGGCGCGGTCAGTCGCCAGGCCTCCTCGACCAGCTCGGCGAGCTCGTCGGGATCGACGCGGCCGATCACCACGTCGACCCAGCCCCACCGGCCGAAATAGGGCGGGACGCGGAACACGTCCGGGTTCTCGTCGAGCAGCGCCGCCTGGTCGTCGCGGGTCGCCTTGAGGCACACCGTCGGGGCGTCCGAGCCGAGCAGGGCGAAGATCTTGTTCCGAACCCGGTACGTGGGCTGGTCACCCCAGCTCGGGACCACCACCTCCTCGGCCTCGGGCAGGGCCAGCAGCATCGCGCGCACTTCCCGTCTGGAGGCCATGGTTCCTTTCTAGCGCAGACGCGCGGCACGGGCTGTGAGACGGTGGGATCGCCGCCCCACGACACTCGAGGAGGACCGCCCGTGCACACCGCCACCGTCACCGTCGGGGACCTGACCGCGCACCTGTCCCGGCCGTCGGGAACCGACCCGGACACCGGTGGCGCGATGCTGCTGTTGCCGATGATCACCGGCATCGACGCCCAGGTCCGCGAGTACGCCGCCGACATCGCCGCCGCGGGGATGACGGCGCTGGTGTGGGATCCGTGGCACGGACCGAGCGCCGACGACACGCCCCGGGAGCGGCTGGTCGAGTTGATGGGGCAACTCGACGACGAGCGGTGCCTCGCCGAGATGCGGACCCTCCTCGACCACCTGCGCTCGGACCTCGGGTTCGAGCGGGTCGGGGTGATCGGCTGGTGTCTCGGCGGGCGGCTCGCGCTGCTCCTCGCTGCCCGGGACCCGGGCCTGGCGAACGTGATCGCCTACCACCCGTCGATCTACGACCCGCCGGCCCCGAACCACACCCTCGACACCGTCGCGGCCGCGTCGGACATCGCGGCCCCGGTGATGATCCTGCACGCCGGCGCGGACGTCGTGATGACGGCGGGCACGCTGGGACGGCTACGCTCCGCCCTGGAGTCGCGTCCGAGCGGCGCGACCGTCGTGCACACCTACCCGGGCGCCGAGCACGGGTTCAGCTCCCGTGCCCGGCAAGACGGTCCGGTGAACGCGGCGGCCTACGCGGTGTCGTGGCCGCAGGCCCTCGCGTTCGCGTCGGCGACGGTGTCCTGAGCCGGTTCAGCCCGTCGTCGCCAGCGCGGCGGCGAGGCCGAACACGACAGCGAGCGCGGCGACCTCGACGGTTGCGCGTCGCAGCGAATCCCGTTCGGGGGTGCGGTGGCCCGCGGCCGCCGGGACCCAGGTGCGACGCCACCACCAGCCGAGCGCGGTCAGCCCGGCCAGGCCGACGGCCTTGGCGAGCAGGATCCGTCCGTAGCCGGTGTCCACGAGCGCACCGACCCCGCCGAGCGCGACGGCGGCGTCGACCACGCCGGTCACCGCGAGGGCGGCGACGCACTTCCAGGCGAGGTCGGAGTAGCGGGGAAGCAGCGTCGCCCACGCCCCGCGGCCGCGGAGCAGCAACGCCATCGCGAGCAGCGGGCCCAACCACAGGGCCGCCGCCAGGACGTGCACGGCGACGAGCACCGAGCCGAGCGTCTGCGCGGACATGTGCCCGGTCACCGGGCGGGCGAGCAACGCGACGGCGGCGACCGCCGCGATCGGGGTCAGCGGCCACTGCGCCCCCCGCCGGTACCCGACGGCGGCGACGGCGGCCACGGCGACAGTGCACGCCACCGCCGCCGCACCGAGCTGGCCGACGCTGATCTGCGCGACGAACCGGCCGAACGCGGCGGGGCTCAGTGCCCCGGCCGCGACCTCACTGGTCTGGGCGGCCTCTGCGACGAGCAGCGCCGCCTCCGTCACCGCCCACGCGCCCGCCGTGACGGCCAGGGGACGCCACAGCAGGGGACGTGGCACGGCCGGTCGACGGTCGCCGCGCTGCAGCAGGTCGAGGACGCACAGACCGAGCACCGTCGACCCGAGCAGGTCCGCCAGCACCCGGATCGTCGCCGCCGCGTCGGGCCCGGCCGGTGCGGCGAGCAGCCAGGCCAACCCGACCCCGGCCAGCGCCGCAGGCACCGCGAGCAACAGGCGCTCCGCACCCGTGCGCCTTTCCGGTGGCCAGAGCTGCCAGAAAGGCGCACGCGCGGCGGAGCCGCCGGTCACTGCTTCGGCTTGCGCAGGGCGAACGCCAGCCCGCCGCCGAACACCACGACCGCGGCGACGATGAACGGCCACAGCGGCAGCCCCGAGCCGTCGTCGTCGGAGCCGGACCCGCCGCCGGCCGGGGCGCCGGGGGTGCCGGTGCCCTCGGTGGTCAGCGTGAACGTGCTTGTGCCGCTCACCGGATGCCCGTCCGCGGACGTCACGCGGTACGCGATCGTGTACTCGCCGACCGGTCCGAGTTCGCCGACAGGGACGCTGATCGACGGGCCGGACACCGTCGGGTCACCCTTCGACCACAGGTTCCCGTCCGGACCGACCACCGTCAGCGACGCGAAGCTGGACTGCAGCGGCTCGTTGAACGTGACGGTGACCTGCTCCGGTCCCGACGCGACGGACGCGCCCGACTCGGGACTGGTCGCGATGGCCGCGGAGTGCGCACCCGCCACCCCGACCCCGGTCAGCGCGGCGAGTGCGGTCAGCACCCCGAGCACGAGGACGCGCAGGCGGGCGCTCACGAGCGCCGGCTCCGGACCAGGGCGCCGAGGCCGAGGGCGGCGCCGAGCGCGCCGAGGACCAGGCCGATGCCGCCGAGCCAGCGGGCGGTGCTGTCGGTGGCGTCGACGTCCTCGGCGGTGGTGGAGGCGTGGGCGCCGTGGGCGTCCCCGGACTCCGATGCCTCGGCCAGCGTCAGGCCCGGGGCGGGCTTGTCGGGTTCGGCGCGGTCCGGGCCGGGCTGCTGATTCCAGGCGACGACCTGACCGTCGCTGTAGGTCTGCACCGCGGGGAACGACACCGACTCCTGCTCGGGCAGCGGCCCGGCGGACAGGGCGAACTGCTGGAACTGGCCCGGGCCGACGGACACGCCGGGGTCCGCGGTCCACGCGACCGCGGTGGCCTCCCCGGTCGACGGGTCCTTGGTCACCTGCGAGGTCCAGCCCGGGATCGGTTCGGTGCGTGCGGACTTCAGGTTGGGCAGGGTGACCTCGAGCTTGGTGGTGCCCGCGGTCTCGGACTCGGTGGGCACCTTGAAGGTCAGCACCGTGTAGCCGCCCTGGGCGGCGTCGGGGGCGACGACGCCGACGTGGGCGGTCGCGATGCCGGAACCGCACAGGAGCAGCCCGGCGGTCGCGCCGGCGACGAGCGCGGCGCGGGAGGAACGGATGTTCATTTGTCGTCTCTCGTTCGAGGAAGGGTTCGTCGGTGGGCTGTCAGGCCACCGACGGGGGTCCCCGTCTCGAGACGACATGGTCGAGGAATCGGTGCGGGAGGGTTTCGGGGGCCGTCGGGACGGCGCGTCGCGGGTGGGGACGCGGGGCGCCCGCGGGTCCGCGCAGGACGACGCGCAGCGCCCGGGTGATCGGCCCGTACAGCCGCTCGGCGGCCAGGATCAGCGCCGTGCACACCGCGGTCGCGGCCGCGTGCGCGGCGAGCATCGACATCCCCCGCGCGCCGACATCCGAATGCTGGTGGGTCAGCGTGGTCGACAGGGTCAGGTGCCCGACGAGTTGCCCACCGATCAGGGTGGCGACCAGGGTGGCGCGGTTGCCGCGCGTCGTCGTCGCCAGGCCGGCGGCCACCGCACCGGCCCCGGCGCAGCACAGCACCAGCAGGGTCAGTGCCGCGGACGTCGGGTAGCCGCCCCCGCCGAGGCCGTGCCCGGCGACCGAAAGCGCCGCCGTCAGCGCACCGACCGCGCCGCCACGCAGGGTGGCGGCGTCGGTGGCGCGGGGCGACGGCACGGGTGCGTTCGGGAGGTCAGCGCACGCCGAGCCGGGCGAGCAGATCGGCTTCGACGCCGTCGAGTTCCGCCGCGATGGCCTGATGTGCGGCCCTGCGGCGCTGCGTGGGCATCTGCTCGGATGCGCGCACGGCGGTCTCGAGTTCGCCGAGCCGGCCGCGGACAGCGGCGAGGAACGAGGCGGTCTCGGCGTCGGGGAATCGGGTCGCGATCTCGTCCGTGGTCCGTTCGGCACCGGCGATCCGGGCGCTCAGGCGCGCGCCGTGTCCGGTGTAGTTGCCGAGGTCCTCGGCGGCGATGCCCATCCGGCCGGCCTTCTGCTGGTCGAGCTGGCCGCGCACTGCCATCGCGCCCCGGTAGGCGAGCGGCGCCAGGACCGGGGTGAGCAGCCGCGCGATGCCGAGGTATCGGCGCACCTGGCCCACGCTGATGCCGGACCGGTTGGCGGCCTTCTCCTGCGCTTTCAGGGTCGCTACCTGCGCTTTTTCGACCTTCTTCGCCGACTTTGCCTCGGCCCGCATCTTCTTGCGTTCGTTGCGGGCGCCGTGCTTGGCCTCGAGCTTCGCCTTGTGTTTGAGCGCCTTCGCCTCGGCACGCCGGGTCGCGCGGGACTTGCGTTTCTTGAACAGACCCATCCGGGTGGCCCCTCCATCTGGTGCTCGAGCGCCGAAACACTGCCGACTACAGGGTATCGGTGAGACCGCGTCGGCCCGCCTCCGGAGTCGGGCGGGTGCGCGGGCTGTCGGACCGGCGGACCATAATCTCTTTTATCGTGAATTCTTCGCAAGGCCCCCGGCAGCCGACCCGGCCGGTCGACACCGCAGCCGCCCCGACGGGGCGGCGGCCGGTGCTCATCGACCCGAGAGCGTTGACCGGGTGCCGGCACCGCGTCCACCTCGACACGGCGTATCCCCAGGTCGTCGCCGACGTTCCGGAGGACATCGGGGTGCAGCAGCGGCGGGAGGCGGCACGGGCGTTCCGGGAGGCGATGCGGGACCGATTGATGACGGTGCCCGCCGGGCACAGTTGGCTCATCATCGACCCGACCACCCCCGCGGGCGAGCGGGCCGCGGCCACCCTGCAGGCGTGCGCCGACGGCGTCGACCGGATCTGGGGCGCGGTGCTGCCGCTGGAGTTCGACACCGGTCGGCGCGGGCGGGCCGAGCTGCTGATCCGGGACCGGGAGCGGGGTGGCTACATCCCGGTGATCGTCGTCAACCACAAGGTCACCGATCCGGGCAGTGGTGCGGTGACCTCCGGCCTCGACGACTGGGCACCGGCGGTCGACGAGACCAGGAAGGTGCGGGCCCAGCTGCGTGACCAGTTCCGTCTCGCGCAGATCCACCGGATGCTCGAGCGGCACGGGCACGCCAGCCCCGGCGTGCTCGGCGGCGCCATCGGCTACGGCGGCGAGTGCATCCTCGTGCACGACCTGGCCGAGGTGCTGGACCAGTACGACGAGCGGTTCGCCGACCGGATCGCCGTCGCGCGAGGAGAAGTGCCCACCGCGCCGTCGCAGCTGGGGGAGTGCCGGTCCTGCCCGTGGTGGCCGGACTGCAAGGCGTCGCTGACCGAGGCCAGGGACGTGAGCCTGGTCGCGACGGGGTCGCGGGCGGACGTGCTGCGCGGTGCGGGCGCGAACACCATCGACGCGCTCGCGGCGTGGGACGGTCCGCCGCCGGAGGACTGGCAGGGCAACGGTTTCGAGGACGCGGTGGTACTCGCGAAGGCGTGGCTGTCGGGAGTGCCGCTGGTACGCCGGTCCGCGGAGGTGACGGTGACCCGTGCCGACGTCGAGGTGGACGTCGACATGGAGAGCTACCAGGAGCACGGCGCCTACCTGTGGGGCACCCTGCTCACCGAGGGCGGGGTGACGCAGCCGTACCGGCCGTTCGTCACCTGGGATCCGCTGCCGACCGTCGACGAGGCGCGCTCGTTCGCCGAGTTCTGGACCTGGCTGACGGAGACCCTCGAGCGAACCCTGGCGCAAGGGAAAACCTTTGCCGCCTACTGCTATTCGCGGTCCGCAGAGGACAAGTGGCTGCTGGACTCCGCCACCCGGTTCGCGGGACTGCCCGGGATCCCGACGAAGGCGCAGGTTCGCGCGTTCATCGACGGACCGCACTGGGTGGACATCTACCAGGCGGTGAGCGACCAGTTCATCTGCCCGAACGGCAAGGGACTCAAGAAGATCGCGCCGGTCGCCGGGTTCCATTGGCGGGACGCCGAGGCGAGTGGCGAGGCGTCGATGAGCTGGTACCGAGAGGCCGTCGGGTACGACGGAGAGTCGGATCTCACCCAGCGCGAGCGGTTGTTCGTCTACAACGAGGACGATGTGCGCGCGACGAAGGTGTTGCGGGAGTGGATGACCGACCGCGCCGAGGTCGAGGTGCCGCTCGCCGCGGACCTGTAGCGATCGAGCCGGGGGTAGCCCCGAGACGCGCGCCCCGCGCCAACGGAGTTGCCTGAGGACGTGTGCCGGCTTCATCGCGGGTCGGATCAGCAGGTTGCCGCGTGCACACAGGTTTTCGGGCGTGCACACGGGTGTTGGGCGTACAGCACCCGTGTGCGTGCTCCATCGGGTGTGTGCACCGAGGCTCTGGCGGAGAGGTTGGGTGGCTGAGACCCCGCCCCGAACAGGGCACGCGCTCGGCGCTCGCCGAGCTGCGGCGGTGCACCCCCTGAGCGCCGGGGTGCACCACCACGAGACTCGCTACCGCGGGGTCATGCGCAGCGCGCCGTCCATGCGGATGGTCTCGCCGTTGAGGTAGTCGTGCTCGACGATCATCTGCGCGAGCTGCGCGTACTCCGCCGGCTGGCCGAGGCGGGACGGGAACGGCACACCGGCCTCGAGGCCCTTGCGGTACTCGTCGGTGACGCCGGCGAGCATCGGGGTGTCGATGATGCCGGGGGCGATGGTGTTGACGCGGATGCCGTACTGGGCGAGGTCGCGCGCCGCGGGGACCGTCATGCCGTGCACGCCGCCCTTCGACGCCGAGTAGGCGATCTGGCCGATCTGGCCCTCGAACGCGGCGACCGAGGCGGTGTTGATGACGACGCCGCGCTGGCCGGACTTGTCGACTGCGTCGGTCTTGGCGATCGCGTCCGCCGCCAGGCGCATCACGTTGAACGTGCCGAGCAGGTTGACGGTGATGACCGTGCGGAACAGTTCGAGGTCGTGCGGGCCGTTCTTGGACAGGATGCGGCCCGCCCAGCCGACGCCCGCGCAGTTGACGACGGTGCGCAGCGGCACACCCGAGGCGACGATCTGGTCGACCGCGGCCTGCACCTCCTCGGCGCTGGTGACGTCGGTGGGGATGAGGGTGACGCCGGCGGGGACGCTGTCGCCCGCGCGCTCGATGGACTGCGCGAGGTCGAGCCCGAAGACGGTCGCGCCGGCCTCCGCGAAGCGCTTTGCCGTGGCGGCGCCGAGCCCGGAGGCCGCCCCGGTGACCAGTGCCGCGGTTCCCTGGATTTCCACTGTCGATCCCCTTTCGTGACGGCCATTACTTGGGCGTCCTAGTACTTGCTGAAACGATAACGCAGGACGCGTGAGCCGGGTTGAGGGCAGTTCACCGAACCGGTGGCCGAATCGTTGTTCCAGCCGGCGCCTTCTGGTTGCGTATAACGCTCTGAACTGCGGGAAGTGATCGTCCCATTCGACCCCTGCGGCAGACCGGCGACCCCCGTACTTGGACTCGTCGGGGGCGCCCGAGAGACGTGGCCTCCGCCACCACCCTTCGAACGAAGGGATCCTCGATGTCTCGAACCCTGGCGCGCCGCGGCCGCGCCCGTCCTCGTCGCCATGGCTGTGCTCGGCGGCGCTCTGGCCTCGGCGGAGGTACGGCGTCTGCCGGGGAAATGGACACGCCCGAGGAAGTCGTGGGCAGCGTGGTCGGGGTACACAGCTCCTGCTCGCCTACCTGCAGGGTCACGGCAACGGACCCTTCCCTGCTGTGCCCTGGGCCCCCGCCATCCCCTGGACGCCCAGTATGTGAGCGTGGGTCGCCCGGGTGGTTCGGCCGTTTCACGAGGTCCCCACCTTGCACATCGCGTATGACGTGACGTGCTGGGGTTTCGCCGGGACCGCCACGGACGAGGAACGGGGATGCGTGCGCGCCGCCATCCGGCCCTGTAGCCAGCCGTGCCCGAACGCTCGATGCAGCGTTATCGCATTGATGTGCACTGCCTTTCGCTGACGCTGTGAAGGGAAGATTCGGGGCTTGGTGGTCTCTTGCTGGTGTGCAATCCGGATCCGTCGACATGTGCTGCGGAGGACCTGCGAGGAGAAGAAATCGGATTCCGAACTGATGAGTCGGTTTCGCGCCCTATCCTTGCGCGGATCAGGCGGGGGTGGCGGACACCGGTGCGCCTGCTTCCAAGGTCGAGGGGAATTAGGAATGACACTTCGGGCTCGGGTGGTCGCGTGTGCGGCGGGTCGGCGAAGTCGTTGCGTGCAACGTTCCACCTGAGCTGATGTCGATGTCCGAAAACCTTTGTGTGCGTTGGTTTGCACGCATTGTTCTGCCGCAGTCGGGGGTGTCCGATGACTGTGGCGCTCGTCAGTGCACATCGAAGAAGGGGAGTATCGAGTTGCGAAAGAACCTCATGCGCCGCGGTGCATCCATCCTTGCCGCTGTTGCGGTCGTCGCGGGTGGACTCATGGCCGGGACAGGCACCGGGGGCGCGGCCTGCATCGTGGGCCCGAACGACACCTGCACGAACTCCAACAGAGGCGCGGTGTGGGAAGAGCATGCCGGCTACGAGGTGTTCCACGCCGGTCCGATCGCGGCTGCCCCCGGGGACACGGTGCGGTTCGAGATCAGAATCAGAAAGCTGGGGGGCACGACGGGGAATGTCACGAAGATCGTCCATCACCCGCCGGTCGGTCTGGCGCTGACCGGGTCACCGACTGCGTCCTTCTATGTCGACGGCACGCAGTCCTGGCTCGACCTGGCGACCGAGGTCGATGCGGTCAGCGGGGCCGTCACCATGACAGCACCCCCCGGGACACTGGAGAATCTCGGTAACGTCACGCTCTCGTACAAGGTCGGAGGCCCAGTCTTCATCGGTGGCCTCAACGGAGTCACGTTCGAGGCGACAGACGTTCCGGAAACGGTGCGTTGGCTGGCGATCGGCAACACGCGACCGTCGAACGTTCTGGGCGGCGTCGGCGGATTCGGCAGCTCCGGTTCCTGACCGGCGTGGTGGTCGCTGCTGACTGGGCGCGACCACCACCTTCGCCGTTCCGGCGCTGCCGCGAAGGACTACCGCTCCGGTCGGTCAGGTGCAGTCGATCGAGCGTCCGGAATCGACGGACCGGGCTGGGCGAACCGGGCGAATACGTCGATCGTCGAGACGCCGCAAGAGGAGACTGTCGGGGCGTATCCGGGGTCAGTCGAGTCGGTGTTCCACTATGGCTCACTGGTTTGGATCTGGTGTCCGGCAGCCTCGCGATCGAACCCGAGACGGCGCCGGACGGCGGGCAGCGGATCCAGGCGTTCCTGTGTCACCGGGAGCTGCGGTCCTCATCCTTCGTCGCCGTGCCCGGGTACCCACATCGAGTCCCGTCCGTAGCCGTCGGCGACACAGCGTTTAACGCTGTGACCTGCGGTGAGTTGGTTCTTTGTTCCGTGTCGGGCGGTCCGATTCGTCGTCTATGGTGTGGCGGTGATCGAGGACCGGGGGGTAACGGGCTCGCCGGTTGTCCCCGGTCGAAGGGAGATCGTGTCGATGGCGGGTCGGGTTGTGCGTTCCGACAGTGCGGTGCTGGCGGTGCTGGCGGTGCTGGCGATGGCTGCCGGTGGTGCGCTGGTCGGTGGGGGTGCCGCGGGTGCGCAGTCCGCGGATTTCGGTAGTACGCAGGGTGACAGCAGTTGCCCGCCGTTCACCGACCAGGATGGGCCTGTCGGCGGTATCGGGAACTTCTGCGACGACTACCGATGGCAGAAGTACGCACAGGTGGGGGATTTTCAGGCGGGGCTCACCGGGCGGGACAGTGTGCAACCGGGTGAGAACGCTGTGGTGCGGACGTCCTTCAAGGTCAGCGAGGCCGGCCTGCGGGTCGCCAGTGCCACTGTCCGCACCCCGAAGGGTTACGAGTTCACGGGTGGGACGGTATCGCTGAACCGGACCGCGGCCCCGGCGACGTTCACGGTCGATCCCGAGACCGGGGACGTCACGGTCACCACCGCGGGGGATGGATGGGAGGTCCCCGTCACAGCAATGCACAACGGCTTGGGAGAGCCCAACGGTATGTTTGCCGGCTGGGTCGAGATGGAGTTGACCTACCGGACGTCCGGGCTGATCCCGCTGGGCGTGGGGGAGACCGCGCTGCGGTTCAGTGGCACCGGGGTGCCCGATTCGGGGTGGGTGGTCAAGGGGATCACCACGATTTCGCCCGTTCCATCAGGCATCTCCCTCGGGAGCAGCAGCGGCGGTTTCGGGGCGTAGCGGGTCGGTGGGCCTCTCGACGTCACGTTCGCGGCGACGGGCGTTCCGGAATCGGCGCGCTGGTTGGCGATCGGCTACACGCGACCGGCACTACTTCCGGGTGAGGGGGGTTCGGCAGCTCCGCTTCCTGACCAAAGTGGTGGTCGCTGCTGACTGGGAGCGACCACCACCTTCGCCGTTCCGGCGCTGCACCGACCGGCGTGCACAAGGTTCGGTCAGGCGCAGTCGATGCACCGCCGGGCGGCGGGCAGGGCGTCCAGGCGTTCCGGGCTGATCGGACCTCCGCACTTCTCGCAGATCCCGTAGGTGCCGGCGTCGAGGCGGCGCTCGGCGGCGTCGAGTTCGTCGAGGTCTCGCCGGGCCTCGGCGAGCAGCGACGCCGTCTGGGCGCGCTCGAACGCCACGGTCGCGCCCTCGGGGTCGTGCTCGTCGTCATCGGTGGTCAGGTGCGACCCCTCGAGGATCTCGGCGAGCCGGGCGTTGAGGAAGTCGATGCGGTGCGCGGCGTCGGCGCGTTCGGCGGCGATGCGCTGACGCGACGTGACGACGCCTGATTCCGGAAGCGTCATACCCGGTTCAACGTGAAACCGTTCGGATCCGATACCCATGGTGGTCAGTCCGGGGTGTGGAAGTTCGTCAGCTCGTAATGGAGCGTCGGCGTGCGCATCACCTTGTGCGTCGCCCGCACCAGCACCCCTTGCAGGACGGGGAAGCGGTGGTCGATTGCGTGCGAGGCGGCCTCGTTCTCCGGCCCCGACAGCAGCCGGGCGGTTGCCGCGACGGGCTCCGGTCCGGTCGGCTTGCCTGACCAACTGCAGGGGCTCAGCCGCACGTCGGGGAAGTTGCGCAGGCGCTTGTTCTTCGACGCCCGGCCGGGGGTGCGGAAGTAGGTGTGGGTGCCGTCGACGGCGATGTTCACCGGTGTGTCCACCCAGGTCCCGTCCCGCTTGCGGGTCTGCAGCAGCACCACCTTGGCGGCGGCGACGGATTTCGGGGGTACCTGTTCGGTCATGTCCAACCCCTCCCGTGGGTGACGAGGTGACACGTCCAGTGTCCTCCCGACTCCGCCGCGACGTCGGTCTATCGACGATCTTCCAGCGGCAATCCGACCGATCAGTCCTGTGGCTTCACCTGGTCGATGCCTCGGGAACGCATGGAAGGCTCGCAGGGCGATCGACGACCACCCGGCGTCGGCCGCGGAACATGTGTCGTGCCTGCCCGGCGGCTCACCCTCGTGCGGCCCGGTTAAGCTCCTGCACTCATGGCACTCAGCGCGACCCTGTACACCTTCACCCTCCAGTTGGCCGACGTCGATCGCGGTGTCTACCAGGACCTGGAACTGCGGGTCGCGCGGCATCCGTCCGAAACCGCCGAGTTCATGCTGACGCGACTGTTGGCCTACTGCCTCGAGTACGAGGACGGTATCGCCTTCAGCGTCGGTGGGGTGTCCACCGCCGACGAGCCCGCCGTCCTCGTCCGCGACCTCACCGGCCGCCTCACCGCCTGGATCGACATCGGCGCACCCGACGCCGACCGCATCCACCGCGCCGCCAAACTCGCCGACCGCGTCGCCATCTACACCCACCGCGACCCGGCGAAGGTCCTGGCCCCGCTCACCGGCAAGCGTATCCACCGGGCCGAATCCATTCCCCTCTACAGCTTCGACCGCTCCTTCGTCGATGCGGCTGCCGCAGCCGTCGAACGCCGCAACACCGCCGCCATCTCTGTCACCGAGCGGTCGCTGTTCCTCGACCTGAACGGAACGGGTTTCAGCACGCCGATCGAGGAGCATCGCCTCGCGTAGTCGGCAAAGCCCCGGCTCAGCGAATCCCGTCCCGCCGCAAGGCGATCGAGACGGCGGCGGCCCGCGAGTCGACGCCGAGCTTTGCGTAGATGTGCGCGAGGTGGGTCTTCACCGTGGCCTCGCTGATGAACAGCCGCCGGCCGAGTTCCTTGTTCGTCAGCCCCTCCGCCAGCAGCGCCAGCAGTTCCGCCTCGCGGGCGGTCAGGGCCTGGTCGGGGCGGCGCATCCGGTCCAGCACCCGCGCCGCGACCGGCGGCGACAGCACGCTCTGGCCGGTGACCGCCCCGCGGATCGCGGCGAAGATGTCCCGGGGCGCGGAGTCCTTGAGCAGGTAGCCGATCGCGCCCACGTCGAGCGCGCGGACCACGTCGGCGTCGGTGTCGTAGGTGGTGAACACCAGCACCGGCTGCTCGGGCCGGTCGGCGCGGATCCGGCGGATGGCCTCCACCCCGTCGATCCCGGCGCCCAGCGCGAGGTCCATCATCACCAGGTCGGGGGAGCGGTCGGAGCACAGTGAAACGGCGTCCTCGCCGCTGTCCGCCTCGCCGACCACCTCGATGTCCGGCTGGGAGTCCAGCAGGGCACGCAGCCCGGCCCGCACCACCAGGTGGTCGTCGACCAGCAGTACGCAGATCACGACGCGTCCCCGACCGGGATCTGCGCCGCGACGACGGTGCCCTCGCCGGGGGAGCTCTCGACGGCGAACGTGCCGCCGAGCGCCTCGACCCGCTGACGCATCGCGGGCAGCCCGAAGCCGCCGGCGTCGTCGACGACGAACCCGACGCCGTCGTCGTAGATGTCGAGGGCGACGGCGTCCGGCAGGTACGTGAGGGTCACTCCGACAGTCTGCGCCTGCGCGTGCCTGCGGATGTTCGACGCCGCGCTCTGCGTGATCCGCAGCAGTGCGTGTTCGACGTCGGACGGCAGCGGCACCGCCTCGCCGACCACGCGCAGCTGCGCGGAGGGCACGTAGCCGCGGACGGCCGCCAGGAGCGCGGCGTTGAGGGACTGGGTGGCCAGGTCCGGCGAGCTGAGGTGGTGCACGAGGTCGCGCGTCGCGGCGAGATTCTCCCGCAGCAGCGTCGTCGCGGTGCGGACCTCGCCCCGGGCTCGCTGCCCGGGTTCCATCTCCTCGGCGGCCTCGAGGTGGAGCAGCGCGCTCGTCAGTCCCTGGGTGACGGTGTCGTGGATCTCGCGCGCGAGCCGCTCCCGCTCCGACAGCACCCCGGCCTCGCGCTCGGTCTCGGCGAGTTTCGACTTGGCCTCGACGAGTTCGCCGAGCAACCGTTCCCGCTCGGCGCTGTCCCGTTCGACCTGCCCGTACGCCAGGACGATCAGCGCCCCTGTGCACAACGGGGCCAACAGGACCGCCCACTCGGTGCGGCCGCTGAACGACGCGAACTCCACACCCGCGAAAACCGCGAGGGCGGCGACGATCAGGTACGCGGTCCACCGGGGAAAGGCCCGGGTGCACAGGAAGAAGATCGGGAACGCGGTCCACGCGAAGCTCGGCGCCAGCCACACCAGCGCCACCCACGTCGTCAGCACCGGCCACACCCACGGCTGCCACACCCCGCCGCGGCGGGACAGCACCACGATCACGGCGTACAGCGCCGCCAGCACGACGATCAGACCGGCGACGACCACCCATCGCCCGCTGACCCCGTGGTACGTCAGGTACCGCGCCGTGGACGCCGCCAGCAGCACGTAGAAGGAGAGGTGGATCGCGACGCCCAGCGGGCCGCGGAGGGCCTTGTCCTGCACCGCGCCGATCCTACGGACGACGGAGTGGCTGCGGATCGGCCATTCGGATGATCCGGTGCCACCCGAACGGCCGACACCGGGGCAGACGGGCGGGCGATGCCGAACCGGGGGTTCCGGGGCGAGGCTCGAATCGATCGATTCACCACCCGACGAAAGGTTCGACGATGACCGTCTCCCGCCGCCTGCCCCGTGCCCTTGCCATCACCGTGCCCGCGGTGGCCCTGCTCGCCGCGACGGCCTGCGGTGCGCCCGAGGACGCCGCCGCGGCGCCGACCACCGAGATGACCCCCGCCGCGGTGGTGTCGCAGCAGCAGGCCGACGGTGACGCGGGCACGGTGAGTGCGAACCGGCTGTCGGTGGCCACGGCCGGTCGCGCCGCGCAGGCCGCGCTGGCCAAGTGCCAGGCCGACGGCCTCGGCTTCGTCACCGTGTCCGTGGTGGATCGTGCCGGCAACGTGCAGGCGATGCTCCGCGGCGACAACGCCGCCCAGCACACCGTCGAGGCGTCGCGGGCCAAGGGCTACACGGCTGCGGCGTTCGGCGCGAACACCAGCGACCTCGCCGGCCGCGCGAAGGGCGACGGCCCGACCGTCGCCGACCTGCCGGGCACCCTGTTCCTGCCCGGCGGGGTCACGGTGAAGGTGGGCAACGCCTCGATCGCCGGCATCGGGGTCGGCGGTGCACCCGACGGCAACGCCGACCAGGCCTGTGCCGCAGCGGGTCTCGCCGCGATCGCGGGAAGCCTGAAGTGAGGTCCGGGGTCGCGGCCGCGGTCCTGACGGCCGCGGCCCTGACCGTGAGTGCGTGCGGAAGCGGGATTCCCATCGAGGGTGACTCTCCCGCAGCTGTTTCGAATGTCGAGACCGCACCGCCCGAGACCCCGGCCCCGCCCGCCGCGACGGGCGGAGCCCCACCGGTGTCGACGCGCGAGCTCGAGGACGCGTTGTTCGCCGCCGCCCGGACGAACGATGCGGATGCGGTGCGCGAGGCGTTGATTCGCGGCGCCGACCTCGAGGCCCGGGGAGAGGGCGACCGGACTCCGCTGGTCGCGGCGACGAAGGGGAACGCGGTCGCCGCGGCCACTGCGTTGATCGAGGCGGGTGCCGACGTGAACGCCAAGGACAGCATGCAGGATTCGGCGTTCCTCTACGCCGGCGCCGAGGGCCTGAACGAGATCCTCGCCCTCACCCTCGCCCACGGCGCGGATGTGCGGAGCCTCAACCGTTTCGGCGGAACGGCGCTGATCCCGGCAGCCGAGCACGGGCATGTCGAAACCGTGCGGACGCTCATCCGGGCGGGTGTGCCGGTGAACCACGTCAACGACCCGGGTTGGACGGCGCTGCACGAGGCGATCGTCTACGGCGACGGGTCGGCGCGGTACGTCGATGTCGTCGGGCAGCTGCTCGACGCAGGCGCGGAACCGTCCGTCCGCGACGCGCAGGACCGCACCGCTCTCCAGAACGCGCTGCAGCGGGGCCAGCACGAAGTGGCGGCGTTGCTCCGCGCCCGCGGCGACAGGTGACGAACGCAGCGTTGGTTGAGATTTGGTGCCTAACGCTGTGACCTGCGCAAAGTCGTCGGTGCGATTTCGCGGTGACGCGCCGGTGCGATCGCCTGTCCTGCGGGGCCGTCGGGGATGGGGCCAGCATCGGGCTCAGTCGGCTTCCCGCCGCGGCGGGAGAGCGTGTCAATGGCAGGACGCGCGGTGCGTGTTCACCGTCGATCCCGAGACGGGTGATGTGACGGTCACGGCTTCCTCGGGCTCGATGCACCTCCCCACCGGGCAGAGTGCCTCGGAATTCTTCTCAGGTGCCGTCCGCATGGAGCTGACGTACGTGGCAACCGAGTTCGTCGGTGACGGGGAAACCTCGCTTCGATTCAGTGGTACCGGGGTGCCGGACTCGGGTTGGGTGGCAACAGGTCCCACCCGCGGGTCTGCCTGACCTCGGAGGGTTCTCCGGCAGTCTCGATCGCGGTGACGGCGGCTACGGGGCGTCGGAGCACGCGCCAGCCGCCTACCGGTCGAGGTTTCGTGAGTCTCCTCGACCGGTAGTGCGGTCTTGTCGCCGAACTCGCGAGGAGGAACGCGGATGAGACCGATTCGACGGTACCTGCGATCGTCCAGTAAAACCCAAGTAGCCCAACAAGTGCGATCGTTGGCTGTGAGGTTCGTGCAGCAGCTGGTCGCTGATCGTTGCGGTGTAAGCGTTTAGCGCTTCGGCTGGTGGGTGTGAATCTGATCGGTTTCGTTCCGGTCCGTCCGTACCATCCTCTACGGTGTGCGGGCGATCGGGGCGCGGGGGGGCACTGGGCCGACCGGCTTCCGGCGCAGAGGGAGATCGTGATGGTGGGTCGTGTGGCGCGTGCGGGTGGTGCGGCGCTTGCGGTGTTGGCGATGGCCGCGGGTGGTGTGGTCGCCGGTGGGGGTGGCGCGGGGGCGTTCTCCGTGGATCCGGGTTCAACCGCCGGAGCGCCGGTGTGTAAGCCATTCACCGACGAGGACGAGCTTCCTCAGGCACTCTGTGACGATCTCCGATTCGAGGCGTACGCGCCGGTGGGGGACTTCGATGTGTGGCTCTCGGGACGTGAGCGTGTGTATTCTGGTGAGAACCATGCGGTGCGAGCAGGTTTCAGGGCTCGCAAGGCCGGTGTCGAGCTCTCAAGTGCGACCGTCCGTACCCCGCACGGCTTCGAGTTCAAGGGCGGGACGGTCAAGCTGAACGGCACGGAGGTCGAGGCGACCTTCACGGTCGATCCCGCGACCGGGGATGTCACGGTCGCGGCCCCCGGTGGTGGTTGGACAGGCAACGTCAACATGGAGTTGACCTATCGGGCGGGCGGGCTCTCACTGACCGCTGCGGAGACCGCGTTGCGGTTCAGTGGCAGCGGGGTGCCTGATTCGGGGTGGGTGCTCAAGGGGGCCACCAACACGCTGCTTGTGCCCAGCTGGTTTGACGTTATGGACTGGTCTGGCAGCAGTCAGCAGGCCGAAGGTGAACCCGCGTAGAGCTGCGGGTGTTCGGGCCGGGTGCGGTCCGGTGAGACCGCACCCGTGTCCGAAGAACCAAGGGGTGAGGTCTGATTCGCCGATCACCGGCCCATCGGCGACGACCGGTACCGCCGTGTCCGGCTGCGGATCGTCCGGCAGTTCCGGCTCCTGAACGCCACCGCCGGCCTCGAGTTGTCGAGGCCACCGGTGCTCGGCCGACGAGATCTGGCAGAACCCGGTGCGTGCCTTGCGCGGGATACCAGATCGGATCTCGGTCACCGACCACCGATGAATCCGGCTCGGTCAAAGTGGAGCTGCGACGCGCCCAGTGCATGACACCGACCGCGAGGGCCAGCACTGCGGTCATTCTGAAACCGAAAGGGCGGCGGCGTCGCGGCACGCGCCTGGTGAATGGCGATCCACCGATGCGGCGTTTAACGCTTTGACCTGTGTAAAGTCGCAACCCGATTCTGCGTTGGCGTCGCGCTTCAGCCCATACTCTTGGGCGCTGTCGGGGGGTGTGCGCGCGGGTATCGGGCTCGTCGGCTTCCCGGCGCGGAGGGAGATCGTGTCGATGGTGGGTCGGATTGTGCGGGCGGGCGGGGCGGTGCTGGCGGCGTTGGCGATTGTCGCGGGTGGTGCGTTGGCCGGGGTGGGTTCCGCGGGTGCGCAGTCGTCGGAAGAAGGGTTCCAAGGGTCGGTCGGGGATCTTCTTTTTGACTTCACCGTCATCGGATTTCCTCCCTGCCCACCGATCTCGCAGGACAACATGCCGTGTGACGATGGGCGGTTCAGCAGCCGAGCGGTCGTCGGGGACATCGGCGTGGGGTTCAAGGGAACCAGGGAACTGGATCGTGGTGACACCGCCCAGATGGAGACGACCTTCTGGGTCGAGCCCCCGATCTTCGATCAGCAGCCGAATCTGCAGATCGCGAGCACGACGGTCCGAACCCCACGCGGCTTCGTGTTCACCGGTGGGGAGGTGAAAGCCGGTTTGGCCCAAATGCTCGACGCGACATTCGCCGTCGACCCGGCCACCGGCGACGTCACCGCCACGGCCCCGGCGGGCGGGTGGGCGATACCCAGCTACCAGAACTCCGACGGCCGATTCAGGACCGGATCGGTCACGGTGGTGCTGAACTACGAAGCAACCGAGTACGTCAGCCAAGGGGAGGCCGCTGTGCGCTTCAGCGGCACGGGGACCCCTGAGTCCGATTGGGTTCTGACAGGAAAGACTCAGGTCGTTCCTGAACTCGTCAGCACCATCAACTCCGGGAGCACCGTCGGTAGCTCCAGGCTCTTCGGCAGCTCCGGCTCATGACGGCTGTCTGCGGTCGACGGGGAGCTCCCCGACCGCAGTCCGGCACCCTCCGATTCGGGCGTGTTTAACGCATTTACCTGCGCAAAGAAGCATTGCGATTCCACGGCGTTGCTCGGTTTCATCCGATACCCTTCGGCAAGGTCGGGGGTGTGGGGGCGGGCATGAGGCCCGTCAGCTCCCCTGTGGAGGGAGATCGTTTCGATGGCAGGACATTTGGTGCGTGCGGGCGGGGCGATGCTCGCGGCGTTGGCGATTGTCGCAAGTGGGGTGGCGAGTGCGGGCACTGCGGGAGCTCAGTCCCTGGATCTGGGCTTGACCCCACTTGTGGGGTCACTCGTGTTCGGGCTGGAGGATGCCGGCCTCGGCAGTGGGACTTGGACGGTGGGAGCGTGTGAACCCTTCACCGACCAGGACTGGGCCTGGACTGGGGGTATGCTATGCGACGATCTTCGTTTTGAGGATCGGGCTTCTGTCGAGAACTTTCAAGCGGCACTCACCGGACGTGAACAGGTGCTCCGCGGCGAAGAAGCCGTTGTGAGGGCGTACTTCTCGATAACCAAACTCGGGGAACTGGCTGATCCGCAGTCAGGCTTGGAGCTTGCAAGCGCCACCATCCGTACCCCACGAGGATTCGAGTTCAAGGGCGGAAAAGCTTCACTTTCAGGGGCTTCAGGGGCTTCAGGGGTTTGGACCACGACCCCACTTGACCTGACGTACACCGTCGATCCCGAGACGGCCGATGTGACAGTGACGGCTGCCACGGGGTCGATGGACCTCCCGGCCTCGCAGACCGCCTGGGGATGGCGCTCGGACGAGATCAACATGGAGTTGACCTACGTGGCAACCGAGTACGTCACCGACGGAGAGACCGCGCTTCGATTCAGCGGTACCGGGGTGCCGGATTCGGGTTGGGTGGCGTCGGGGGTCACCCAGGTCACGCCTGATCTAGACCCTTTCGGTAGCTCCGGCAGCGCCGCCGAGGGACAGGGGGGTTACGGGGCGTAGGACCCGCGACAGTCCCCGTCCGGTCGAGGGAGTTCTCGGGTCTCCTCGACCGGTCGGGCGCCCTCGTTGGGTGTCGCGTCTGGTGAATGGCGCCGTGTCGAACGCAGCCAATGCCAGACGCCCGCGGTGACGGCGACCGCGAGGATCGAGGTGGCGGCGATCGGATCGGCCGGGCTGCCGGGCTGCCGGGGGGACGTCCGTTGAGCAGCAAGATGACGACGGACACGAGAAGCATTGGCGCGGTGCACTATTGGGTGAATCGTTCGGGCAGGCTTTTGCTGAGAAGACTGCGCCCACGACGATGGCGAACGCGTGGGCAGCGAACATTCCGATCGTCGACCCGATCCACGCGCCGACTCAGTCGTCGTCAGCGGCTGAAAATCGTTTGCGTACAACGCTTGAACTGCGGATATTCCCGGCTTCCGATTCTTGTGTCAGGCGGATTGCCGGACGCTACGCTGGCGCCGTCGGGGGGCGTTCCGATGGATGTGGACGTCCCGTCATCAGTTCGTCGAACAAGGGGATGTTCATGTTTGGAACTCTGGCGCGCCGTGGTGCCTCTGTTGTTGTTGCTGCGGCTCTGCTCGGTGGGGGTGTGGCCCTCGGTGCGGGTACGGCGTCGGCCGACACGGCGTCGGGTCCTGCTGAGATTGCCGCGGGCAGCGCCGTTCTCGCTCTGGTGGGGGTAGGCTCAATGGACCCCGGCGACTTTCTTGGGGCGACGGGCTGCGGTGCCCTGACCTGCGAGACCTATTTGGGCCGTCTGACCGACTGGGTGCGGGGCGAAGCTGATCCGGGGTCCACGAGCGGGGTGTTGTCAGGGATCTTGGGGTAGGTCCGAACCGCCGCCCGGTGAGCCGGACAAACAGCCAGGGATCCTGACCCGTCCGCTACCGGTCGAGGGACTCTTGTGTCTCCTCGGCCGGTAGGGCATGGGATCCAGGGGACCGAACCCGGTGCATGACTCCGCGATCGCCGCGATCCCGAGGTCCGAGGCGGCGGCGATCGGTTCTGCCGGGCTTCCGGGGACAGTCCGTCGAGGAGCATCGTCACGCCGAACACGAGAAACTGTGTCGCGGAGCCTCATTGGATGAAGACGTTCGGTCAGGCGCCTACCGAGGACCCCGCCGACCACGATGGCCAGTGCGTCGTCGGCGACCATGCCGATCGCGGAGCCGATCCACACGCCGACCCAGTCGTTGTCGGCGGCGAGGGTGATCGTCTTGCCGCCAAGTCGGCAAGGAAGAACGCGGAGGCGACGGCAAGAAGTGCGGAGGTGCCGACGCGGCCCGCCTTGCTCTGTTCCTCGTCGGTGAGGCTGTCGCCGCGCAACGTCCACGTCGCGAAGAACGCGAACGCGAGGCCGCCGATCACCACCCACCACCGGTAGCGCCGCCTGAACGGAACGGGTTTCAGCACGCCGATCGAGGAGCATCGGCTCGCGTAGGCAGGAACCGTTCTCGGTTGTGTCATGACCTGATCAGGGAATATCGAACTGCCGCAGCATGATAGCGACGGAAGGGGCCGGAGTATGGAGTTGCGCCCCTGATCTCACGGTAGCCAGTGGGACCAGCTGTGCGTTCAGGTCACACGGACGCAACCGATTCTGCGACACCTGTCGGCGAGTACAGCGGCTCGGTGACCTACCCCGATTCCGGACAGTTCGCCGCCCCGACCATCGACCGGACAGTCCCGTGTTTAACGCTCTGACCTGCGCAGAACCGGCTCGTGAAACCTGATGTGTGCGCCGGGATCGGGCGGTAATCTCAGGCGCGCTTTCGGGGGTGGGGCGGGTATCGGGCTCGTCTGTCTCTTGCTTCGGAGGGAGATCGTGTCGATGGTAGGAAGTTTCGTGCGAGCGGGTGGGTCGGTGCTTGCAGCGCTGACGATTGCCACGGGTGGTGCGGTGATGGGTGCGGGCACCGCGGTCGGGTTGCCGTCGTGGATGGACGAGATTTGGCAGAACGTGGCGCCCCAGTGCGTCCCCGGTCAGGATGGCTTGGGCGACGCGCGGCCCTACTGTTACGAAGATTCGTTCCTGAAGTCGAAAATTGTCGGCGACCACAACTTCTATTACGGCGGGCACAAGGTTGCTGCTCCGGGTGCCGAGGTCCAGTTCCACGTCGGCGTCCGAGGCGTGGAAGCCGCCTACGATGATCCCGCAGCGGATGTCGACGTGACGAGCTTCACCCACCACGTACCGAAGGGCTTCGAGTTGATTGGGGTCACTGCGGCCCGGGGGACGCCAACCGACTCCGGCGCCCCTGTCCACGAGAAGTTGGAGGACTTCACGACCGTGGTCGACCCTGTCTCCGGAGACGTCACGGTCATGGCGCCTGCCGGGGGCTGGGCGATCCCTCCGGGATACGACGCCGGCAGGTTCGAAAGCAGCAGCGTGTCCGTCACCTTCACCTACCGGGCGCCCGACGAGGACTTCCAGGGAACCACCGGAATGACCGCCACGGGCACCGAAGTTCCCACGGTCCAGGGATGGATCATGAGCGAAGACATCCGCTCCGACGCCGACAACGGTGGGACGGGCAGCACTGGCTCCTGACGGGTTACCGGTCGAGGGGCTCGCGGGGCTCCTCGACCGGTTCGGGGCGGGCGTTCCGCGAGCGCGCCCAGCGCACGATGCCCGCCGCCACCGCGGCCAGGAGGATGGATGCCGCGGCGATCGGGCCGGCGGGGTTGCCGGGGAACAGGCCGTCGAGCAGCAGCATGACGCCGAACACCAGGAACAGGGTCGCGGCGGCGAGCTGGATGAACCGTTCGGGCAGATGCTTGCCGAGCACGGCGCCGACGACGATGGCGAGGGCGTCGGCGGCGACCATGCCGATCGTGGAGCCGATCCACACGCCGACCCAGTCGTTGTCGGCGGCGAGGGTGATGGTTGCGAGCATCGTCTTGTCGCCGAGTTCGGCGAGGAAGAACGCCGACGCGACCGCCAGGAACGCGGAGGTGCCGACGCGGCCCGCCTTGCTCTGTTCCTCGTCGGTGAGGCTGTCGCCGCGCAACGTCCACGCCGCGAAGAACACGAACGCCAGGCCGCCGATGATGCTGATCAGGTTCGTGGGGATCGCGACGCCGAGGTAGTGGCCGACACCGACCGAGACGAGGTGCACGACCGTGGTGGCAACGGTGATGCCGCCGATCACCACCCACCACCGGTAGCGCAACGCGAAGGTCATCGCCATCAGCTGGGACTTGTCGCCGAGCTCGGCGACGAAGATGACACCGAAACTCAGCAGCAGGGCGGCAAGCACGTGAACTCCTCCGTTCGACTTCTCGGAGGATGTTGGGGACGCTCCTCCGGTCCCCGACGCGGGTGCGTCGACGACCGAAGGTCTCGCCCACCGGCGGAAACCGGTTCGGGCAGCCGGGCGGACCCGTGTCGTTCAAAACGGCCGAGGGTCTGGCCAGTATGTCGACTGCTCGATTGGGGGCTACTCCCCTTCGCTGACCGAAAGACTACCCAGGTATGGCTAATTTGCCAAGCGCGGCAACAAGTTTGGGAACCCGAACTTTGAAATTTCGGGGTCGGTCAGGCGGCCAGCAGCATCGCCAAAATCGCGGTGTCGGGGTCGCTGTTCGGGTCCAGGCTCACGCGGCTGACCATCGAGGTGACCGTGCCGTCGGCCTCGGTCTCCACCCACGCGGCCCGATGGTCGAGGCCGAGATAGGGGAGTCCGGGCAGCAGCACGCAGCCGGACGCGGCGCCCACGCACTCCGGCAGCGACGGCACCGTCTCGGACGGCGGATGCAGCATCATCAGCGCGGGCGGTTGACGCTCCGCGAAACAGCCTGGCGTGACGGCAGATTCGCCGATGACGGGCCCCTCGGCGAGCACCAGGCCGACGGTGCCGGGCTGGGGGTCCTCCGGGAGTTCCTCGCGGGCGCCGAAAACCGTTGAGGTGGACAGCAACCCGGGCAGCGAGGCGACCCGGACGGCGAGGACCAGCAGCTGTGCCCACTCCTTGGTGGTGTCCGGCCAGCGGCCGGAGATGACGAACCCGCGCAGTGCGCCCGCGGCGTGGAACGGGGAGACCCCGATGTATTCGCTTCTGCTCATGCCCGCCTCCTGACCATGGTCGCGCGTCCCGGCGACGCTGCCGGCGGATACCTCAAGGATGCGCCCAAAACGGCTGGCAGACAACTCGGGTCGAGTGCCAGGAGGTCGGTCAGAAACCGCGTCCCGGGACGCCGACCCGGAGCCGGAGCACCGCGCCCGCGAGGTCCCGGGCCGCGTCCTCCGGGACGGCGGTGCGGGCGGTACAGACGAACAGGTCGCGGCCGTCGTCGCCGCCCAATGCGACGGAGTACGGACCGTGCACGGTCAGTCGCTCGGTGACCGATCCGTCGGCGTCGAACCGCACCACCTCGCCGGTGCTCGGGGAGACCACCCAGATGCCGTCCTCGGCGTCGATCGCGAGCCCCTCCGGCTGCGCGGCCTCGTCGAACTCGGCGAACACCCGCTGCTGCTCCAGGCTGCCGTCCGGCGCAATCGTGAACGCCGTGAGCCGCGGCGGGACCGCGCGACTCTCCGCGACGGTCAGGGTGGCGCCGTCCGCGCTGACCACCATGCCGCCGGTGCAGGTCAACGAGCACGCGACGTCGTGCACCGTGCCGTCGGGTTCGACCATCGCCAGGTCGGCGGTCGACGCGGGCGCGTCGTCGTCGCCGCGGCTGCCGACGTACGCGCGACCGTCGGGGCCCACCTGGATGTCGGCGAGGCGGCGGGTGGTGACGCCGGCGAGGTCGGCGTGCACGATCACGGCGCCGTCGACCTCGCGGCGCAGCAACAGTTGGTCGTGGCTGGAGGCGATCAGCAGGCGCCCGTCCGGCAGGAATCCCAGCCCGGCGGGCAGCCCGGGGACTTCGGCGACTGTGTTCAGGGCGCCGGTGACGGGATCGAACGCCAGCACCGTGCCCGAGAAGTGATCCGAGAACCAGAGGTGACCGGCGTGCCACTGCGCGCCCACCGGGAAGGCGAGCCCGTCGACGAGTGTGTCCACCGTCACGGTCACCACTTCACGATACGACCGTGGGCGGCGAATGGACCCCCCGAACCCGGACGCCCCCCCGGAAAAGCGGCGACGCCACACCCGGGAGACGGGTGCGGCGTCGCCGCGCGATGCGTAGTCGCAGGTCAGGCGATCAGACCGGCGGTGGCGGTGCGGGCCTTCTCGAAGCGCGCGGCGACGTCCGCCCAGTTCACGATGTTCCAGAATGCCTTGACGTAGTCGCCCTTGACGTTCTGGTAGTCGAGGTAGAAGGCGTGCTCCCACATGTCGAGCATGAGCAGCGGGGTCAGGCCGATGGAGATGTTGCCCTGCTGGTCGTACAGCTGGACGATGATCAGCCGCTGACCGATCGAGTCCCAGGCCAGGATGGACCAGCCGGAGCCCTGGATGGCGTTGGCGTTGGCCGAGAAGTGGCTGCGGAACGCGTCGAAGCTGCCGAACTGGTCGTCGATCGCGGCGGCCAGCTCGCCCTCCGGCTTGTCGCCACCGTTCGGGGACAGGTTGTTCCAGAAGACCGTGTGGTTGGTGTGGCCACCGAGGTGGAAGGCGAGGTTCTTCTCGTGCAGGTTCACCACGGGGGCGAGGGCGTCGGCCTCACGGAGCTCGGCGAGCTTCTCGAGGGCGGTGTTGGCGCCGGCGACGTACGCGGCGTGGTGCTTGTCGTGGTGCAGCTCCATGATCTTGCCGGAGATGTGCGGCTCGAGGGCGGCGTAGTCGTAGGGCAGTTCAGGCAGCGTGTAGACAGACACTTCGGTCCCTTCCTTACGGGCGCGGGTTACGCCCGGCGTGTACCTTCTTTTGATCCTTGCTCGGGCTCTAACCCAAGCTCATTGGTACACCGTCCGCAATATTTGCCGTCACGCGCCCGGCCGTGTCGCCGCAGCCTGGGACCGCACGGAATTCGTCTCCAGGGTGAACGGAACCTTAATATCGGGTGGTGCCCGAGCCGACCGTCGAACCCGCCATGCGCGGGGTCGGCACCGCCGACGCGGCCCGGCGACTGCACTTCGGCGGTGCCGATCTGCTGCGGACCCTCGCGGTGCTGGCGGTCCTGTACTCGCACATCTCGTACTACCTGATCGACGATCTCGGCACCGGTTGGTGGCTGATCGACGGCGTCTACGACCTGTTCGTCAAGGGGCTACGACTGCATCAGCACCTGTCGTTCCTCGGCGTCGCGGTGTTCATGATGCTCACCGGGCTCCTGTTGACGGCGTCCGCCGCCCGCAACCATCCGGGCATGTTCCTGGTCAACCGGATCGGCCGGCTGCTGCCCGCGTTGTGGATCGCGATCGCGCTGGCGGTTCTGCTGGTCAAGCTCGGGATCAACGGCATGTTCAGCGGGCAGGACGGCGTGACGAACGGGCAGGCCGCGCTCAGCTTCGTGCTCGGCGGCTTCTTCCTCAAGCCCGAGGTCGCGGTGCTCGGGGTGACGTGGACGCTGGTCGTGCAGATCATCTTCTACCTGTACAGCGTCGCGACGCGGCCGCTGCTGCGCGTCGCGCCGGCCGCCGTCCCGGTCCTGGGCGCCGTGCTGTGCTGCGCGGTGCTCCTCTACAACCAGTACGTCCCGCAGCCGTATTCGGTGCCGATGCTCACCAAGGTGGCCGCCACCCTCCCTGCCGTGTTCATCGGCCAGATCATCTACATGGCGTGGACCGGCATGGCGAGCTGGCGCTGGCTGGTCGTCGCGGCCCTCGCGCAGGTCGAGGTGGTTCTCCTGGCCACCGACCTCCGCGCCTACTGGGCCGGTGACCGGTACCTGTGGACGATCGCGGTCGTCGCCGTCGCGGTGCTGACGCTGGCCCGCCACGACGGCCCGATCGCGCGCTGGTCGGTGATCCGGTGGACCGGCACCCGCAGCTACGCCATCTATCTGCTGCACACCCTGATCCTCTACCGCGCCTACGACTGGACCGTCGGACTGTTCGGCAAGACCGGCGCCGTCCTCGTGTTCCTGGCCGTCACCGCCGCCGCGGCCGAGCTGCTCTACCGGGCGGTGGAGGTCCCCGCCGGGCGGTGGGTCGGATCGGTGGCCTCCCGCGTCGGCGCACCGAAACCCGCCCCGGCACAGGCCGTGCGAGCCGAATCCGACGGTGCGGACCGCGCGTAGCATCGGGGCATGTCCTGGTTCGACGACATTCTCCGTCAGTCCGCCGCGAAGTCCGTGCTGATCACCGCCGATCAGGCGCTGCCCGGCCGGCCCAATCCGATGCGGGTGCCGGTCGCCCATCACGTGAACGGGCACACCCTCACCCCACCGTTCCCGGAGGGGTTGCAGACCGCGGTCGTGGGGATGGGGTGCTTCTGGGGTGCGGAGAAGGAGTTCTGGCAACTGGACGGCGTGTACAGCACCGCCGTCGGATACGCCGGCGGCTTCACCCCGAACCCCACCTACGAGGAGGTGTGCTCCGGCCGCACCGGGCACACCGAGGTGGTCCTCGTCGTCTTCGATCCGAAGGTGATCACGTACGCCGGAGTGCTGCAACAGTTCTGGGAGAACCACGATCCGACGCAGGGGATGCGCCAGGGCAACGACCGGGGCACCCAGTACCGCTCGGCGATCTACACAGTCGACGCCGCGCAGGCCGAGACGGCGCGCGGCACGGCCGCGGCGTTCGGCACGCGGCTGGCCGCCGCCGGCTACGGCGAGGTCACCACCGAGATCGCCCCGCTGGGCACCTTCTTCTACGCCGAGGCCTACCACCAGCAGTACCTGTCGAAGAATCCCGGCGGCTACTGCCCGGTGCACGCGACCGGCGTGAGCTGCCCGGTCGGGCTCGACGCCTGACACGGCGCGCCATGACAGTGACCCACCTCACATGTGATGGCGTCCTCGATGACTTGATCTTGTTCGAGACCGGGTCGACTCTGGAACGAGGGACCTGAACGGGCGACCAGGACGGGGGCGGGCGATGTGGCGGGACGCGTTCGGCTATGCCGCACTGACGCGGCGGTCGCTGCGCCGAGGTCACGATCCGTTGCGGCGGCGCTTCGACCGCCTAGAGGGCCTTCTCGCGGTCGGGTTGATCCTGTTGGCCGTCGTCCTGATTCCGCTGTCCGTGTGGCTCGGCAACCTCGCCGGTGACAGCCAGTCCGCCCTCGCCGAGCAGCAGGCGCGGGACTACCGCCAGGTCACCGCGACCACCGTCGCCGACGCGACCACCCGGTCGTTGCCCACGGACGGTGTGCCGGTCAGCGCCGACTCCGCCCCCGCCCGGTGGGTGGCGGCCGGCGGGGAGCACCGCGCGGAGGTGCCCGTCGACCCGGGGACCCGCGCCGGCACCGAGCTGACCATCTGGGTCGACGGCGACGGCAACCTTTCCGGCGCACCGATCACCGCGACCGCGGCGACCACCGGCGGCATCATCGTCGGCCTGTTCACCTGGACGTCGACCATGCTGATCGCCGCCTGCGGCTTCCTCGGCGCCCGCGCAGCGCTGAACCGGTACCGCGAGCGGGAGTGGAGCCGGCAGATCAGCGCCTTCCTGGGATCCGCGACCTCGCACTGACCGGCCCGCGTCCCCATCCACCGGTTCCCGAACGGCCCATTCGTTCGGTCCGAGTGAACGAATGGGCCGTTCGGGAGAACCCGGGGTCAGCCCAGCTGCGGCATGACCTCCGACGCGACCAGGTCCAGGTGGTCGAGGTCGTCGAGGTCGAGGGTCTGCAGGTAGACCCGGGAGGTCCCGAGTTCGCCGTAGCGACCGATCTTGTCGACGATCTCGGCGGGCGATCCGGCGAGACCGTTCGTGCGGAGCTCGTCGACCTCGCGGCCGATCGCGGCGGCGCGCCGTGCGATCTCGGCGTCGTCACGGCCGCAGCACAGCACCAGCGCGTTGGAGTACACCAGGTCGGCGGGATCCCGATCGATCGCGCGGCATGCCTCGCGGACCCGGTCGAACTGGGTCGCCGTCGCCTCCAGCGAACCGAACGGCAGGTTGAACTCGTCGGCGTAGCGCGCCGTGAGTGCGGGGGTGCGCTTGCGGCCGTTGCCACCGATCAGGATCGGCGGCCCGGGGTGCTGGTGCGGCTTCGGCAGCGCGGGGGAGTCGAGCACGCGGTGGTGGGCGCCGTCGTAGGAGAAGGTCTCACCGAGCGGCGTCTTCCACATGCCGGTGATCACGGCGAGGGTGTCCTCGAGTCGGTCGAAACGCTCCTTGAGTGGGGGGAACGGGATGCCGTAGGCGAGGTGCTCCTCCTCGTACCAGCCGGCGCCGATGCCGAGGTCGACGCGGCCGCCGCTCATCGCGTCGACCTGCGCCACGGAGATCGCCAACGGTCCGGGGTGACGGAAGGTCGCGGAGGTGACGAGGGTGCCGAGCCGGATGGTCGACGTCTCGCGGGCGATGCCGGCGAGCGTGATCCACGCATCCGTGGGACCCGGCAGGCCCTCGGTGTTCATCGCGAGGTAGTGGTCGGAACGGAAGAACGCGCCGTAGCCGGCCTGTTCGGCGGCCTGCGCGACGCGGAGCAACTGTTCGTAGGTCGCGCCCTGCTGTGGTTCGGTGAAGATTCGCAGTTCCATGACTGTCAACTGTGCCCCATCACCGATCGGCCCGCTCCACTCGTAGCGTTGTGCACTATCTGTGGACTGGGTTGTGGAAACTGTGGATAACCCGGTGCATAACCTGTGGTGCGTGTCACAAAATGTCGCTCTTCGGCCGGATTCGCTGTGGAAAACACGGCCGGGGCCATCCATAGGCTGTGGAATTCGCCCTGGGGATCAACCCGCGACCGAGCGGTTGGGGAATCGCGCGGACGCCGCCCGCACGCCGTCACGGCGACCGTTGGGCGCCTTCGGCGGTTCCTCGCCACCTGTGCGAGGTGCTCCGCTGCCGCGCCGAGCGGGACGTGACACTATCGAGTTGTGAGCTTCGGTGACGTTCCCTCGATCCCCGTCTCGGAGGTGCCGGTGCCGGACGCCGGATCGGTGCTGCTCGACATCCGGGAGGACGACGAGTGGGCGGACGGTCATGCGCCGGACGCCCTGCACATTCCGATGGTCGACGTGCCCGCCCGGCGGGACGAGATCGACATCGACGCCGAGGTCTACGTGGTGTGCCGGTCCGGTGGCCGGTCGGTCGCCGTCGTCGAGTACCTCAACGACGCCGGGTTCGACGCGTTCAGCGTCACCGGCGGAATGGTGGCCTGGCAGAAGTCCGGTCGACCGCTGGTCGCGGACGACGACAGGGCGGCGAAGATCTACTAGATGAGCGCCGTCCAGGTCTGTGTCCGCTGCGCCGCCCGCTGGCCCGTCGTGGGCGCGCCCGCCCAGTGGTGCCCGGGATGCCGCGGCGTGCTGCTCTCGCCGACGCGGCCCGGACGACCGGAACCGCCCTCGCGCCGCAACTTCCGGTGGGTGGCCCGCCGACCCGAGGGCGCCCGGCCACCGGCCTCGGACCGCGCGACGATCGCCGACCGCACGCCGTCCTACCAGCAGGTGCCGAGGTGGGGTCTGCTGGACCCGGAGCCGGCAGAGACCGAGACGGCGCCCAGCCGCACCGAGCGGCTCGCCGAACTCGCCCCGACCCTGCTCGTTGCCGCCGCCGTGCTGTTCCTGGCCGGGGCGGCGGTGGAACTGCTGCGCTATGTCCTGTTGCTGCGCAACCGGACCACGCTGATCTCGCCCACGCTGCTCGCGATCTCCGACGGACTCGTCTTCACGGCCGGTGTGATGGCGCCGCTGGTGGCGTTCGCCGCCGCGGCCGCCGCGGTCGCCTGGCTGCTCGGTGCCCGCCGGTCCGCCTGGGGACGGCTCGGACGCACCGATCCGCGCTCGCCCTCGGCGATCGCGTTCGGCTGCCTGGTGCCGGTGGTGAACCTGGTGTGGCCGGGGGTGTTCCTGACCGAGCTCGCCTCCGCGGAAACCCGGATCCGGTCGCTGGTGCGGGTGTGGTGGGCGACGTGGGCGCTCGGCGGCGTCCTGTTGATCGTCAGCGTCGCGTGGCGCTCCCACGACTCGCTGCAGGCCCGGGCGAACGGCGTCCTGCTGGCGGTGCTGGTGAATCTGGTGGCGGCCGCGGTCGCGGTCCTGACGCTGATGGTGACGCGGCGCATCGACGGTCTCGACCTCGGGGGTCGGCCGCGAACCGGGACCCGGTGGGTGGCGGCATGAGCCCGGACCGGAGGGGACCACTCGTCGTCGCGCACCGCGGAGCGTCCGCCGCCCGACCCGAACACACCCTCGCCGCCTACGAACTCGCGCTGGCGCAGGGCGCGGACGGGCTCGAGTGCGATGTCCGGCTGACCCGGGACGGGCACCTGGTGTGCGTGCACGACCGCACCGTCGACCGCACCTCGTCGGGGTCGGGCGTGGTCAGTGAGATGACCCTCCAGCACCTGTCGACGCTGGAGTTCGGCGGCAACGGGGAGCAGGTGCTCACCCTCGCGGAACTGATCACCCTCGTCCTCGACCACCCCGCGCCGACCAAACTGTTCATCGAGACCAAACATCCCGTCCGCTACGGCGGTCTCGTCGAGAGCAAGGTACTCGCCGAACTCTCCCGTTTCGGGCTGTCCGCCCCCGCCTCCGCGGACCATTCCCGGGCGGTGGTGATGTCGTTCTCGGCGGCCGCGGTGTGGCGGATCCGGCGGGCGGCGCCGCTGCTGCCGACGGTGCTGCTCGGGGAGTCGTCCCGGTACCTCGGCGGCGGCGCCGCGACCACCGTCGGCGCGACTGCGGTGGGCCCGTCGATCCGGACGCTGCGCGAGCACCCCGAGATCGTCGACCGGGCCGCCGCGGCGGGCCGTGCCACGTACTGCTGGACGGTGGACGAGCGCGACGACGTCGAACTGTGCCGCGACCTCGGCGTCGGGTGGGTCGCGACGAACCACCCGGGGCGCACCAAGGCCTGGCTGGCGGGCTGATCACCGGCCCCGGGAAACGCAGGTCGACTCGTGGACGCGCCCGGTGCGTGTAGGTTTCCCGACGTGGGTAAGAGCAAAAGAAACAGTGGTCCGAAGCCGGGAAGCAACCGCGCCGCCAAGCTCGCCGAGCGGCGTGCCGCGCAGGAGGCCACCGCGTCGACCGCGGTGCCGCGTCCGTTCGAGGGCCTCGCGGCCGAGTGCGACCTGATCGCGCTGCGCGAGTTCGTCCCGTCCGCGACGGCGCCGCTGCCGATGTCGTCGGGCGAGCGCCCGGTCGTCGTCGCGACGGTGCTGCCCGGTGCGGTCGCGGCCCTCGTTCGCGACGAGGAGAACGCCGCAACCGGCTTCGTCGGCCTGCAGGTGCAGGTGCAGTCCCCGGACCTGGCGGCCGACCTGGGCACGGCCGCCGCGTGGGCACAGGCGGCGACGCCGGGTGAGTCGCTGACCGCGGCGAACCCGCAGCCGGACGGGCCGCGCCTGGCCGACGTGATCGACCCGGCCGCGGCGCTGGACATCACCGTCCACCAGGACTTCAACTGGTGGATCCCGGAGGGTGTCACCCCGGCGCCGGAGGTCGCGGCGACCGTCGAGCAGGCGAACTCGGTGATCATGCCGTCGGCGCGCTTGGAGGCGGACGGCGTCGTCGCCGCGTGGTGGGTGGACGCCGGCGAGAAGGCGCACCTGCGGTGGGTGCGGCCCGAGGACGAGGACCAGTTGATGCTGGCGCTGGCCCGCGTGCACGCCGCCGGTGGCCTGCACCTCGGTGAGGGGTCCCGCTACGCCGGGTCGTTCCGCACGCACGGCCTGCTGGTGCCGGTGTTCGACCTCGATCCCGAGAAGCATGCCCAGGAGTGGGCGGCCGCGACCGCGGAGCTCGGTGACCGCCTGGCCCAGGCCCTCGCCGTCGACGCGCCCCTGAACTCCGACGAGCGCCGCGCGCGCGACGGCCTGCGCGGCCGCCAGGTCACGCTGCGATAGGCGGCTCCGCCGCCCGTGAGTCCTTTTGGGGGCCAGAAGGACTCACGGGCGCGCAGCGCCTATTCGACGATCACGACGTGCAGGTTGCGGGGGCCGTGCACGCCCTCGACCCGTTCGAGCTCGATGTCGGAGGTGGCGGACGGTCCGCTGATCATCGTCGTCGGCCGCTCGGGCACCAGCCGGGCCAGCGCCTCCGGCACCCCGACTTCGACGCTGTCCGCCGGGACCACGCATACGTGCACGTCCGGCACCAGGGTCAGCGCGCGCCGGCCCTGGTCGGCGCTGCCGTCGAGGAAGATCGTGCCGGTCTCCGCGCAGGTGACGGTGGACGCCGTCAGGACTGCGTCGAGGCCCGACAGCTGCGGAGCCGGGACGTCCGAGGAGTCCACGACCACCTCGCCCGAAAATCCCGTGAGCCACGAATCGTCCAGTCCGGCAGGCACTCCGACGCGGCCTGCACCGATCCCGTCCAGTACCTGCGCGACTGTGCCGGGCAGCTCGGCCGGGGTGCAGCGGTGCACGTGCGCCTTGTAGTCGACGAGCCGGTCCACCAGCAGGTCGATTCGCTCGGCGTCGGGCATCGTGCGGCCGGTCCGGTACTCGCGCGGAACCTGCTGTGGCGCAGGCGGGGCCAGTGTCTGCGCGTCCCGGATCCGCGCCAGGATGGTCTCCCGCGCGCTCATCGGTCCGCCTCCGGCCGTGCGTTCGGGCTCGCGTCGGCGATCGCGGCGCGGCCCTCCTCGGACTCCCACCACTGCCGGAACGTCTGCTTCGGCGGTGCCGGGATGTCACGGGCCGCGGTCCATCCGTTCAGCGGCGGCGGCAGTGTCGAGATCCTGCCCTTCTTCCCGGCGGCCAACCGGCCGAGTCCGGCGGCCTTCTGCGCCAACGTGAATCGCCGCGGGGAGCTCATCGCGACGGACGCCGCCTTCATCGCGACCCGCTCTACCGTCATGCCGGCCTTCTCCACCTTCTGGTGCCGCAGTTCGACCAGCAGCGACGGGATGTCGATCTTGACCGGGCACGCGTCGAAGCAGGCGCCGCACAGGCTGGACGCGAACGGCAGGGTGGCGTTCGGGTCGTCGGGGGCGTCCATCCCGGCCAGCTGCGGGGTGAGCACCGCTCCGATAGGCCCGGGATAGGTGGAGCCGTAGGCGTGCCCGCCGGTGCGTTCGTACACGGGGCACACGTTCAGGCAGGCCGAGCAGCGGATGCAGTGCAGCGCCTGCCTGCCGATCTCGTCGGCCAGGGCGGCGGTGCGGCCGTTGTCGAGCAGCACCAGGTGGAACGACTGCGGTCCGTCGCCGGGGGTGACGCCCGTCCACATCGACGTGTACGGGTTCATCCGCTCACCCGTCGACGAGCGGGGCAGCAGTTGCAGGAACACCTCCAGGTCGGCGAACCGGGGGAGCACCTTCTCGATGCCCATCACGGTGATCAGCGTCTGCGGCATGGTCAGGCACATGCGCCCGTTGCCCTCGGATTCGACGACGCCGAGGGTGCCGGTCTCGGCGATCCCGAAGTTCGCACCCGACACCGCGACGGGAACCGTCATGAACTTGTGCCGCAGGAACTTCCGTGCCGCGGCCGCGAGATGCGCGGGCTCGGAATCGAGGTCGGGGTCGACGTCGGCCATCTCGCGCAGGAAGATCTCGCGGATCTCCGACCGGTTGCGGTGGATGGCGGGCACGAGGATGTGCGAGGGCTTGTCGTGGCCGAGCTGGACGATCAGCTCCGCGAGATCGGTCTCGTAGGCGGTGATGCCCTGCGTCTCGAGGTGCTCGTTGAGCTCGATCTCCTGGGTGGCCATCGACTTGACCTTGATGACCTCGGTCGAGCCGGTCGCACGGATCAGGTCGGTGACGATGGCGTTCGCCTCGACCGCGTCCGCGGCCCAGTGCACGACGCCGCCGCGCGCCACGACCGCGGCCTCGAGCTGCTCGAGCAGCTCCGGCAGCCGGTTCATCACCTCGGTCTTGATCGCGGAGCCGCTGTCGCGCAATGCCTCCCAGTCCGGGAGCTCGCCGGTGACCTTCAGTCGCTTGGCCCGGATGGTGTGGGTGGCCTTGCCGATGTTTCGGCGCAGTTGCGCATTGGCGAGTTCGTGGTGTGCGGCCTTCGGGAACGGCTCGGTGCCACGCAGGAACCCGACGCCCTGCGGGGCGCGGGGTGGGACGGCGGGCAGTCCGAGTCCGACGCGTCGGCCCGAGTCTCCGAGGTTGGCGGTGGAGCTCATGCCGGGGTCACCTCCTTCGGTTCGACGGACGCCAGGATCTCGGCGAGATGGATGGTGCGGGTGCCCATCTGCAGCCGCGACATGCCGCCGCCGATGTGCATCAGGCAGGACGAGTCACCGGCGCACAGGGATTCGGCGCCCGTGGACGCGACGTTGCGGATCTTGTCGGCGAGCATCGCGGTGGAGGTCTCAGCGTTCTTGATCGCGAAGGTGCCGCCGAATCCGCAGCAGGAGTCGGCTTCCGGCAGTTCGACGAGGTCGATGTCGCGCACCGCGCGCAGCAGCCGCAGCGGCTTGTCGCCGACCCGCAGCATCCGCAGTGAGTGGCAGGTGGGGTGGTAGGTGACCCGGTGCGGGAACCAGGCGCCGACGTCGGTCACGCCGAGGACGTCGACCAGCAGTTCGGACAGCTCGTAGGTCTTGGTCTTGACCGTCTCCACCCGCTCGCGCAGCGCGGTCGAGCCGTAGCGGGCGGCGACGATCTCGTGCTGGTGCCGGACCGAGCCGACGCAGGATCCCGACGGGGCGACGACCGCGTCGAAGGACGCGTCCCCGAACTCGTCGGCGTAGTTCGTCACCAGCGGCAGTGCGTCCGGCTGGTAGCCGGTGTTGACGTGCATCTGCCCGCAGCAGGTCTGGCCGGGCGGGAACACCACGTCGTGCCCGAGCCGGGTCAGGAGCAGGGCGGTGGCCTTGGCCGCGTTCGGGAACATCGTGTCCCCGATGCAGGTCGCGAACAGCGCGATTCGCATGTGGATCTCCGCAATCGTCGATGTGGTCAGACCACAGTAACCCACGGTCAGCGCGATTTCGCAAGATTCGCTCCGAACTCGGCTCAGGTCTCGATTGTGACCGGGGTCATGGTGTACCTTGCTGTGGTCTGACCACACAGTCGACGTCGAAATCCGCCGCGACCTGCGGCACCATCACAGGAGTTACATGTGGCTACCGACCACCTGGCGGTGACCTTCACCCCGGCCACCGACGCCGTCGCGCACAACCTGACCGCGTCGGCGCTCGTCGGCCTGACCCCGCTGCTGACGTTCTTCGTGCTGCTCGCCGGCTTCAAGCTCAAGGCCTGGTACTCGGGCCTCGGTGCGCTCGCGGTCGCGGCGGTGGTCGCGATCGTCGGGTTCTCGATGCCGGTCTCGCTCACCGCGCTGTCGGCGCTGCAGGGCATCGCCTTCGGCCTCTTCCCGGTCATGTGGATCGTGGTCACCGCGATCTGGTTCTACGAACTGACCGTCGTCAGCGGCCGGTTCGAGGATCTGCGCCGGGTGTTCAACTCCATCGGTCGCGGCGACATGCGCGTGCAGGCGATGCTCATCGCGTTCTGCTTCGGCGGCATGCTCGAGGCGCTCGCAGGCTTCGGTGCCCCGGTCGCGATCACCGGCGCGATGCTGATCGCGCTCGGGATGCCGCCGATCCGGGCGGCCGTGACCGTCCTGGTCGCCAACACCGCGCCGGTTGCGTTCGGGGCCATGGCGATTCCGATCACCACCGCCGGCAACCTGACCGGCATCCCGGCCACCGACATCGCCGCCGTCGTCGGCCGCCAGACCCCGCTGCTGGCGCTGTTCGTGCCGCTGCTGCTGTTGTTCCTGGTCGACGGCCGGCGGGGCGTGCGGCAGGTCTGGCCGATCGCCCTGGTCACCGGTGCGGTATTCGCGTTCGCCCAGTTCTGGTGCTCGAGCCACTTCTCGTACGAGCTCACCGACGTCGTCGCCTCCCTCGCCGGTCTCGGTGCCGCGGTGCTCATGCTGCGCTTCTGGGGCCCGGCCACCCCGGACGACCAGCGCTCGCACGTCGAACCGGAACCGCTCGGCCCGTCGCGCGTGGTGCTCGCGTTGATGCCGTACCTGCTGGTCGTCGTCGTGTTCGGTGTCGCCAAGCTGTGGACCGTCGGGTTCGACCTGCCGACCTGGCTGTCCGGCACCGACCGCAAGGTGCACTGGCCCGGCCTGTACGGCAACCTGCTCACCGGCAGCGGCGACCCCGCGTCCAGCGCGGTCTACACGTTCTCGTGGCTGTCGAACCCGGGCACCCTGCTGCTGCTCTGCGGTCTGGTCGTGACCGCGGTGTACACCCTGGTCGACAGCGGCGGCCGGTTCCCGATGACGTTCGGCGCCGCGGCGACCACGTTCGGCCACACCCTGGTGAAGATGCGGCTGTCGATCGCCACCGTCGCGACCGTGCTCGGCCTGAGCTACGTGATGAACCAGTCCGGGCAGACCGTCGCGATCGGCACCTGGCTCGCCGGGACGGGCGCCGTCTTCGCGTTCTTCTCGCCGATCCTCGGCTGGCTCGGGACCGCCGTCACCGGCTCCGACACCTCGGCGAACGCCCTGTTCGCGAAGCTGCAGCAGACCGCAGGCCAGCACGCCGGCATCGACCCGACGCTGCTGGTCGCGGCGAACACCTCCGGTGGCGTCGTCGGCAAGCTGGTCAGCCCGCAGAACCTGACCATCGCGGCGACCGCCGTCGGGCAGGCGGGCAGCGAACCGGTGCTCCTGCGCAAGGTGATCGGGTACAGCCTCGGCATGCTGCTGATCCTGTGCACGCTGGTGTACCTGCAGTCCACGCCGGTGCTGGGTTGGATGCTGCCGTGAGGACAGGGCGTGTCTCCCAATCCCCGTTTCGGCGCTCCTGGCGCCCAACCGCCGCCCCGCTGCGTTGTCGTCGGCGCCGATACAACCCCGGTATCGGCTTCTCCTCCGCCTTGCCGGACGACGATCGTTTCGCCAGGTGCATCCGAGAGGGATCGGGCGACACGCCCTAGGCTGACGTCTCATGTCCGCACAGCCGTCACCCGAAGCCAGCCCCCGCGCCTGGGAGCAGGTGCTGGCGCGGCTCGAGCACATGCTCGTCGCCGGGGAGGTGCGCCCCGGTCAGCGCCTGCCCGGCGAGCGGGTGCTGGCCGCGGACCTCGGCGTCGGACGCTCGTCGGTGCGGGAGGCGCTGCGCGTGATGGAGGCGTTGGGTCTGCTGCGCGCGCAGACCGGCTCTGGCCCGAACGCGGGCGCGATGATCGTCTCCCGGCCCACCGGCGGGATGTCGATGCTGATGCGGATGCAGGTTGCCGCGCAAGGATTTCCGGTGTCCGATGTGGTGCAGACCCGCCTCGTCCTCGAATCGGAGGTGATGCGGACGCTGGCCGCGCGGCGTCCGGCGCCGGATCTCGCGCCCGCCGTCGAACTGCTCGACTCGATGGACGACGAGACGCTCTCCGCGACCGAGTTCCTGATCCTCGACTCCCAGTTCCACGTCGCACTGGCCGACGCGGCGGGGAACCAGGTGATCGCGGCGATGATGACGGGCCTGCGCGAGTCGATCGAGTCGTACGTCGTCGGCGGCGTGGACGCGACGGCGTGGCCGACCACCTGCACCCGGCTGCGGCACGAGCACCGGGGCCTGGTCGAGGCCGTCGAGGCGGGCGATCCGCAGCTGGCCGAACGCCGGATCCTCGACCACATCCGCGGCTACTACGAGGGCATGGGCGCGTAGGCAGCGGAGCTCTACGGTACGACGACGAGTTTCTCGCCCGCGTAATCGTTTCGAGCCGCAACGTCGACGAGCAGCTGCCCGATCGTCGCGAAGCTGGTCTTGGGCAGGCCCTTCAGCCGCGGCGCCGCCGCGAGGGGCACCACCGTCACGTGCGGGTCGACCGGCCCCTCGGCCAGGAGTGCGGGATGCACCGTGGTCCAGTTCAGCCCTGACGCAGTCAGCTGCGACTCGGCGAAGTCCTTGTCGTGGTAGATCGCGCGCATCGCCGTGTTCGAGGTGAACTTCGCGAGGACGGACGCCTTCGCCCTCGTGTCGCCGACCCCGAACGCGGACAGCTGAACCAGGCGGGCGACGCCCGCGCGCCGCATGGCGGTGACGATCGCAGGCAGGGTGGTGCGCGTGGTGTCGTCGCGCCGTATCGACCTCAGGCTCAGCACCGGGCCGATGCAGTTGACGACGGCGTCGGCGCCCGTCACGGCCTGCGCGAGGTCGTCGATGTCGGTGACCTCGCCGATGTGGACGGTGACGCCCTCCCGCGGGGTGATCGCCCCGGGCCTGCGCGCACAGGCGAGCACGTCGTGGCCGGCGCCGGCCGCCGCGTCCACCACTCGGCGTCCTGCCTTGCCTGCGGCGCCCAGTACGACCAATTTCATGACTGCTCCCTCGATTCGGTAATGGCGGTCCGGGGCCCCGCGAGCGGTGCGAGTGGCGTCCACAACGTCGGTAGCAGCACGGTGACGCCGTCCCGCCGGCCCTGCTCGAAGACGAAGTCCATCGACGGGATGACGTCCTCCATCAGGTAGGGCTGGGGCTGGAGGGGGCCGTCGAGCAACGGGGTCATGAAGTCGTCCCAGTGCACGGGGATCACGCTGCGGGCGTCGGTGGCCCGCACCAGTTGATCCCAGTACTCGTCCCGGAACGCCGCGTCCTGCTTGCCGAGCATTCCGATGCCGAGATACACGACGTCGGCGGAGATGCCCTCGAGCTTGCCCGGCACGAAGTTCGCGCTGGCCTGGACCAGCACCGTCCCGCTCACGTGACGTACGAGCAGGGTGTAGCACTCGGCCGAGTGCCAGGCATCCGCGGTGGCGGGCGGGACGAGCGGCTCGTCGATCGTGCCGGGCGACACGTCACCGGGGCAGTGGACAGTTTCGACAAAGGAGATGTCGAAGCTGCCGAACGAGACGGTCTCGCCGTCCCCGACGACCCGCAGCAGCTCCTCCGAAAGCCCGTACCCGCGGCCGATGTTCGCCGTCGACGCCGAACCGATCAGGGGCGCGCCGAACTTGCCGGCGATCACCGGCGCGTCGAAGGCATGGTCGTAGTGCGAGTGGACCACGACGACGGCGTCGAGCGCGTCGACCCCCGCCCGCTCGAGACACGCGTCGACGACCGCCGGGTCCGGCGCGATGGGGCCGCCGAGCACTTGCTGCAGTGACGGCCGGGAGAGGAACCCATCGATCATCACCGACGTCTCGCCCGCCCGGATCAGCAGGCTGGAGGTGCCGAGGAACGCGACGGTCAGCGAGTCGTCGTTCGGTGGATTCCAGCGCCCCTCGACGGTGGGGTAATGGTCGATCCGGGGTCGGTCCGGTGTCGAGGTCATGCGGTCACCTCCGCCGTGTGCCAGAATCTGCGAGACGACCCGGTCGATCTCGGCAACCGGGTCGGACGCGAGATCGGCACTGCGCCAAGCAATGTATCCGTCGGGACGCACCAGCACCGCACCCGAATCGCCGATCCCGTAGGCCTCCAGGAATTCCATCCGGTCGTCCTCGAGCCCCGGGTCGCCGACGTGGTAGCAGGGGACCGGGACGGCGTACTTGCCGGCCGCGCGCTCAGCGGCGCCGCGCCACGTGGCGCCGCCCGGGCCGGTGAGGACGGTGAAGCCGGCGCCGAAGAGGTCGACGGTGGACACGGTGCCGGAGCGTCCCAGCCAGACGTGCGGCGCGCGGCAGCCCGGCGTCGCGCTCGGCTGGTAGTCGGAGTAGTCGTCGTCGACGACCGGGGCGGCGGTACCGTCCGGCACGACCGCGAACGAGTCGTAGACCGTCCCGAACTCGACACCGAGATGGTTTCCGTACCTGCGGGTTTCGCGCAACACGGTCTCGACGTCCAGGTCCGACTGTCCGCTGTACTGGGCGGCGCCCATCTGCTGGACCTTCTTGTGGTTGTCGAACGACTGCCGGGTCGTGCGCTGCGACGGCAGGCGCCGCTCGGTGTCGTAGGTGTGCAGCAGTGACCAGTCGGCGGCACCCGTGACGCAGAGCGCGAGCTTCCACATCGCGTTGTGCATGCCCTGCAGTCCGGTGTTGACGCCCAGACCGCCGGTCGGCGGGAACTGGTGGGCCGCATCGCCACACAGGACGATCCGGCCCTGAACGAATCGGTCGGCGACGGTGGCGTTCATCTGCCACCGACCGATGCTGCGTACCTCGACCTCGAGGTCCGGCTTGCCCACCGCGGCCCGTACCCATCGCCGGCAGTCCTCGTCCTGGTACACGTCGTCGGACCAGTCCTCGGCGGCCACCGGGATCTGGCACAGCCAGCGCCCGCGGGCATCGAGCGGTTGAAGTACACCTGCCGCACCGGAATTGGCGACGAACAGCAGGACGCCTCGGCGGTCCGGGATGTGCTCCTCGATGTCGGCGTGGAAGTAGCAGTTGACGAAGTGGTGGATCGCCTTCTCGCCGGTGAGCTCGATGCCGAGCTGGTCGCGGACCAGGCTCGTGGCGCCGTCTGCGGCGACCAGGGCGGACCCGGTCAGGGCGTACGCGCGACCGGTCGCCCGTTCCGTCACCTCGACGGTGGTGGTCTCGTCGTCGTCGGCCCACCCCGAGACGACCCCGGTGACGCGGTGCCCGAAGCGCACGTCCACCAGGCCCGTGGCGGCGGCCGCGTCGAGCAGGATCTTCTCGAGCAGGTCCTGGGAGGACATCACCGGCTGGGCGGGGCTGATCGTGGGTCCGGGTCCCTCGAAGCCGGTCGCGACGATGGTGCCGAACTCGCGTCCGAGCACGGAGTCGAAGAACCGGATTGGGCTCTTCCACCCGGGCGGGGTGTCGATGTCGCGCAGCCGCGCGTACACCTCGGGGCCCCAGTGCCGTGCGATCTCCATGGTGCGGGTGTTGAAGTTTCGCGTCTTCGGGTGCCATGCGACGCTCTCGTGCTGTTCGAGGAGAACGCTCGCGACACCGAAGCGTGCGAGTTCGAGCGAGGCCGCGAGTCCGACCGGCCCGCCGCCGAGGATCAGGACTGGGGAGGGAGGGTTCATGCGCCCAAAGTGTAATTGGATTACCATTACAGTCAATAGTGCTTGGGCACGTGCTGTCGACCCTGGGCCCAAAGGCGCGGGGCAGGAGGGGTTGCCGTGTCCGAGATGAGTCCGGATCGGACACGGCCGGAATTTCGTGAGGGCTACGTGACTCGCCGGGGATTGGCCGAACGGCCGGAGGTGGGTGTCACCCGAATATCGGTGCCGTTGTCGCCGTGAGGATCTCGACCAGACGTGCGGCCATTTCGTCGTCGGAGAGCGCGAATCGGCCCGGAGTCCGGTTCTCGAAGATGACGTGCTGCTGCAGCACGGCGGTGACGGTGCGGACCGCGAAGTCGATGCACCGTTCGCCGGTGTCCTGGTCCACGGTGATCTCGGGCCGCAGGCGGTTGGCCAGCAGTCGTGAGGTGGTCGCCATCAGCTCCGCCGCGCGCGCATACATGACGTCGCTGTCGGCGAGCACGACGCTTCGGAGCAGGTTGTGGTGTTCACCGAAGGTCTCGACGAGTGCGCGGGCGTAGAGGTCGAAGATCTCCGCGGGTGTCAGGGCCGCGGTGTCCTCGGATCCGAGGCGATCGACCAATCGCTGTTCGGCCTCGTGCTTGAACCGCTCGTGGGCGGCGAGCAGCAGGCCGTTCTTGTCGGTGAACCGGGCGTAGATCGAGGTCGGGGAACTGCTCGACCGAGCCGAGATCTCCGCGATGGTGATCTGCTCGAACGGCTTGTCCGCGAGCAGGTCCTCGACCGCCGCCAGCACTCGTTCCATCGTTGCGCGACTGCGCGATTGACGTGGCGGAGTGATGCTGGGCAGGCTCTCGGACGGCTCGGGTGGCACCCTCGTAGGGTACGGCAGCGGCCCGGGGGAACTGTAACCCCGCTACAGTTCCCAGGGCCGGTGTCAGCAGTGTGGGTGCACGTGTCCAAGCGGACCGTGCCTACAGCGCCCCGCCCGCCGCGATCGGTGCCCCGACGGATTCGCCTGCCGCACCGTTCATCTCGCGGGCAACGAACGCCTCGAGGTCGAACAGGTTGGTGCCGGCGCGGTCGGCGACGGTGAGCAGCGTGTTCATCGAGGCGACCTCCTCGACCTGCTCCTTGAGGAACCACTGCATGAACTGCTCGCCGAGGTAGTCGCCCTCGTCACGGGCGGTACTGGCGAGCTGGACGATCTGCTCGGTGACGGCCTTCTCCTGCTTGAGCGCCAGGGCGATGGGCTCGCGCGGGCTCTCGAAGTGCGAACGCGCGGGATCGATGCCGCTCAGCTCGACCTCGATGTCGCGGTCGAGGAAGTACTGCACGATCATCATCGCGTGGTTGCGTTCCTCGACGGCCTGCGCGTAGAAGTGCCGCGCCAGCTGCGGGAGGTCGGCGTTGTCGAAGTACACCGCGATCGCGATGTACTGATGCGAGGCGTTGAACTCGTTGCGGATCTGATCGTGGAGGAGGGCGTGAAACTTGGTCTGGTTCGCGTCATCCGGAGTGGGCATGAGAGCGACAATAGCGCTGGTCAGAGCACTACGCATCCAAGCGCATCCTTATTGAGGGCAGTGTTTCCTAACTGAGTTCACCCTATTTTCGTGCGCAGTAAGACCAGGTTTTCCGGGTGCCTGACTTTCCCGAATCGCGGTGAAATGCCCATTTTCCGTCAGATGCCGCCGCCCGCCGGCCGCGGCGCCGCCGGGTCCGGGGTCGACGTCGAGTTCATTTCGCGGGCGACGAATTCCTCGATGTTGAACAGATTCCCGTCGGCGCGGTCCACGATCGCCAGCAGCGTCGTCATCGAGGCGACCTCCTCGACCTGTTCCTTGAGGAACCACTGCATGAACTGCTCGCCGAGGTAGTCGCCGGTGTCGCGGGCGGTGCGCGCGAGGGTTGTGATCTGGTCGGTGACCGTCTGTTCCTGCCGCAGGGCCAGTTCCACGGGTTCGCGAACCGACGAGAACTCGGTGACGACGTCGTCGATGCCGGGGATGGTCACGTCCAAGTCGTTGTCGACGAGGTACTGGATCATCATCATCGCGTGGTTGCGTTCCTCGTTTGCCTGTGAGTAGAAGCGCTGCGCGAGCTGCGGTAGGTCGTGGCTGTCGAAGTACACCGCGACCGCGATGTACTGCTGTGAGGCGGTGAACTCGTTGCGGATCTGCGCATGCAGGAGGGCGTGGAACCCGCTGCGCTCACTGATCTCGGACATGCGGTCGAGCGTACCGTCGCGCGGGCCGCGACCGGCCGGCGAGCCGGGTCATGGGATCCGTCGACTGCCCCGGATCGCATGCCCGGCACACGGATTCGGCGCACTCGCCGCCGCTGCCGTCCGATCAGTTCGTCGTCAGGAGGTCCGTGGGCACCGGCTCGTCGTTGGCGAGGGCCTCGAAGAACCGGGACGCCTTCTCCCGATCCCACAGCAGGACGTTTCCGGAGCCGGCGACGTCCTCGAACCCGCCGACCGGGACGGTGGTGGTCACCAGGTCGCCGCGCATCGCCCACGCGAGACCGCCCAGGTTCCAGAGGTGGTCGCCGTTGTCGACCTGCAGCGTGCCCGCGGTCTTGGTGACCAGCGGCCACAGCCGGAACGGGTTGATCAGCGTCCCGATGCTGGTGGCCTGGTCCAGCAGCGCGGACATGAACAGGCGCTGGTTGTTCATCCGGTCCAGGTCGGCGAGCGGCGTCGCGCGACTGCGCACGAACCCGAGGGCCTGCGCCCCGGTCAGGTCCTGGCAACCGGGCTGCAGGTTGATCCCCGCGAGCGGGTCGTCGATCGCGTACGGCACGCACAGGTGGACGCCGCCGATCGCGTCGACGATGCCGGCGAATCCGCCGAACCCGATCTCCGCGTAGTGGTCCATCCTCAGGCCCGTCGCCTCCTCGACGGTCTGCACGAGCAGCTGCGGGCCGCCGCCGTCGATGGCGAAGGAGGCGTTGATCTTGTCCTTGCCCCAGCCGGGGATGTTCACGTACGAGTCGCGTGGAATGGACACCATCGTCGCGCCGCCGCTCTTCGGGACGTGCACGACGATGATCGTGTCGGTGCGCTTCGAATCCAGCTCGCCGCCCGTCGCCAGCTCCTGTTCCTGCTCGGGGGTCAGTCCGGTTCGGCTGTCCGACCCGACCAGCAGCCAGTTGGTGCCGGGGGTGTCCGCGATCCGCCCGGGATAGTCGGCGAGTGCGTCGATCCGATTGAGCGACCCATCCAGGTACACCACCGACCCGATCATCACCAGCAGCAGCACCAGGGCGGTCACCCCGATCCGGCGTCCCCAGTGCGGCCGGCGGCGGGGCCTCGGGGGCTCCGCAGGCGGCGTGGTCGCCGGGCGGCCCGGGCGCGGGGGCGGCGGCACCGGTGTGCCCGACCGTGGGCGTGCGCCCTCGGTGTACGGCTGCGGGGTCTGCGTCGGCGCGTAGCCGGACGCCGACCGCGGGCGTGGTTGCTGCGACGACCGCGGCGCGAGGGGCCGGGCGTCCGGGTCCTGCGACCACGCGCGGGCCGGCGCGGCCGGACGGCCGTCGCGGCGGATCACCTGCGTGCCCTCCGGCGGCGGTGCCGCCCGGTTTTCCCTCGGCGGTGCCGCCCGGTTGTCTCGCGGCGGTGCGGCTCGGTTGTCTCGCGGCGGCATCGCCCGGGTCGGCTCCTGCGGCATGTCGCGGTAGCGGTCCTGCCGTGGGTCCCGAGCGGGAGGGGACGGTCGGCGGGGTGGGTACTGCGGCGGCGGCACCTTGCCGTTCCGCGGCGGGGGCGGCCCGCCGGCGGGACGGGGCGGCGGCGTCGGTCCCGGATCCCAGGACTGCGACCGGCGTGGGTCGCCGCCGCGACCCGCTGCGGGGTCTCGGGGGTCGCGGTTGCGGGGACTGTCGCCGTTCACACCGGAAACTGTACTGGTCAGGGCAGCCAGGACAGGTGGCCGCGGAGCAGCGTGTAGCCGACGAACGCGACCGCGTCGATCAGCCAGTGTGCGACGACCAGCGGCCAGAGTTTGCCGGTCCGCTGCCAATATCGGCCGAACACCAGGCCCATCACCACGTTGCCGAGGCCCCCGCCGATGCCCTGGTAGAGGTGATAGCTGCCGCGCAGCAGCGCGGACGCCGCGAGTGCGGCGTTCTCGCCCCAGCCGAGCCGGCGCAGCCGGGAGATCAGGTAGGCCACGACCAGGACTTCTTCGGCGGCGGAGTTGGCCAGCGCCCACAGCACCAGCGCGGGCAGTCGCCACCAGTGGTCGTCGACGGTGCTTGGCACCACTGTGAGGTTCGCCCCGATCGCGGTCGCGGCCAGGTACAGGGCCAGCCCGGGTAGCCCGATCAGCGCGGCGAGTCCGACGCCGGGCAGCAGGTCGCGGCGCCACCGCGGGTGCGGTCCGAGGCCGATCCGCTCGGGTCCGAGGCCGCTGCGCCAGAGCAGGTACAGCCCGAGCGCCGCCCAGGCGCACAGCCGGGCGATGCCGAGCAGTTGCCGGCCGAGGTCGATCCAGCCGACGGTCGAGCGGGAGGTGTTCAGCGCGACGGTCTGGTCGGACAGTTGCCCGGGGGCCATCGCGGTCTCGACGAGCGACAGGACGCCGGACAAGCCGCTGAGGCCGAAGGTGACGAGCAGGACGATCGTGACCTCGAACCAGAGCGCGCGACGCTCCTTGGCGTCCAGCGGCGGTTCGGTCTGTCGGGGTGGGGAGGGCCGGAGCCAGTCGTCGAGCCGGGTCACGGTCTGAGATTAGGCGGCTTCGCCGCCCGTGAGTGGATTCGGAGTCCCTGGACCCGCAAAACGCGCACGAGCGCGTAGCGCCTATTTCCGGGCGCGGAGTCCGTTCATGAACGGGCAGCCGACCAGGATGCGGAGCGCGCGGTTCAGTCCGGCGGGGTCGTCGACGGGTTCCGGGAACGACAGCCGCACGTCGTTGTCGCCGGCGGGGGATTCGACGCGGAGCCGGATCCCGTAGCGGTCCAGCCCGAGCGGGCGTACCCGTCCACTGCGCATGCTCGACGGAAGGCGTTGCGCCAGCTGGTGAACGAGGTCACCGTGGTCGGATTCGAGGTGCTCGAGCCAGCAGTCCTCGACCGACCAGAACGGGTCGGGGGTGGCGGTGAGCAGGTCGGCGAGCGGGACCGGTTCGGCGCCGTGGCTGTCGGCGACGACGGCCGAGTCGAGCACCAGTCGCAGCAGCGTCGTGGTGTGTCCGACGTCGAGCAGGTCCGGGTTGGGGTTGTCGGCGGCGACGGCGGCGGCGAGCGCGCGGGTGGCCTCGGCGGGAACGGCGTGCAGTGTGCCGCGCAGCCACACCAGGGAGCGGACCGGTTCGCGGAGCGCGAGCGGCGCGTGGTCGGTGAGTTCGAGGACGGCGGGCAGTCCGGCGCGGCCGGCCTGCCAGGTCAGCGCGGTGACCGCGACACCGTCCGGAACGGCGAGGACGACGTCGCCCCCGGAACGGAGGTGGTGGACCGCGACGGTGACCGGTTCGCTGCCGTCGACGGCGAGCACCGCCTGCTTGGCGCGGACGCACGCGGTGCGGACCCGTTCGGCGGTGGACGGGCCGAGGGTGGTGGCGGCGGTCATGCGGTGCTCCTTTTCGATCCCCTGCGGGTGCGGTACAACGCGGATGCGGCGACGGTCACAATAGGTTAGCCATGCCTAAGTTAGATCAGGCATGCCGGACCGCGCAAGAGTTCGGCCCGGGGATACCGTGGAGCCGTGGCCACCCTGCTCAACCTGCAACCGCCCGCCCCGCGCGAATCGCAGCCCCCGTTCGCGGGCCTGCTCTCCGAGCTCTGCCCCGGCGGCGCCGCTCTCCGCGGCCGGGCTCGCGGCGTACTGTTCGGCCCGCCGGTGCTGACCGCCAGCGGCTTGGATGGTGTGGAGGCGGGTGACGGTCCGCTGTGGCTGCGACTCGACATCGCCCCCGACGCACTGCCCGGGTCCGCCCCCGACCTGACCCGGATCGAGGTCGACTGCCCGCTCGAGCACCTCGACGACGCGCTCGCCCTGGCCAAGGGTGATCCGGTGCGGCTGCCCGCCCCGGTCGCGGTGCGGGTCGAACCCGGTGCCGCCGGGCGGGGTTGGGCCGCCGAGTCCGCCGAACGGATCGCGGCCGCCGGTGCCCACCCGGTGCTGCCCGCCGGATCTGCGGCGGAGGACGTCGCCGACTTCCTCGCCGTTCTCGCCCACTCCGACGCCGGCTTCGTCTCGTACGCCGCCGACGGCGGCGAGGTGATCGCGATCCTCGCCGCCACCGTCGCGGCACTGCGCGGCGACGACATCCCCGCCGCCTACCTGGCCGCGGACCCCGCCCCGCTCGCCGCGCTCAGCACCCCGGCCGCGGAGGCGGTCCGGGAGGTGTTGCTGGCGATCGCCGTCCCCGACGCCGCCGCGGTCGAGGCGCACCTGCGGGCCCACGGCATCACCGCCGACCTCGGCAACCGCTGAACTCGTCCGCTCCGGACCGAGTGAACGGCAGCGTTCAGTCGATCGGATCGACTGAATGTTCCGTTCAGTCGGAATTGTCCGGACGGTCCGGGGGCGGTTGAGCAGGCGCGGTCGGGGCGCCGGTCCGGATGCGTAACCTGGACGCGTGCCTCGCATCGCGTACTTCGGACCCTCCGGAACCTTCACCGAGATGGCGCTCGACCAGTTCGAGTCGTCGGGTGCCTTCGACGGGCCCGTGGAGCGGGTCTCCGTCGGCAGCCCGCCGGCCGCGCTCGCCGCGGTCCAGGACGGTTCCGCCGACGCGGCGGTGGTGCCGATCGAGAGTTCCGTCGAGGGTCCGGTACGGCCGACCCTGGACGCCCTGGCTGCCGGGGAGCGGCTGCAGATCATCGCCGAAACCGAACTGGACGTGGCCTTCACGATCGTGGGGCGTGCGGGCACGACCCTCGCCGACGTCCGCACGATCCGGGCGTATCCGGTGGCGGAGGCGCAGGTGCGGATGTGGATCGAGGCGAACCTGCCGGACGCGGTGGTGGAGTCGGCGTCGTCCAACGCCGGTGCCGCCGAGGACGTGGCCGCCGGACGCGCCGATGCCGGCGTTTCCACCGCACTCGCGGGTCAGCGGCTCGGTCTGGACGTCCTCGCCGACGGGGTGGCCGACTTCTCCGGAGCCCGAACGCGATTCGTGCTCATCACGCGTCCGTGCCCGGTGCCCGCCGCGACCGGATCCGACCGGACGTCGGTGGTGCTGCAGCTCAACCACGAGCCGGGGTCGCTGGTCGGCGCGATGGCCGAGTTCTCCACCCGCGGAATCGACCTCACGCGGATCGAGTCGCGTCCCACCCGGGTCGAGTTCGGGACCTACCTGTTCTACCTGGATTGCAGCGGCCACGTCGACGACACCGCGGTCGCCGAGGCGCTCAAGTCGTTGCACCGCAAGCACACCGTACGGTTCCTCGGTTCGTGGCCGACGGCGACGCCCGGCGGGCGTCGCCCCCCGTCCGACGGGGAGGCCTGCGAGTGGCTCGCGCGGATCCGTGGCGGCGAGACGGAAGGAACGAACTGACGTGGCGGGCAAGCTGATTCTGGTCCGGCACGGACAGACCGAGGCGAACGTCGCCCGACGGCTGGACACCCGGTTGCCCGGAGCCCGGCTCACCGAGATGGGAGAGGGGCAGGCGCACGCGTTCGGGTCGTCGCTCACCGGTCCGCTCCCGAGGGCGGTGGTCGCGTCGGAGGCGTTGCGTGCCAGGCAGACCGCCGGATTCATCGAGCGGGCATCGGGGATCGTGGTGCAGGTTCGCGAGGGTCTCCACGAGGCGCAGGCCGGCGACCTGGAGGACCGTTCGGATCGCGCCTCGCACGAGACCTACGCGTCGGTGTTCCACTCCTGGCACGCAGGCGAACTCGGGGCGAGAATGCCGGGCGGCGAGTCGGGCGAGGACGTCCTCGAGCGTTACCTGCCCGTGGTCGACTCGCTGCGCTCGCAGTACCTCGAGATCGGGGACGAGGACGGCGACGTCCTGGTGGTCAGTCACGGCGCCGCGATCCGCCTGGTCGCCGGGTACCTGTCCGGGGTCGACGGCACGTTCTCCGCGGACACCCACCTGGACAACACGCAGACCATCGAACTGGCCCCCACCCCGGGCGGGGGCTGGACGGTCATGCGGTGGGGTGCGCTGCTGCCGCCCTTCCGGGCGCCCGCCGTCGACGTCGTCGACGACCCGATGGGCTGACCGCTCGGCGTGGCGACGCCCTGAACGCCCGGGCGTCACATGTCGGGAGGGCGGTTCACCGGGGGAGCAGTGCCGGAACGACGAAGGCGCGCAGTTTCTCCCTGACCCGGTCGAGGGCGTTGTCGTCGGTGCCGTACTGGCTGATGTACATGATCTCGAGTTCGGAGATCCATTCGGAGAGCAGTCGCAGGTCCAGGTCGGAGCGGATGTTCCCCGCGGCCTGCTCGTCGGCGAGGACCGGTCCCCACAGTTCGTGGGTCAGCTCGACCGCGCGACCCGACTCGCCCAGCAACTGCATCGAGAGGGCCATCGACTCGGGGGAGACCAGCCGGTTCACCATCGGGTCCAGGTGGCCCTTGCGGATGTCCTGGCAGATGCCCTCGACGATGCGTTCCTCGACGGTCGCCCAGCGGGTGATGTGAGCGCGGGCCCGGTCCATGTTCGCCCGGGCGCGCCGGACCACCGATTCGGCGATCAGGGACTCCCGGTCCGCGAAGTACCGGTACACCGTCGCCCGTGACATCGATGCCGCCTTGGCGACGTCCTCCATCGTGGTCTTCGCGATGCCGAACCGCTCGAAACACGCTTCGGCCGCAGCCAGGATCGCCGAATGGACGTCGGTCCGGGTGTCGGTGTCGGTGCGTGCTGCCACGCGAGAACCGTACCAACTCCACCATCAACCGAAAGTAGTTAGATAAGACGCTAGACATTGATTGTCTCGTGTGTCACCCTCGATCCATGGAGCGCGACGAGAAGATCAGGCTCACGCAGCGGCTCATCGCCCACGTGGACAACGACACCACCGACTACGCGGACGACCTGCTCCGCGTGCCCTTCTCGGTGTTCAACGACCCCGAGCTGGCGGCGAAGGAACGAGACGTCGTGCGCCGGTTCCCGCACATCGTGGCGCACGTCGACGAACTGCAGAAGGCCGGCGACTTCCTGACCACAGAGCTGATCGGCACCCCGCTGCTCGTGGTCAAGCAGAACGACGGCAGCGTCAAGGCCTTCTCCAACGTGTGCCGGCACCGCGGGGCCAAGGTCGAGTTCGGCGAGTCGGGCTGCAAGAGGGTCTTCGCCTGCCCGTACCACAACTGGTCCTACGGCAAAGACGGTGCGCTGCGCGGGCTTCCGCACGCCGAGGGTTTCGACGGCATGGACCGTGGCGAGTACGGCCTGGTGGAGTTTCCGTGCGAGGTCCGGCACGGGCTGGTCTGGGTGGTGCCCACTGTCGGGGCCGACCTCGACATCGCCGCGGTGCTCGGCGCCAAGCACGACGCCGAGGTCGCCGACACCGGCATGGCCGGCTCCTTCCAGGTGCGCAAGGAGACCTGGAAGCTGGACATGAACTGGAAGATCGCGGTGGACGGCGTGCAGGACTCCTACCACCTGTGCCAGTTGCACACCAAGACCGTCTGCAACTACCTCGAGGGCAACATCACCGCGCTCGACGTGGTGGACCGCTCCTGGCGACTCGTGGTGGCGCGCAAGGCGATCACCGAGGTCCGCGACGCCGATCCGGACAGCTTCGACGTCCGCGACTACTCGCTCGCGAACTACACGATCTACCCGGGCACGATGCTCGTCACCGAGCCGAACCACTTCGAGATCTGGACCATCGTCCCCGACAAGGACGACCCGAACGTCAGCTACTGCACCATCCGGCTGCTCTCGCCGAAGAAGCCGGAGACCCCGCGCGAGGAGCGGATCCTGGAGAAGAACTGGGAGCTGCTGATGGAGACCCTGCACGCCGAGGACTGGTTCGTCACCAAGACCATCACCGACAACGCCGCCCACGGTCAGGTCGAGGAACTGATCTACGGACGAAACGAGTTGCCCGGACAGCTGTTCCACAACATGGTGGCGGGCGACGTCGCCGCCCTCGAACGCGAGCGTGCGGCCGGGCTCGCGGCGGCGCGGTAACGCCCGATGACCGTGGACGACCCGTCCGGAGTCCTGCTCCGCGACCACCCCGCACCGGGGGTGCTCCGGCTGACGCTGAACCGCCCGCAGGTGCGCAATGCGATCTCGCTGTCGCAGCAACGCGAGCTGGACGGCGTGCTCGCCGCGGCCGCGCGCGACGACGAGGTGCGCGCGGTGATCGTCGCCGGCGCCGGTCCGGACGCCTTCTCGGCGGGCTACGACCTCGCGGAGCTCGCCGCGATGTCGCCGGAGGAGGCCACCGAGGGGGCGCTCGAACGGGAGGAGCTGCTGTGGCGGTACCTCACGTTCCCGAAGCCGATCGTGGCCGCCGTCGCCGGCGCCGCGCACGGCGCGGGCACCATCCTGGCGGCCTGCTCCGACCTGCGGGTCGGGGGCCCGGCGACCCGGTTCACCGTGACCGCCGCGCGCTACGGCGGCGCGAACCTGACCTGGCTGCTGGACGGTCTGGTCGGCGCCGGCCAGGCGCGGGACCTACTGATGACCTCGCGCACCGTCGGCGGCGACGAGGCGTACCGGATCGGGCTGCTCAGCCGCTACGCCGAGGACGGGGACGTGGCAGGTGTGGCGCTCGATGCCGCGGTCCAGCTCGCCGGGCAACCGCCGGAGGGGCTGCGCGAGATCAAGGCCCTGCTGCTCGACGGGCCGGGCCGGGACCTGCGGGCCCGCTACGACCGGGAGAACGCCGTCGCACGCACCACCCTGCGCCCCCGCCCGATCGCCGACCTGTTCTCCGGGTTCTTCTCCCGGCCGGGCAGCCGAACGTGAAGGAGGCCGGCATGACCGACGCCGCACCGACCCTCGACATCTGGAACCCGGGCTGGCCGGATCCGTTTCTCCCGACGGTCGATTCCGACGACGAGTACGCCGATCTGGTCGAGGCGCTGCGCGAGGTGCAGGAGGCGGTGACCCGGAGCCGTCCGACCCCCCAGGTCGCCAGGGAGGCCGCGGCCGCGCTGCGGGCGGTCGCACGGCGAATGCGGGCGTTCGAGGTCGACGAGGACAGTCAGATCGCCGGAAAACGTTGGGAGATACCGGGGAAGGGTCATGCACTCGCGCCCGCCCTGCGCATCGACACCGTCACCGACACCGCGGCCACCGGCCGGGTGACGGTCGGGCGGTTCCACTCCGGCCGGTACGCGATGAACGGCGGGGTGACGCCGCTGATCTTCGACGAGCTCCTCGCCCGGCTGGCGAACAGCGCCGGTCGACCCTGGGGGCGCACCGCCTACCTCAACGTGAACTTCCGGGCGCCCGCGCCGCTGCACACCGAACTGACCGTGGCGGCGGAACTCGTCGGTCAGGAAGGGCGCAAGCGCTTCCTGCGCGGGACGCTGCACCACGGCGACGTCCTCGTTGCCGACGTCGACGGGCTGTGGGTGGAACTCAAGCCCGAACAGACTCACAACATCTCGAAAGACCTGGAAGGAAGCGAACGATGAGCGGGTTCTCGCTGCTGGACGGCGTTCGGGTCCTCGAGGTCGCCCAGCTGGCCCCGGCCTCGCTGGGCGGGCACCTCGCGGACCTCGGCGCCGAGGTGATCAAGGTCGAGTCGGGGCCGCTCGGCGACCCGGTTCGGGTCGGCGGCAGCCGGGCGATCGGTGATGCGGACGGACCGGCGTTCATGCACCTGCGGTGGAACCGCGGCAAGAAGTCGGTCGCCCTCGACCTGCGCAGTCCCGAGGGAAAGCAGGCATTCCTCGACCTCGCCCGCTCCTGCGATGCCGTCATCGAGGGAATGCGGGGTGGCTACCTGGACTGGCTCGGCGTCGGCTACGAGCAACTGAGACAGGTGAATCCGAAGATCGTGTTGTGCACCGTGTCCGGCATGGGCACCGACGGCCCGTACCGCGGGCTCGGTACCGGCGGACCGGTGTTCGACGCCTACGCCGGGCTCCGTGAGGTGAGCACCCCCGCCGCGCCGCCGACCGAGGGCATGGCGGGCTCCACCACCCCGCCCATCGCGATGTACGCCCTCGGCGCGTACGGGGCGATGGGACTGCTCGCCGCGCTGCACAGGGCCGGGGCCACCGGCGAGGGGAGTCACGTCGAGGTGGCAGGCATCGACGTCGCGGCTGCATGGATGCCGGACCTGGTCGATGCGGAGCTGAACAAGGACCGGTCGATTCCGCGTCCGACCTGGTTGCCGGACGGGCGGCTGCCCGACTGGCCGCGGCTCGAGGCCTACCGCACCAGCGACGGCGAGGCGATCCTGTTCGGGTCGCACGTGGAGAAGTTCTGGCACAACTTCCTCGTCGCGGTCGGCCGGGAGGATCTGATCGGAGTCGACCTCACCAGCACCGACGACGGTGCGCCCGCTCGCGCGGACCTGGTGTGGCGGGCGCTGACGGAGATCTTCGCGCAGCGCACCCGCGCCGAGTGGGTGGAGTTGTTCCTCGAGCACGGCATTGCGGGCGGCCCGGTCAACACGGTGGCCGACATGCTCGCCGACCCGCACTTCCGGGCGCGCGAGAACACCTACCGGGTGGACCATCCGGAGGTGGGTGAGCTCGAGTTCGTGGTCAGTCCGGTGCGGGTCGCGGGGGAGAAGTTCGCGCCCGCGCTGCCGCCGGCCGTCGGCGCCGACACCGCCGACGTGCTGCGGTCGGTGGCGGGGTACGACGACGCGCGGATCGCCGCGGCGACCGACCCGAGAACTCCCCGACGTGAGGCGCCGCGCGCCGGCTGACGGGCCCACTCCCGAGATGCGACACCCACATGAAAACAACTGTGTGGGTGTCGTTTTCGTGTCCGAAACCGAGCGTGACCAGGTGGGCCGAAAGTCTCGAATCGGGCATTGCGCACTCCGCCTACAGCTGTTAGGTTTGCGGGCACGAAGTGAGGGTGATCACACCCCGTCGACGCGGCCGGCTGACGACACTCCGGCGAGCCGGCACATGAAACGAGGAGCACAGATGAATCTCGCGGACCTGACCCGGTTCTGGGGCAAGACCCGGTCGCAGCAGCAGGCGATCGTGTTCGGGGACACGGCGCAGACCTGGGCCGAGGTCGACGCGATCACCGACGCACTCGCCCGTGGTCTGGCGGCGCGCGGTGTCCGCAAGGGCGACCGCGTCGCGGTGATGATGCTCAACCGCCCCGAGCTCGCCCACGTCATCCTCGCGACCCTCAAGCTCGGCGCGATCAGCGTCCCCCTCAACTTCCGGCTCACCGCCAAGGAACTGGCCCCGATGGTGGTCGACTCCGCGCCCCGCGTCGTGATCGTCGAGGACGACTTCGCGCCGCTCCTCGAGGTCGCCGCCGAACAGGTGGAGTTCGAGACCTACTCCATCGGCGGCAGTGCGCACCCGCCGTACGAGCGACTGATCGATCCGGGGACCGCGCCCGTGGTCGCCATCGACGCCGACGATCCCGGCTTCATCTGCTACACCTCCGGGACCACCGGCGTGCAGAAGGGTGCCCTGATCACCCACCGCAACGCGATGACCCCCGGCATCTCCCAATCCCTCACGTTCGGCTTCTCCTCGCGGGACCGGGTGCTCTGCTCGGCCCCGCTGGTGTACACCGGCTCGGTCCTGTCGATCTTCATGCAGCTCGTCGTCGTGCCCGGCGCGACGATGGTGCTGCTGCGCGAGTACGACCCGGAGATCGCGCTCGACACCTTCGAGCGCGAGCAGATCACCGCCACCACCACCGTCCCGGTGATCTGGGAGCGGATGACGATGCTGCCCGACTTCGGCACTCGCAAGCTCGCGAAGTTCACCTTCGCGGGCACGGGCGGCGCGCCGGTCAGCCTCGACCTGCTCGACTTCTACCGCTCGCACGGCATCCCGCTCACCCAGTGCTACGGCCTGACCGAGGCGTCCGGCATGGTGTCGACGCTGGCGTACGAGGACGCCGTCTCGCGTCCCGGCTTCGCCGGTCTGCCGCTGGTCGGCACCCACGTCCGGATCGGTGACCCGGGCGACGACACCCCGGCCGGCGAGGTCGGTGAGATCCTGGTCCGCGGCGAGCACGTGCTCCGGGAGTACTGGAACAAGCCCGAGGCCACCGCGGCGACCCTGGTCGAGGGGTGGCTCCGCACCGGCGACCTGGGTATGCAGGACGAGGGCGGGTTCCTCAAGATCGTCGATCGCAGCAAGGACATGCTGATCTCCGGCGGCCTGAACGTGTACCCCGCCGAGATCGAAAAGGCTCTGCACGGCATCGAGGGCCTGGTCGACCTCGCCGTCATCGGTGTCAAGGACGAGCGGTGGGGGGAGGTGCCGATGGTGATCTTCCACAGCGACCGTCCCGCCGCGGACATCGTTGCCGACATCGCCACCGTCGCCGGCGAGAACCTCGCGAAGTTCAAGCGCCCCAAGCATGCGGTGGCGCTCGGCGAACCGCTGCCGCGGACCTTCTCCGGCAAGCTCGCCAAGCCGTCTCTGCGTCAGCGCTTCCCGGAGGTGCCCGCGCACGCCGTCGCGGTGGACTGAACGTGATGCGATCCGCCACGTCCCGGCACACGTCGTTCTGCCGGCTGTGCGCCTCCTCGTGCGGGGTGTTGCTCGACGTCGAGGACGGGCGGATCGCACGGGTGCTCGGGGACGCCCGGCACCCGATCTCCGGCGGGTACACCTGCCCGAAGGGGCGCCGTGGCGGCGATCTCGTCCACGGGCCGGACCGGTTGACCACCTCGATGCGGCGCACCTCTGCCGGTTCACACGAACCGGTGCCGGTGGCGCGGGCTGTCGCCGAGATCGCGGATCGCCTGCGCGCCATCGTGGACCGCCACGGGCCGGATGCGATCGCGCTGTTCATGGGCACCCAACAGAACTTCGCCGCACTCACACCCCCGATGGCCCGGGCGTGGTTCAAGGGCACCGGATCACACAAGCTGTTTTCCACCATGACCATCGACCAGTCCGCGAAATGGGTTGTCGCCGAACGAATGGGAACCTATCTCGGGGGAAGGCAGCGATTCGAGGACGCCGACGTGTGGCTGTTGGCGGGCACCAACCCGGTCGTCTCCGGCAACGGGGGCGACGGGGACGGAGCGGTCGTGCAGAACCCGTCCGTCACCTTGCGCGCGGCCCGCGAGCGTGGGCTGCGGCTGATCGTCGTCGACCCGCGGCGCACCGAGACCGCGGCGCTGGCCGACGTGCACCTGGGCCCGCGGCCTGGGACGGACGCGGTGCTGCTCGCAGGCCTGCTCCACGTCATCCTCACCGAGCGTCTTCACGACGCCGACTTCTGTCGCCGGTACACCGCCGATTCCGGGGCTCTCGCCGACGCCGTGTCCGATGTGACTCCTGCTGTCGTGCAGCGGATCTGCGGCGTCCCCGCCGACCGGGTCCGTACCGCGGCGCGGATGTTCGCAGCCGGCAGTCGGGGGATGGCGACCAGCGGGACGGGGCTGTGCATGGGCCCGCACTCGAACCTCGCGGAGCACCTCGTCGCCGCCCTGAACGTGGTGTGCGGGCGGTACCTGCGCGAGGGGGAGCGGGCCGACGACCGCGCCGTCCTGACCCGGCACGTGCCCGCCCGCGCGGAGGTCGCCCCGCCGTCCCGGGCGTACGAACGCGGCTATCCCAGCCGCATCGGTGGGGTGCGGGCGATGCGCGGCGAGCTCCCGTCCGGCCTCCTCGCCGACGAGATCCTCGCGCCCGGACCCGACCGGGTGCGGGCGCTGATCGTCTCCGGAGGCAATCCGGCCGCGGCCCTGCCGGACCGGGGGAAGGCGTTGCGCGCGTTGCGCTCCCTCGACCTGCTGGTGTGCATCGATCCCCGCATGTCGGACACAGCCCGGCTCGCGCACTACGTGATCGCGCCGACCACCATGTACGAACGTGCCGACCACACCGCGATCATGGAGCCGTTTTTCCCGCGCCCGTTCGCGCAGTTCACGCCCGCCGTCGTGACGCCGCCTCCCGATGTCGTCGACGACTGGCGGTTCTTCCTCGACCTCGCGGCCGCCTCGGGGCAGCCGCTCAAGTTCGCCGGGCGCATCCTCGATCCCGCCGCGCCGCCGACCTCCGAGCAGATGTTGGCGATGATGGCCGAACGGGGACGCGTCCCGTTCGCCGACCTGGTCGCCGCCCCGCACGGTCACCTCGCCGGCGACAGCGGCGCCGTTGTGGGCCCCGCGACCGCGGAGGGAGCCGGCCACCGCCTGCACCTGATGCCCGACGATGTGCGCGCCGAACTGCGCGCCGCGTTGACGGACACGGCTGTCACCGATAGTTTTCCGCTGCTACTCACGGTCCGCCGGATCCGCGAGACCGTGAATTCCACCGGAACCCGCGTGCCCGGGCTCGTACCGGGCGGAACCAACCCGGCGAGCATGCACCCCGACGACCTCGCCGCCCTCGGTGTCGCCGATGGTCAGCGGGTGACCGTGCGCTCGGCGTCGGGACGGCTGCGCGCGACCGCACGGGCTGATCGTTCCCTGTCCCGGGGCACCGTGACGATGACCCACTGCTTCGGCAGTGTCGACCGGCGGGAGGACCTCGGGGTGAACGTCAACGTGCTCACCGGAACCCGGGACGGTGTGCAGGCGATCAACGCGATGCCGACGATGACCGCCGTCCCCGTCGCGGTCGAGCCCACGACGAGCGAAGAGGACGATTCGTGATGACCACCACCGAAGCACGCACCGGGCATCGCATCTGCCCGCTGTGCGAGTCGACCTGCGGGCTGCTGGTCGAACTCGAGGGCCGTGCCATCACCCGGGTCGCCCCGAACCCCGCGGACCTGATGAGCGCGGGACACAGCTGCGCGAAGGGTCTCGGGCTCGGCCGCATCGAGGGCGACCCCGACCGGATCCGGACACCGCTGCTGCGCACCACCGGCGGCGGGTTCCGGGAGGCCACCTGGGGCGAGGCCTTCGCCGAGATCGCGCGCCGGCTACCGGAGTTCGTCACCGACGATCCGGGTAGCTGCGCGCTCTACCACGGCAATCCGGCCGCCCACCACCTGGATTCGACGTTCTATCTCGGCGAGCTGATCGGTGCGCTCGGCACCCGGAACGTCTACTCGCCGGCCAGCGTCGACACGTGGCCGAAGAACCTCGCGCACATGCTCCTGTACGGCACGGGGCTGGGCATGAGCCTGCCCGACATCGACCGCACCGACTATCTGCTGATCCTCGGCTCGAACCCGATGGTGTCCAACGGCAGCACCGTCACCGCGCCTGGCATGCACCACCGGTTGCAGGCGTTGCGCGAGCGGGGCGGCACCCTCGTCGTGGTGGACCCGGTGCGCACCCGCACCGCCGAGGTCGCGGACCTGCACGTACCGATCCGGCCCGGCACCGACGCGCTGTTCCTGCTCGGCGTGCTCTCGGTGATCGCGGCGGAGGGCTTGGCCCGACCGGGCCGCGTGCCGGACGTCGTCGACGGTCTGGACGAGGCGCTCGCGCTGGCACGCGAGTACACCCCGGAGTCGGTCGCCGAGGCTTGTGGGGTCGACGTCGCGCTGATCCGGACAGTCGCCCGCGGGTTCGCGGGAGCGACTGCGGCGGTGGCGCATTCGCGGATCGGCACCTGCATGCAGGAATTCGGCACGCTCGCGAACTGGCTCGTCGAGGTGCTCACGATCGTCACCGGGAATCTGGACCGCCCCGGCGGTGCGATGTTCTCGCTGCCCCCGGCCGGCGGTCAGAACACCTGGCCGGTCACGAAGCCGCCGAAGCTGATGTTCGATCGCTGGCGTTCCCGGGTTCGGGGGCTGCCGGAGGCGATGGGGGAGCTGCCCGCCGTGTGCTTCGCCGAGGAGATCCTCACCCCCGGACCCGGCCGCACCCGCGCAGTGATCACCCTCGCCGGCAACCCCGCGCGGTCCCTCCCGAACAGCGGTGCGATCGAGGAGGCGCTCGACGCGCTCGAGTTCATGGTGTCGGTGGACTGCTACCTCAACGAGACCACCCGCCACGCGGACGTCATCCTGCCCCCGCCGCCGGTGACGACCCGTGGCCACCACGACGTGACGTTGTCGCACTTCCAGATCCGGAACGTGGCCCGCTACACGCCGCCGCTGCTGGACCTCGCGGACGGAGAGATGGCGGAATGGCAGATCCTGCTGCGGCTGGCCGCGATCGCGAAGGGCACCCCGCACCGTCCCGTCGACGAGATGGACGACGAGGTCGCGGCCGTCGCCGCGCGGCGGGCCGCGAAACTCGCCGGCTGCGAATCGGAGCGGGCCGGCGAGGCGACCGCCGGTCGCCGCGGACCGCAACGGCTGCTCGACCTGCGACTGCGCAGCGGACCCTACGGTGACCGGTTCGGCCTCGACCCCGGTGGACTGACCCTCGCGGCGCTCGAGGACAACCTCGACGGCATCGACTACGGACCACTGACCTCTCGCCTGCCGGAGGTGCTGCGCACCCCGGACGGACGGATTCACCTCGTGCCCGAGATGATCGCCCGAGATCTGCCGCGCCTGCGCGCGAGCATGACCCGGCCCGCCCCGGAACTGGTGCTGATCAACCGGCGCCAGCGCCGGGGCATGAACTCGTGGCTGCACAACGCGCTGCCCCAGCCCGACGGCGGCCAGTGCGCACTGCTGATGAGCCCGCACGACGCGGCCGAACGAGGTCTCGTCGACGGCGACCGGGTCGCGGTGACGTCCCGCGTCACCACCGTGGCCGCGGAACTGAGGATCGACGATGCGCTGCGGCCCGGCGTGGCGAGCATGCCGCACGGGTGGGGCCATGACGGTCCGGGACTGCGCACACCCCGGTCGGCCTCGGCTCCCGGCAGCAATTACAACGCGCTGGTGGACGACGACACGGCACTGGAGGCGCTGACCGCGTCCCCGATCTTCAACGGCGTCCCGGTCACGGTGACGCGCACGAGCGAGGAGCACTCCTGATGGCGTACGTGGTCACCCAGAACTGCTGCAACGACGCGACCTGTGTCGCGGTGTGCCCGGTCGACTGCATCCATCCGACCCCCGCCGAACGGGAATACCGGCGCACCGAGATGCTGTACATCGATCCGGGCACCTGCATCGACTGCGGCGCCTGCTCCGACGTCTGCCCGGTGGACGCGATCGTCCCCGGTGACGCAGTCGTACCGGACATCGACCGCTATCGCGACATCAATGCCGAGTACTTCCAACGGAATCCGCGCACCTCTGCCCCGGGTGCGCACGTCCAGCCGCTGCCACTCGCCATCGCGACCGCGGGTGTGGTCGACCCGCCGCCGCTGCGGGTGGCGATCGTGGGATCCGGGCCGTCGGCGTTCTACGCCGCCGAGGAACTCCTCGCCCGCCGCGACATCGCCGCCGAGGTCACCATGTTCGAACGGCTCCCTGTCGCAGGGGGACTGGTGCGTTTCGGTGTGGCACCGGATCACTGGCACACCAAGACGGTGGACCGCGTGTTCGACCGCACGGCACGCCGCACCGGCTTCGCGTTCCACCTCGGTGTCGAGGTCGGGCGCGACGTGACAGTCGAGGAGGTGCTGGCCCACCACCACGCGGTGATCCACGCGTCCGGTGCATCAGGCGATCGGCGCCTCGGTGTCCCCGGCGAGGAGCTGCCGGGCAGCCACGCCGCCAGGGAGTTCGTGGCCTGGTACAACGGTCACCCCGACCACGCCGCTCGCTCCTTCGACCTGACCGGGTCGCGCGCCGTCGTGGTCGGCAACGGCAACGTCGCACTCGACGTGGCCCGCATCCTCGTGTCCGACGTGGAGACGTTGCGCCGCACCGACATCGCCGATCACGCCCTGTCCGCGCTGGCGGACAGCCGGATCGAGGAGGTGGTGGTGCTGGGCCGTCGCGGCCCCGAGCACGCGGCCTGCACCACCCCCGAACTGCTCGCGCTCGGATCGCTGCCGGGGATCGACGTGCTCGTGGACGGGCCGGTGGACGCGGGCCCGGATGCACCGACGAAGCTGCAGATCCTGGCGGACTACTCCCGGCGCACGCCGACGCCGGGCAACCGGCGGATCGTGCTGCGGTTCGGGAGCACACCGATGGAGGCGTTCGGTGTGAACCGCGTCGAGGCAGTGCTGGTGGCGGACACCGAGTCGGGGGCAGGCGACAGGATCGAGTGCGGGCTGGTGCTGCGGGCGGTCGGCTACCGGGGGCTGCCGATCCCGGGTCTCCCGTTCGACGATGCCACCGGCACGGTCGCCAATGTCGCGGGCCGTGTGGTGGAACCGGAAACCGGCGACCCCGTCGCCGGTCAGTACGTGGCCGGCTGGATCAAACGCGGCGCGACCGGGGTGATCGGCACCAACCGCTACTGCGCTGCGGAGACGGTCGAGTCGCTGCTCGCCGATCACCGCGACGGGCAGCTCGCGACACCGGTGTCCACGGCCGGCGAACTGACGACGCTCGTCCGCACCCGCCGCCCCGATGCGCTCAGTGGTGCGGACTGGCGTGCGATAGACCGCCACGAGCGAGAGCGCGGCCGGGAGGCGGGCCGTCCCCGCATCAAGATCGTGGACGCAGACACCGCGGTGTCCGTCGCGACTGCCGCCCGAGGTCCTCGATGACACGCACCGTCCACACCTTCTGCCGAATCTGCGAGCCGGGGTGCGGCCTGCTCGCGGAGGTCGACGGCGGTGAGGTCACCCGGCTGCAACCCGACCGGGATCACCCGGTTCACCGCGGATTCTCCTGCCACAAGGGCGTGCACTACCTGCAGGTCCACCGCGATCCTGATCGGCTCGACCGGCCGCTCCGACGGGCGAACCCGCGCAGCGAGGAACGCGGCGTCTTCGAACCGGTCGACTGGGACGACGCCGCCCGGGACATCGCTGAACGGCTGCAGGACATCCGACGGCGGCACGGACGGAACGCGCTCGCGGTGTACCAGGGCAACCCGTCGGCCTTCAACGGCGCCTACTACGCGAACGCCGCGACGATCGCGCGTGGCTTCGACACCCGCATGCGCTTCAGCGCCGGAACCCAGGACACCTCCGCCAAATACGCTGCCAGCGAGGCGATCTACGGAGCGTCGATGGCGCACCCGATCCCCGACCTGCTGCACACGGACTACTTCCTGTGCCTCGGCAGCAATCCGCAGGTATCGCACATGACGCTGATCCACATCTCTGACCCCATGGCGAAGATCCGGGCCGTCAAGCAGCGGGGCGGCACGGTGCTCTTCGTGAATCCCCGCAGGATCGAGTCGTCGTCACCGGAGACCGGTGACGTCCTGCAGATCAAGCCGGACACCGACTTCTATTTTCTCGCCGCGTTGCTGCACGAGATCGTCTTCCGGATCGGGTACGACCGGGCCGAGGTGGAACGTCACGGCCGGAATGTCGACGGCCTGCTCGAGTTCGTCCGGCGGTATCCCGCCGAGCGGGTTGCGTCGGTCGTCGGTGTCCCGGCCGAGGCGATCCTGCGGGTCGCGGCCGACTTCTGCGCGGCGCCGAGCGCGAGCATCTACATGGCAACGGGGGTGAACCAGGGGCGCCAGGGCGCGCTGGCGTACTGGATGCTGACGATGGTGAGCCTGTTCTCCGGCAACCTCGGCCGTTGGGGCGGCAACATCTACTCCCGCGGCGTCGCCGACGTGGTGCAGCACTCGAAGCGCAAGCGGGAGGACCCCTTCTTCGACGGGCCGTTCGGGGAGATGCGTACCGTCGGTGGTGATCTGCCCGCGGCCCTGCTCCCGGAGTTCATCGAGAGCCCGGACGATCCGATCCGCGCACTGATCGTCGTATCGGGTAATCCGCTGCTGTCGGTGGGCGGCGACGGACGACTGCGTCGAGCTCTCGAGCAGCTCGAGCTGATCGTGACGGTCGACCTGTACCGCACCGTCACCGGCGAGATCGCGGACTACGTTCTGCCGGCGACGGATTGGCTCGAGCGGGAGGACGTGAACTTCCTGAACACGATGGGTGTCGCGATGGAGCCCTACGTGCAGTACACGCCCGCGGTTGTCCCGGCGGCGGGGGAGCGACGCGACGACTGGTGGATTCTGTCGCGCATCCAGCAGGAGATGGGTGTTCCGACCCTGCTCGACGATCCGGAACCGAATCCGTTCGCTGCCGTCGACGCGGCGCTGGCGGAGTCGGGACTGAGTATCGAGACCCTGCAGGCGATGCCGTGCCAGACCGCAGTGCTGCCGGAGGCCGTCCCGTCCGACGTCTTCGACATCGCGGTACAGCACGAGGACGGGTTGATCGACTGCTGCCCGGCGCTCTTCCGGCGCTCGTACGCGAGCGCCGAGCGCATCTTCGAGGAACTTGCCGCCGAACCCGCCGACCAGCTCAAACTGATCACGCGCCGGACCAACTACATGGTCAACAGTTGGTTGCACAACATTCCGGTACTCAAACAGGGTGTCCATCAGGACAATCCGCTGTGGATGAATCCGGACGACGCGCGCGGCCGCGGTCTGGTCGAGGGCGACGACGTCGCGGTGCGCAACCGGCACGGGGAGGTCCACGCGGTGCTGGTGTACGACGACGCCCTGCGTCCGGGGGTCGTGGCGATGACGCACGGTTGGGGTCAAGGCACCGCCCACGGTCTCGACGTGGCCCGCCGACACCCCGGCGTCAACGTCAACAGGCTCGCGCCCACCGGACGGGAGGGCTACGACCCGCTCAGCAACCAGTCTCACCTCACCGGTATAGGCGTCGACGTCGTGCGGCAGTGAGGTGGGCGTGCCGGGTACCGTTCCCGGCGAATGGATCGGGAACGGTACCGGCAACGCGTGTGGTTCCATCGGATCGAACACGTGCACAGCGAGTTTCGCTGCTCAGTGGTTGTTCTCGAGTTCGACGACCTCGGGGCGGTCGGAGGCGCTTCCTCCGCTGGCGGGAGCCCGACCGTGCTTCATCAGGAGCACGCTCACGATGCCGACCACGCAGACCACGGCGAGGATCACGTACACGATCCGGAACCCGTGCATGTCGTACCAGACCATGGACGTTTCGGGGTTGATGCCCTGAACCGACGACGCGAGGATCAGGCCGAACACCGCCAAGCTCAGCGAGCCCGACAGCTGCTCGGCCTGGAACTTCATCGACGCACCGATGCCCTGTGATGTCGCCGGCACCGCTTCGATCAGCAGATTCCCCGAGGACGCGTAGTAGCAGCCCTGGCCCATTCCGAGCGGCAGACCCACCGCGATGACCGCGGCGGTGTTGGTGACGATGCCGCCTGCCAGCAGCAGGCACGAGATCAGCCAACAGGTTCCGCCGATGGCGAGGGGGATTCTCGGACCCCACCGACGGCTGCCCCAGCCGGCGAGCAGGCCGGTGAGCGCACCGGTCAGGCCGAAGGGAACGCCGAGGTAGATGGCGTACTGCAACGCGGACAGGCCCAGCCCCGGTGTGTCGGTGCCCGGCGCAGACGAGGCACGCAGCATCTGCGGCAGGATCCCGTTCCCGGCCGCGACGGCGGCCCCGAGTAATGCACAGACCGCGAGCGTCGTCCATACCGGCGGGTGGGAGAGCAGACGGAAGGAGATCAACGGCTCGGCGGTCCGGCGTTCGATGAAGTAGAAGGCGATCAGCGTCAGGACTCCGATCACCGCCGCGGGCGTCCGATAGTTGACGAAGGTGGCCGCGTACATCAGGAGACCGACTCCGGCACCGAGGAAGGCCGCGCCCACATAGTCGACGCGGTGGCGGGCCCGTACCGTCGTCTCGGGGACGAAGAGCGCCACCAGGGTTCCGGTGACGAGGACGTAGGCGAGCAGGAAGACGAAGGTGGCCTGCCAGCCGCTGTTGTCGATGAGCCAGCCACCGAGCAGTGGGCCCAGCAGACCGGACACACCGAAGCCGAGCCCGATGCCGCCGATGCCGATCGGGACGAACCTCGCAGGTAGCAGGTCACGGATCAGCCCGTAGGTGATCACCGAGCCGATCATGCCGATTCCCTGGACAGCGCGTCCGAACAGCAGAATCTCGAATGTCGGCGCGAAGATGCAGATGACCGCGCCGACCGCGACCGCGGCGGCGCCGGCGAGGAGCACCTTCTTCTTGCCGTATCGGTCGCCGAGCTTGGCGAAGATCGGCACGACCACCGCGCCCACCAGCAGGCCGAGGGCGAACACGATGCTGACGCTGGTGACGCCGAAATGCGCCGCGATGTTCGGCAGTGCGGGCGCGACCATGTTGAACTCGAAGGCGAACACCTCGGCCAGCAGAACGAGCAGGACGACGATCGTGATCGAGCGACGTTTGGAGAGTTCACCGGGGGTCGTCAGGGATACGGCCGCCACGGTGTCGGCCGAGGCCGCCATGGGGGATGCGCTCCCGGGAGGCTGCGGGGCCATCAGGATTCTCCGTCCGTTCGGCGGAACGCGCGGGAAGGGCGCTCGGTTGCTGCTGCTGTCGTGGTCATGCCGTCACCCCGCCGGGACGTTCGCCGACCACCGAGATGCGCTCCATGACGCGGCGCTGCGGGAAGTAGTCGCTGGTGGCGTAGTGCTGGCAGGATCGGTTGTCCCAGACGGCGATGGTGTCGGGCTGCCACTTCAGGCGAACCTGGAATTCGGGGCGCTGAATGTGCCGGTACAGGCCGTCGAGCAGGGCATCCGACTCCTCGCCGGTGACCCCGACGATCCGGTTGGTGAAGAGCGCGTTGACGAAGAGGACCCGCCGGCCGTTCTCGGGAATGACGCGGACCACGGGATGTTCCACCGGCGGGTGGTCCGCGCGGAACCCCTCGCGCACCTCGTCCTCCATGTAGGACCCGAAGGTATTGATCCAGTCGTGCTCGGCACGCGCCCCGTCGAGGCGCTCCTTCATCTCATCGGTGAGCGCGTCGTAGGCGGCGCCCATGTCAGCCCAAAGCGTGTCGCCACCCACCTCCGGGATCTCAATCGCTCTGAGAACCGCTGCCTTGGAAGGTGTTTCAAGGAATGTCACGTCGTTGTGCCAGTTGTTCTCGTATCCGGGGCTACCGGTTCCGCGGGCCAGGGTGGAGACATCCTTCGCCGATTGGCCGGGCTGCGCGAAGCGGAAGAAGGGATGGAGTTCGATCTCGCCCAGCCGGGCGGCGAACTCGCGGTGCTCGTCGCGGGTGATGTGCTGGTCCCGGAAGAAGAGGACCTTCCATTCCAGCAGTGCCCGCTCGATTTCCGCGAACGCCTCGTCGTCGAGGCTGCCGAGGTCGATCCCGCTGATCTCGGCGCCGATCGTCGGGGTCACCGCACGCAGGGTGATCCGATCGTAGGTTTGCGGGCCGAACGAGTCCGGAGAACGGCGGGACACGATCGGGCCCAGTCCCACGGCTGCCATGGCGGGGGTTGTCACGGAATGCTGACGCAACATGAGGTTTCCTTTCCGGGCGATTCTTCGTATGACGAACGGACCAGGCGAAGTGCTCTGGTCGGGCCGATGAGAATCGAACAAACGGCGAATATCGACGCCGGTCGGCCAGGATGGCGTAGCCGGGTCGTCTTTGCATTTGAATGTATTGGGGTACAACAAAACAGACCGACATCGCGGCCAAGAACGGGGCGCAGTTGTCCGGGGCCGCCGGCCGGGAGGTGACGTGGCTGGGCCGCGACCTAAGCGTCGATCGGGGAGGCCGGTGCCTCGAACAGTCCGACACCGGAATCGACGAGATCGGAAATCCGTGCGGAAAGATCGTCGATCTCGTCGATCGATCCCTCCATCCGGGCGATGGCGACGGCGGTCAGGTGCGCCAGGTTCATCGCTCGATTCCGTGCCGTCGAGTCCGGGAGATCGCTTTGCTCGACGAGCTGGTCCATCACGTCACGGACACTGTCTGCGTGGAGGTGCTGATAGATCATGTCGGCGAGCAGTGGATCGTTCATGCACTGTACGAGAAAGCGTGCGTAGTAGCTGTTTTCGTGGAACACGGTTTCCTGGGCGAACGGAAGAACCAATGCCTCGACCAGTGTCCGTATCGTGGTCCGGCTCGAGTTGCGATGCAGCATCTCTCGCCTGCGTTCGTTGATCGTCGCCATTCTCCTGTCGACGACGGCAGCGACTAGTCCGGCCTTGGATCCGAAATGATACTGCGCCGCAACACGGTTCGACTGTCCGGACATGGTGTGGACCTGACGCAGAGTCATGGCTGCGATGCCGCGTTCGGCGATCAACTCTTCTGCGGCGTCGATCATCCGTTCCCGCGATGTGAGCTGCGTCATGTGACAAAATTTAAAGGCATTAGGATTAAAAGTCAATGAGGTTCCGGCGAGAGGGTGAAGGACGTGGGTGGTGCAACTCGGTGGCCGAAGTGGGTCTATCGGGAAGGGGAGGAGCCCGACTACCGGTTCAGTTTCGCCAATGAGCGAACCTTTCTGGCGTGGATCCGAACCGCGTTCGCTCTTCTGGCGGCGGGGGCGGCGCTGGAAGTGGTCGACCTGTCGTTGTCCGAGGCCGCTCGAAAAATGCTGGGAGTGCTCCTGGTCTGCGCCGGCATTGTCGTTGCCGTGAACTCGTGGGTGCGCTGGGCGCGGGCGGAGGTGGCCATCAGGCGTGGCGAACCACTGCCGACGTTCCGGTTCGGCGTCGTTTTCTGCGTGGTCACGGTCGCGGCGGCCCTGATCGTTCTGGTGGCGACATGGTGAAACGGGATCCGGGACTGGCCAACGAGAGGACCGCGCTGGCCTGGCAGCGCACGGCGTTGTCGGTGATGGTCGGTGCGGCAGTCATCGCCCGCCTGGTGGGCAGGGCGTGGGCGCCCGCGATCGTCGCACTCCTTGCTGGTTCGGCTCTGCTGGGGGCGTGGGTCTTCGGGGGGAGTGGCGCGCGGTACGCCCGGCACGCCGGCCGTCGGCGACAGGGCCGGGCGCGAAGCGGGTTGCCGCCATTGACTCTCGCCAGCGCCGTGTGCCTCGTCGGGGCGGGTGAGTTGATTGCCGTGCTCGTCTGACGAGTGCCTCCGGGTCGGGGCGGCTTCGTGGCTTCGACCTTGCTCGTCGGGCTTGTGAACAGAACCAAATGCCATTAGGTTAACCGAGTGTGACGTGGGCCACCTCCAGGGTGCCACGTACCCCTGTCCTGCGCGGCGGAGGTTCGAGTAGAACCGGCCGCGGCGACTCCTCGGGAGGCATTCCATGAGCGGAACCGTGATCGACGCACTCACCTACTGGGCACGAACCGTCCCCGACCAGCCCGCGATCGACTTCGCCGGCGACGTGGTGACCTACCGCGAACTCGACACCTGGGCGGACGGCGTCGCCCACGACCTCGCTGCGCGAGGCGTCACGGCCGGGGACCGGGTCAGCTACCTCGGCGTGAACTCCCTGGAATGGTGCGTCGCGGCGCTCGGCGCGATGAAGGTGGGCGCCATCTCGGCACCGTTCAACCAGCGGATGCTCGCCGGCGAGCTGACCACCCTGGTGGAGGACTGTGAGCCCACGGTCGTGTACTGCGACGAGGCCCTGCGCTCGCGCCTCGACGAAGTGCACGCGCCGCGCGGCACCTTCGCCATCGCGGAATTCGAGACGGACGTCCGCCCGCTCCGCGGCAGGGCACACGCGGCGTTCCGCACGCCGGTGACCGAGCAGTCCGATCCCACCGCGATCGTGTTCACCAGCGGCACCACCGGCAAGCCGAAGGGTGTCGTGTTCACGCACGCCACCATTGCCGGCGAGATGCACGAGTGGTCACTGATGGAGCCGATCGAGCAGAACGGCCTGCGCCCGCTGCTCGTGCTGCCGCTGTTCACCGCGGCGGGCATCATCTGGGGCATCTCGCGCACCGTGCTGCACGGCGGCACCCTCCTGCTGCAGCCGGGATTCGATCCAGAGGCGGCGCTGCGGGTGATGAAGGACAGCCGCGCCACCACCCTGACCGGACCGCCGATCCTGTTCGAGCAGATCTCCCGGGTGCCCGGCTTCGAGGGCGCGGACCTGAGCCACCTCACCACCGCCCACGTCGGCGGGGCCCGGGTGCCCTCGGCGCTGGTCGGGGTCTGGCTGGCCCGGGGCGTGCAGCTGCGGCAGATCTACGGGCAGACCGAGATCGGCGGATCGGCCACCGCGATGCCCCGGAACGAGGCGGCCGACCATCCCGACAAGTGCGGTTTCGGCGGGATCTTCACGAAGATCCGCGTCGTCGACGCGGACGGGAACGAGTGCGCCCCGGGCGAAGTGGGTCAGATCCTGCTGCGAGGTCCGGGCATGATGCCGGGATACTGGCGCAACGAGGACGCCACCCGCGCCGCGCTGATCGACGGCTGGCTGCACACCGGCGACCTCGGAAAGCTCGACGAGAACGGCTATCTCACCTTCGTGGACCGGCTCAAGGACATGATCATCTCCGGCGGACTGAACATCTCGCCGGCCGAGATCGAGCAGGTGATCAACCGCATGCCCGGCGTCGAGGAGGTCGCGGTGATCAGCGTGCCCGACGAGAAGTTCGGCGAGACACCCGCCGCGATCGTGAAGAAGGTGGAGGGGTTGACCGAGGCGGACGTCGTCGAGCACTGCAACCGCAACCTCGCCGACTTCAAGGTCCCGCGGTACGTGGTGTTCGTCGACAGCGGGCTGCCCCGGATGGCCAGCGGCAAGATCTCCAAGCGGGACCTGCGGGATACCTATTCCGATGTGCCCCAGACCTACCCGAAGGTGCGGTGACGGTGGTGTCCGAGCAACAGCGGGTGGCGGTGGTGACCGGCGGCGGCCGCGGGATCGGGGCCGCGATCTCCCGGCGCCTGGCCGCCGACGGGTTCGCGGTGGCCGTCAATTATTCGTCCAGCGCGGCGGACGCGCATGACGTGGTGGACAAGATCGTCGCCGCGGGCGGGCGGGCCGCCGCGATCCGCGCGGACGTGTCCGACGCCACCCAGGCCGAGCAGTTGATCACCGCCGCGACAGCAGATCTGGGGTCGGCGCCGACCGTGCTGGTCAACAACGCAGGGATGAACATCGCCGGAGCGGCGCGTAAGCAGTCCCCTGCGGACTGGGACCGGGTGATCGGCGTCAACCTCAGTGGCGCCTTCTACTGCACCCACGCCGCGCTGCCCGCGATGTACGAGAGCGGTTGGGGGCGTGTCGTCTTCGTCAGCAGTCCGTCGGGTGGGCGGCGGCCGTCACCGGGCATGAGCGCCTACTCCGCCGCGAAGGCGGGGCTCGTCGGCATGACCCGTTCGATGGCCCTCGAGGTCGCGCGCCGTGGGATCACCGTCAACACCGTCATGCCCGGCTTCGTGGAGACCGACATCATCGCGTCGGGCGGCGACGGTGCCGTGGAGACCCTTGCGGCCCACTGGCCGAGGATCCCGGCCGAATCCATCGCCTCCACGGTGTCGTTCCTCGTCAGCGAGGAGGGCAGGCACGTCTCCGGTGAAGAGGTCGGCGTCTGGCTGGGCGGCCCGGTCGGCGTCTGAGACGGTTCCGTCACCTGTGCGCACATCCGGTGGTCAGGCCCACCTGTGCGTCGTCAGGACATAGTGGACAGTTCGAGGTGTCGCGACATCATGGACAGGTGTTGCCTTCGACGATCTGTCGATGACACGTCGAGGGAGGGTCCTCGGCCCGGCGGTCGTTGCGGCGATCGCCGATCGGGCCAGGGGGAAGAAGGTCGACGCCACCGTCCCTCGACCACCTCTACGGAGGTGGTCGGGGCGATGGTGCTCGCGCGCAAGCAGTTGCCCGATCAGGGCCGCGACAACGGTCCGTTCCATATCCGGCGACGACTCGTCGAGATGGGGTCGAACGGTTCCGTCGGAGTCGACGATCTACCGGATCGACATTCCTGGTCTCGACGTTCAGTTGGCACGCGGCGTTCATCTTCACCGGAATCCTCTCCGTGGCGTACCAGCGGTCTGGTGGCTCCTGTACGGCCTCCGGCGCGAGCATGATCGTCGACCCCATGGGTGTGGTGCTCGCGGGCCTGGGGGAGCGTGAAGGGGTGGTCGTCGCGCGTGCGTCCGGTTCCCCGACCGCCCCGGACCGGCAGCCTCGGCTCGCAACGTAGTTGCAACGCTCCTCGTCTTAGTGTTCTACATCACATCAGGCCGGTGGTCACGGCACCACATCCGCACACGGCGCAGGAGTTCGAACAATGACCGAGTACCTCCCTCCGGGTCAGCCCGGCACGCCACGCCCTCGGGCAAGGGCGGCCACCCTCACGACGGTGGGGGGTGGACAGTGTCGGTGGTAGAACATCCGCAGGGCTCCGGCTCCGCCGTGCACCCGAACGGCTCCGCCGAGCACCACGACGGAGCCGACTTTCACGACGAGGACCGCAGGTATCTCGAAAAGAGAACTCTGCGTAAGGGTTCCGCGGGTTGGCTGCTGCTCGCCGGCCTGGGCGTCAGCTACGTCATCTCCGGCGACTATGCCGGTTGGAACAACGGCCTCGCCGAGGGGGGCTTCGGCGGTCTGCTCATCGCCGCCGTCGTCATCGCGGGCATGTACCTCGCCATGGTCCTCGGGATGGCCGAACTGTCCTCTGCGCTGCCCGCTGCCGGTGGCGGCTACACGTTCGCCCGCCGGGCGCTCGGACCGTGGGGCGGATTCGCAACCGGCACAGCAATTCTCATTGAGTATTCGATCGCTCCGGCAGCCATCGCGACCTTCATCGGCGGATACGTCGAATCGCTGAACCTGTTCGGGATCACCGACGGCTGGTGGGTGTACCTCGCGGTCTACGCCATCTTCATCGGCATCCACCTGACCGGCGCCGGGGAAGCGCTCAAGGCCATGTTCGTGATCACTGCGATCGCACTGGTCGGGCTGATCGTGTTCGCCATCTCGGCGGTCGGCTTGTTCGACTCGGGCAACCTCACCGACATCGCGCCGACCGACGCCGTCGGGGCGTCGAGTTTCCTGCCGTTCGGTCTGTTCGGCATTTGGGCCGCGGTCCCGTTCGCGATCTGGTTCTTCCTGGCCGTCGAGGGTGTCCCGCTCGCCGCAGAGGAGGCGCGGGAGCCCGAGAAGAACGTGCCGCGTGGAATCATCATCAGCATGCTCGTCCTGCTGGTGACCGGGGCGACGGTACTGTTCCTGGCCACCGGGGCGCTGGGCGCCGAGGCCCTGTCGAACTCGGGCAACCCGCTCGTCGAGGCACTCGGGGACGGTGCGGCCGCCAAGGTGGTCAACTACATCGGCCTGGCCGGGCTCGTCGCGAGCTTCTTCTCGATCATGTACGCCTACTCCCGGCAGACCTTCGCCTTGTCACGGGCCGGGTACCTGCCGAAGAACCTGTCGGTGACCAATTCCCGGAAGGCGCCGGTGCTCGCACTCATCGTGCCGGGCGCGGTCGGTTTCATCCTCTCGCTCACCGGAGAGGGCGCGATGCTGCTGAACATGGCGGTGTTCGGCGCGGCCGTCAGTTATGTCCTGATGATGGTGAGCCACATCGTCCTGCGGCGTCGAGAGCCCGGAATGCGGCGCCCGTATCGCACGCCCGGTGGCGTCGCCACCACGTCGTTCGCGCTCGTGATCGCCGCCGTGGCCGTTGTCGCTACCTTCTTGGTCGACCCCGTCGCCGCGCTGTGGACCCTTGTCGCGTTCGCCGGTTTCATGGCGTACTTCGGGCTCTACAGTCGCCACCGTCTCGTTGCCAACTCGCCGGACGAGGAGTTCGCTGCTCTCGCGCGGGCGGAGGAAGACCTGGAATGACGATCTACACGCAGCAGGTGGCCGGCGTCGGCCACACCTTCGAGGGCCTCGTCGACCTGATGGCGAAGGCGACGCCGCTGCGCAGCGGCGACGAGTTGGCCGGCTGTGCGGCTACCTCGGACGCCGAGCGGGCGGCCGCGCAGTGGGCGCTCGCGGACGTCCCGCTCGGCACGTTCCTCGAGGACCTCCTCGTCCCGTACGAGGACGACGAGGTGACGCGGCTGATCATCGACACCCACGACAAGATGGCGTTCGGGGAGGTTGCCCACCTGACGGTCGGCGGGTTGCGGGACTGGTTGCTGGCGACAGCGGCGGCGCCGAACGCGGCCGAGACGTTGGCGCGGGTCGCGCCGGGGCTGACGCCGGAGATGGTCGCGGCGGTCAGCAAGATCATGCGTAATCAGGACCTGATCGCCGTCGCTCGGGCCGCGGAGGTGACGGCGGCGTTCCGGACGACGCTCGGGGTGCCGGGCCGGCTGGCCACGCGCCTGCAGCCGAACCATCCGACAGACGACCCGAGGGGCATCGCGGCGGCGACGCTCGACGGGTTGCTGCTCGGCTGCGGTGACGCCGTGATCGGGATCAACCCTGCGACGGACTCGCCGCATGCCACCGCGGACCTGCTGCACCTGCTCGACGAGATCCGGCAGCGCTTCGACATCCCGGCGCAGTCGTGTGTGCTCTCGCACGTGACGACGACGATGGGTCTGATCGAGGAGGGTGTGCCGGTCGATCTGGTGTTCCAGTCGATCGCCGGCACGCAGGGCGCCAATTCGTCTTTCGGTGTGGATATCTCGCTGCTGCGGGAGGCGAATGCGGCGGGACGGTCCCTGCGCCGCGGCACGGTCGGGGACAACGTGATGTACCTGGAGACCGGGCAGGGGTCCGCGCTGAGCGCAGGTGCGCACTTCGGGACCGGGGGCCGTCCCGTCGACCAGCAGACCCTCGAGACCCGCACCTACGCCGTCGCCCGCGACCTCGAACCGCTGCTGGTCAACACCGTCGTCGGGTTCATCGGTCCCGAGTACCTCTACGACGGCAAGCAGATCATCCGCGCCGGACTCGAGGACCACTTCTGCGGCAAGCTCCTGGGGCTGCCGATGGGCGTCGACGTCTGCTACACGAACCACGCCGAGGCCGACCAGGACGACATGGACACGTTGCTGACGCTGCTCGGCGTGGCCGGGGCCGCGTTCGTGATTGCGGTGCCCGGCGCGGACGACGTGATGCTCGGCTACCAGAGCCTCTCGTTCCACGACGCCCTCTACGCCCGGCAGGTGCTGGGTCTGCGGCCGGCGCCCGAGTTCGAGAACTGGTTACGGCGCCTCGGCCTGATGGACGAGGGGGGCCGGGTGCTGCCGGTGGACGCATCGACCTCGCCGTTGCGCGCGTTGACGGGGGTGAAGTGACGTGGACGATCCGGCACTGCAGAGCTTCTGGGACGAGCTGCGTACCACGACGCAGGCGCGGATCGGGCTGGGTCGCTCCGGTGACGCGCTGCCGACGGCGCGGGTGCTCGAGTTCCGTGCCGCGCATGCCGCCGCGCGCGACGCCGTGCACCAACCGCTCGACACCGGGCCGCTCGTCGACCGGGTCGAGGCCGTCGGGCTGGGGCGGCCCGTGGTCGTCACCAGCCGGGCGGCGGAGCGGAGCGAGTACCTCCGCCGACCGGATCTGGGACGGACGCCTGCGGACCTGGCCGCGGTCGAGTCGACCACCGCGGACATCGGAGTCGTTCTCGCCGACGGATTGTCGCCGCGGGCGATCGCCGATCACGCGGTGCCCCTCCTGTCGGCACTCGTCGCCGAGTTCGACGGACGCTTTACCGTCGCGCCGCCGGTGATCGCGACGCAGGCGCGGGTGGCACTCGGCGACCACATCGGTGCGGCGCTGGGGGTGCGGACGGTACTGGTGCTGATCGGGGAGCGTCCCGGACTGTCGGTCGCGGACAGCGTGGGGGTCTACCTCACGCACCGTCCGACGCCCGGGCGCACGGACGCCGACCGCAACTGTGTCTCCAACATCCACCCACCCGAGGGGCTGGACTACGCAGTCGCCGCTCGGGTGGTCGCCGGCCTGGTTGTCGGGGCACGCCGACTGGGCCGGTCCGGCGTGGACCTCAAGGACACCTCACGCGCCGACGCACTCGACGGCGCCGGCCCGAGTATCGGTGTCATCGATTCGGCGGCAACGTGATGCGACGTCACACGATGTCGGTGACACTGCGCGCGGACACGGCGTCGGCCTCGGCACGGTAGTTGCCCGGCCACGCCTTGCCGAGTGTGAGGCCGCCGTCGACGACGATGTTCTGCCCGGTCACGAACGACGCGTCGTCCGAGACCAGGTAGGCGATCGCGCCGGCGATGTCCGCGCCCTCGCCGGCGCGGGGGATGGGCTGGAACGTCGCCAGTCCCTTGCGCACGCCGGCGACACTGGCGTCGAGTGCGTCTCCGTCCAGGCCGGCACCGTGGCCGACGATGCGGGTGGCGACCCCGCCGGGGGTGACGGCGTTGACGCGGACATGGAACTCTGCCAGTTCCCTGGCAGCACTGCGGGTCATCTGCAAAACGGCAGCCTTTGCGGCGCCGTAGGGGTGCGGGCCGAAGCCGGTGCGCACCCCGGCCACCGACGACACGTTGACGACGGCGCCGAAGCCCTGCTCGCGCATCACCCGGGCGGCGTGCTTGGTGCCCAGGAAGGCGCTGCGCGCGAGCACCGCGAACGAGGCGTCCCACTCGTCGACGGTGGTGTCCTCGAGGTAGGTCCACGCGCCGACCCGTCCGGCGTTGTTCACCATCGCGTCCAGCCGGCCGAAGCGCTCGGTCGCGGCCTCGACCGCTGCCGCGATGTGGTCCTCGCGTGTCACGTCGGTGTGCAAGTAGACGCCGTGCTCGCCGAGGGCGGCCGCGACCGCCTCGCCGCGTGCGTCGTCGATGTCGGTCACCACCACCCGGGCGCCCCGCTCCGCCAGAAGGGCGCAGGTCGCGGCGCCGATGCCGCTCGCGCCTCCCGTCACCACCGCGACCTTGCCGTGCAGTTCCGCCATGTCTCGAACCTCTTCCCTGCTGTCCGTGAGAAACACGCATCTTGAGGTATTAACCTAAAGCCATTAGCTTGATATGTCGACGGTCACAGTGCGAAGTCGAGGCCGTCGCAACCGAACGAGGGGAAGGCCCCGCATGTCCGAACTGATCCTGACCGAGCGGCCGCGGCCGGGCGTTCTGCTGATCCGCCTCAACCGCGCGGACGCGCTGAACGCGATGAATGCTCAACTCGTCGAGGAACTGCACGCCGTGCTGGCCGACGTCCGCCACGACTCGGAGACCCGCGCGATCGTGCTGACCGGGAACGGGCGGGCCTTCTGCGCGGGGATCGACCTGCGCGGCTACGGCACCCCGCCCGGCGCGAGCGAGGGCGAGGGACGGGCGCAGGCCGGGATGCGGGTGCAGCAGCACATCGCGTCACTGGTCGAGGCGTTCCGCGGTGCGCGGCCGCCCGTGGTGGCCGCGATCAACGGCGCCGCCGCCGGCGGCGGAATGGCGTTGGCGCTGATGGCCGACGTCCGGATCATGGCCGACACCGCGGCGCTGCACGCTTCCTTCATCAACCGCGGGCAGTCCAGCTGCGACATCGGCGTCAGCTGGCTGCTGCCCCGGATGATCGGATTCTCCAGGGCGGCAGAGATTCTCCTCACCGGTCGGCCCGTCGACGCCACCGAGTGCGAACGCGTCGGCATCGTGTCGTCCGTGCATCCCGCGGAGCGGTTGCTCGACACAGCGCTCGACACCGCAGAGAACATCGCGCGCAACAGCCCGTTCGGGGTGTGGATGACCAAGGAGGTGATGTGGTCCAACCTCGAGGTCCCGAGCCTGCGCGCCGCGATCGACCTGGAGAACCGGACCCAGATCCTCGCCGCCATGACCAAGGACCACCGCGAGGCCGTGTACTCGTTCCTCGAGAAGCGTCCGCCTGTTTATCGGAATGCGTGACAGTTCTAACAGAACCACCTACGGGACAACAGCTTTGAACAGACGAGACGAAGGGGTGGTACCGAAGTGAAGGTCGGAGTCATGGCCGGGTACTGGGGCTCGGGACCGCCGCGGCGGATGGAACAGACCGTTGCGGAGGCCGAGGCCCTCGGCGTCGACAGCTTCTGGACGGCCGAGTCGTACGGGTCCGACGCGTTGACCCCGCTCGCCTGGTGGGGCGCCCGCACCTCGACGATCGCGCTCGGCACCTCGGTGTGCCAGATGTCGGCGCGCACCCCCACCGCGCTGGCGATGGCGGCGCAGACCCTCGACCACCTCAGCGGCGGTCGCGTGATTCTCGGCATCGGCGCGTCCGGTCCGCAGGTGGTCGAGGGGTGGTACGGACAGCCGTACCCGCGACCACTCGAGCGGACCCGCGAGTACATCGCGATCATGCGGGCGGTGTGGGCCCGGGACGAGCCGGTGACCTTCGAGGGCAGGCACTACCAGCTGCCGTACCAGGGCGGCACCGGCCTGGGGAAGCCGCTGAAGTCGATCGTGCACCCGCTGCGCCGCGAGATCCCGGTCTACATGGGCGCGGAGGGACCGAAGAACGTGGCCCTCGCCGCCGAGATCGCAGACGGATGGACGCCGCTCTGGTTCTCCCCGAAGACCGACGACTTCTACCGCGCTGCCCTCGCCGAGGGTTTCGCCCGCGAGGGTGCCCGCCGCACCGCGGACGACTTCGAGGTGGCCAACGTGTGCTGGCTGGTCGAGGACGACGACGTCGAGCGGGCGGCCTCCCGGCTCAAGCCGGTCGTGGCGCTGTACGCGGGCGGCATGGGCGCCAAGGACGCGAACTTCCACAACGACGTGTTCGTGCGGATGGGCTGGGGTGACGCGTGCGCCGAGATCCAGGAGCTGTACCTCAGCGGCAGAGCGGATCTGGCCGCGCAGGCGGTGCCGACGGCGATGGTCGAGGACGTCGCCCTCGTCGGTCCCGCGGACAAGATCTGCGAGGACATCGAGAGGCGTTGGAAGAAGACCTGTCTGACCACCCTGATCCTCGGGGGATGGCCACGTCCGGGGAGTAGGGAGCGGATTCTCGACGCCATTCGCTCCTGACCGCAGTTCCGCGCCGGCGTCGTTCCATCCCGTGGCCCGCGCACCGAGATTCGTGATCTCGGTGCGCGGGCTTTGTCGTTCCACCAGAAGCCCTTCCGCTGTTGACTTCAAATACTAATGGCTCTAGTTTATTGCATGACGCAGGTCACAGTCGAGCGTTTCGGTGCGGGCGACCTGCGGTGTCATCGGTTTCGCGCGGAAAGTGAGGTCGACGTGACAGTCGACGTGGACATCAAGAGCATTCGCGATCACGCCCTTCGGGACCTGCTGGGCCATCTCGCCGGCTCCGTCACCGATCAGTGGGAGCGGATCGAACCGTTCGACGCGGGCGACTACCGCGACCCGATGCGAGCGGAGCTGGAGCGGGACAGGATCTTCGGCGAGGTCCCGTTCATCGTTGCGCACTCGTCGGAGCTGGCAGCCCGGCACGACTTCGTGTCGGTCGAGTTGCCGCGCAACAACGTTGTGGTGGTGCGGCAGAAGGACGGCACGGTGAAGGCGTTCGTCAACGCATGCCGCCACCGGGGAGCGCAACTGGTCACCGAGGAGTCCGGCAAGTGCCGCCTCTTCTCCTGTCCGTACCACCGTTGGTCCTACGATCCGGACGGTCAGCTGCGGACGGTCACGCTGGACGCGACGTTCGGCGAGTTCGACCGATCGAAGTACGGGTTGGTGGAACTCCCGGTGGAGGAACGCCACGGCTTCGTCTGGGTGATCGACAATCCGGCGCGCCGGATCGACGTCGCCTCCTGGCTCGGTCCCGAGGTCGACACGATCATGGCCGACTACCGCCTCGGCGACCTGGTCAGCGTCGATCCACACACCTATCGCCGCCCCGTCAACTGGAAGATCATGCAGGACGGCTTCCTCGACAACTACCACGTCAAGTATGCGCACCCGAACACCGCTGGAAAGATGTTGCACACCAACGCCGTCACACTCCGCGACTTCGGCAGCTCGTTCTGGTTCCTCACGGCGCGTAAGAGCATCGACCAGTTCATCGGGACCGAGGTCGAATGGGACGAGTCGATGGAGGGCCACACCATCGAGAGTTGCTTCCTCGCGCCGAACGCGATGTTGCTCAAGCACGCCACGCATTTCGAGTTGCTGACGTTCCGTCCGGTCGGCGCCGACCCGAACGAGTCGATCATGCAGATGCGGATCATGGCACCGACGGTCGAGGCGAGCGGGCTGACCGAGGAGCACTGGTCGAAGCGGTGGGCCAAGAACTGGAACATCCTGATCTCCATCCTCCACGACGAGGACTTTCCGATTCTCGACAGCTCCCAGCGCTCCATGAACAGCCTTGACGCCGGCGAGATGTTGTTGGGTCGCAACGAGATAGCGAGCCATCTGTTCCGCCGGCGCATCGACGAGCTGATCCGCTGCGAGCCGCGGTCGTGATCGCCGATCACACGGAACCTCCCCCGGCGCCTCCCGACATCGAGATCCGCTGGCAACGGGGCCTTCCCACGGGGGAGCCCGCGGCACTGCGGTCCGCGGCGATCGCCGCCGACGACGAGATGGGGTACTCGGCCGCGCTGGCGGGAGAGGTCTGGCGGTCCGACTCGGCCGCGACCGCTTCGGTCTACACACACCTGCGCCGCCACGACATCCCGGCGGCGCCCCGCGGGCATCTGGCCGCGGTGCTGACGGTTGCGCCGCTGGGCGACGGCGTCGGTGCCGCCGATCTCCTCGTCGCACCGGCCTTCCGCTCGATGGGCGTGGCGACATCGGTGGTCGAGTCGCTCCTCCGAGACGCCGCGACCGCAGCGCCGTTCGAGCGGGTGCTGCTGTGCGCGTACGGCTCCCATCCGGCGACGTCGCGAATTGCCGCACGGTTCGGCGTGATGCCCGCGGGCAGCCGGACCCACCTGATCCTTCCCTCTCGGTCGGACTTGGACGCGTCGCGAGCGGTCGGGATGCCGCGGCCCGGGGCCGTGAGAACACGCCTCGTGCGGCAGGGGGCCCGCCCCACGCCGGACGAGTGGTCGGTCTTCGGCGAACCGGTCCGCGATCGAATCCGGATCGAGGTCGCGGGCGCCGACGACCAGGCGATCGGATATGCCGACGTGAGCCGCACCGGCGAGATCGGTGCCGTTCACGACGTGCGCGGTCCTGACGGTGATCCGGCCGCCTTCGACACCGCCGTACAGGTCGTGTGCCAGGCGGTTCGGTATCTCGCGGACGGCGGCGCCGCCGCCGTGCACACCAGCGTGCGCTCCGCGTCAGGTGCGGAGTTCGACGCCTTCCGGGCGGCCGCCTTCCAGCGGGACCGCACCGACTTGCTCTTCAGCGGCGCACCGCAGGCGATGCGCCGCCGACTCCGTGCACACGACGTGCCGGAGTGACAGACCGAACGAAAGGCACAGAAGTGGAATCGAACATCCTTCGCCCGCTTGCCGCATGGACGTCCCGGATGCCCGACGAACCGGCGGTCGAGTGCGAGGGCCAGGTGCTGACGTGGCGGGAACTCGATCGCCGTGCCGGCACCGCCGCCGCCCGCCTGATCGGACAGGGGATCGGCGCGGGCGACCGCGTTGCCGTCGTTGGCCGTCCCTCGCTGACCTGGGCCGCCGCCGCGATCGGAATCCTCCGCGTCGGCGCGGTCGTGTGCCCGCTCAACGAGCGGAACAGTGCGACCGAACTCGGGGAGGCGCTCGCTCGCCTCGAGGTGGCCGCGATCGTCACCTCGGCCGCGTGCCGCGCGAACCTGGAAGCCGCCGCACCGGCGACCACCGTCCTGGACCTCGAGGACGTGGCCGCCGACGGCGGCCCGCAGGCACCCCCCATCGGGACCGCGCGGGAGACCGACGCCGTCTGCATCCTGTCGACCTCGGGGTCGACGGGGCTGCCGAAGGGAGTCGTCTACACCCATCGCACGCTCTCCGCAGCCTTCTTCGAGTGGTGCCTGCAGGAGCCGGGCTTCCTGCGCGCTCGATCACTGAACGTCAGCTCGATGTCGTTCGCGGCCGGCCTGCTCAACGGTTTCCTCGGGCCACTCGTGCTCGGGGGAAGTGTGGTGTTCCTCCCGGAGTGGGAGCCGCGCGCAGCGCTCGCACTCATCCGGGACAAGAAGATCAATCAACTGGGTGCGACGACCATCTTCTACGAACAGATGGCGGCGGTCCCGGAGTTCGCCGAGGCGGACCTCTCGTCGTTGACCGTCGCGTTCACCGGGGGAAACCCCGTCACGGCCAACCTCATCCGTTCGTGGTCCGACAAGGGTGTCGGTCTTCGGCAGGTGTACGGGATGACCGAGTCGCAGTCGAACGTCTCGGTCCCGAGCGTTCAGGCGTCGATGGACAACCCGGATTGCGTGGGCAGGGGCGGTGTCACCAGCGAGATTCGGGTCGTCGCGCCCGACGGCACGCCCTGCCCGACCGGGGAGCGGGGCGAGGTCGTGATCTCGGGGCCCGGTCTCGCGGCGGGCTACTGGAACGATCCCGCGTTGACGTCGGAGTACTTCACGCCCGACGGGTTCCACACCGGTGACGTCGGACAGTGGGAGCCGGACGGGTCGCTGCGCATCGTCGGGCGGACGAAGGACGTCATCATCTCGGGCGGGATCAACATCTACGCCGCGGAACTCGAGCGCGCGATCATGGAGCTTCCCGGCGTGCTCGAGGTGGCGGTCATCGGCGTGCCCGATGTCGAGTTCGGGGAATCGCCCGCCGTGCTGATCCGGGGAACGGATCACGTCGGTCCCGAGGCGGTGGTCGAGCACTGCCGGATGCGCCTCGCACGCTACAAGTCGCCTCGATACGTTGAAATGCTGGCGGAGCCGCTGCCCCGGACCGCCGGGATGAAGGTGGACAAGGCCGCGCTTCGTCGGCAGTTCGGCAGTCTGCCGGACTGGGGTACCCGGCTCGGTGGAACGGTCCCACGCCCCGCAGTGGGCGAGTGACCGCGGCCGCCGGGCGGCGGCGGTGCCGGTGGCCCGTCCAACTAGGGTTTTCCTGACCGGCGCGCCGCGGCGGGATGGGCACCGGGGAGGCACCGATGGGCAGAAGGCCACTGATCCAGCGGGACGCAGTGGTCCGCACGGCGATCGAGATCGTGGATGCCGAAGGCCCGGGGGCACTCAGTGTGGAGAAGATCGCGTCCAGGATGGGGGTGCGCGGCCCGTCCCTGTACAACCACTTCGCGGACAAGGCGGAGATACTCGCCGAGACGGCCCGCGCGATCATCCTGGACACGCCGCGTCTGCCCGATCCGGTCGATCCGGGGGAGGGACGATGGAAGGACTGGCTGATCGAGTCGTCGGTCCGGTTCCGGGCGACGCTGCTCGCTCATTCCCGGGCAGTGCCCCTCGTTGTCGAGTACTTCCCCCGTGCCCTCCTGGAGACGCTGTACGCGCAGCACTGCAAGGTCCTCGACGCGGGCGGAGTTCCGATCGACCGACAGATGTTCGTTCTGGAATCGGTGCACCGCATGACGGTGGGGTCGGCGATGTGCGTGGCGACGGGACGTCCGGCGATGGCTCCGTTCCTGGAGCCCGCACGGTTCGACCCTCGGCTGAACGATGCGCTCGAGTCGGGTGGCTGGTCCGACGAGCGCCTGTTCGTCGAGATGCTCAGGGTGTTCCTCGACAACGTCGGGTGACCGCAGCACCGGGCTGCGTCCGGTCGGCGTTCACGACCGCTGATCCGAGCGAACGCGCGGGGGCTCTCGACAACCACCACGGCCCACCTTAACCTAAAGGCATTAGCTACTGGGTCGATCGCTCCGGCGACGTCCCGACGAAGAGATCCTGGATGGTGCCCCTGTGTCTGCCCACTCTGCCTCGCTCGACCCGCGAACCCCTGTCCTCGTCGGTGGTGGTCAGATCAACGACCGGGACGGCGGCCGCGAGCCGGTGGACCTGATCGCCGGCGCCGCCCGCCGGGCCGCCGACGAGGCGGGCAGCGCACGGCTGCTCGAACTCGTCGACTCCGTCCGGATCGTCGGCCTGCTGTCGTGGAAGTACCGCGACCCCGGCGCGCTCGTAGGTGAACAGATCGGGGCCGCGCCGCGACACACGGCCTACACCGGCAGTGGCGGCAGTACACCGCAGGTGCTCGTGAATGCCGCGTCCGAGGACATCGCGGCCGGCCGGTCCGACGTCGTGCTGATCGGCGGGGCCGAGTCGTGGCGCACCCGGATGAAGCTGCGCGGTCAGGGAATTCGTCCCGACTGGACGGTGCAGGACGAGTCGGTGCCGAAGGCGCCGCTGGTCGTGGACGAGGTGCCGATGCAGTCGGCCACCGAGATGCGCGCCGGACTGGACCGCCCCGCGTACATCTACCCGCTGTTCGAGCAGGCGCTCCGCATCACCGCCGGCCGATCCGTGGCCGAGCACCGGGATGCGATCGGCGCCCTGTGGTCCGGGTTCAGCAAGGTCGCCGCGACCAACCCGCACGCCTGGACGCAGCGCGAGTACACCGCGGACGAGATCGTCACCCCCTCGGCGGACAACCGCTGGATCGTGTCGCCGTACACCAAGCTGCTGAACTCGAACAACATGGTGGAGCAGGGCGCCGCACTGCTGCTCTGCTCGGTGGAGGTCGCGACCCGGCTCGGGATCCCGCGCGAGAACTGGGTGTTCCCGCAGTCCGGCACCGAGTCGCACGACACCTACGACATCGCCGAGCGCGGCGCGCTGGACCGCTCGCCGGCGATCCGCATCGCCGGTGCCCGGGCGCTGGAACTCGCCGGCATCGGGGTGGACGACGTCGCGCACGTCGACGTGTACTCCTGCTTCCCGTCCGCGGTCCAGGTCGCGGCGCGGGAACTGGGGCTGCCGCTGGATGATCCGGGGCGACCCCTGACCCTCACCGGTGGGCTCACCTTCGCCGGCGGGCCGTGGAACAACTACAGCACCCACGCGATCGCCACCCTGGCCACCCGGCTGCGGGAGTCGCCGGGCAGCTACGGGCTGGTGACCGCGAACAGCGGGTACCTCACCAAACACGCCTTCGGGGTGTATCGGACCGAACCGCCCGCCGCCGGGTTCCGTCGCGAGGACGTGCAGGCGGCGGTGGACCGCGAGCCGACGACGAAGGCGCATCCCACGTACGAGGGCCCGGCGACGGCCGAATCGTGGGCGGTGCTGCACGACCGGTCGGGTGCGCCGGAGCGCGGCTTCCTCGCGGCTCGCACCCCGGACGGGGGCCGCACGCTCGCGTCCACGACGGAGCCCGCGGCGCTGGAACGTCTGCTTGCCGACGAGGAGGCGGGGGCGGGTGTCGTCGTCGCCGAGGACGGTGGGTTCGGGTTCGCCTGAGCCCGGCCGGCGTCTCGGATGTGCCCGCCACCGTTGACGGGCCAATACCTAAAGGCATAAGGTAAAACGCATACCCGGCGCGCTGCGCCGAGCCGGCGCCGACGGCGCCCGTGGATCAAGGAGAATCGAATGTCGGCAGAGGACTTTCGGACGCTGTACGAGCGTCACGTGGGCTACGTCGTGTCCGGGAACATGAAGGCGGCCATCGCCGACATGGTGCAGGAGAACATCCCCGCCGTCTTCGACGGAGTCTCCGTTCCGCGCGGCGCAGTCAACGCCTTCGAGATCAAGGACGTGCGCCTCGAGGGCGACCGGCAGATCGGTGAGACCGTCTACGACACCCCTGACGGCGTGATCGGGCTGCGGTCGATCTGGGAGCTGCGTGACGGGCAGTGGAAGGCCGCGGCGCTGGAGAACTTCGCGGTTCCCGGAGCCCCGGCATGAGCGGTGACATCGCAGTCGAATTCCCCTGGGGCCCGGCCGCGGACGGACTCGACCTGCCCTACTGGGACGGACTGCGCGAGGGCGAACTGCGACTGCAGCGCTGCGGCAACTGTGCCGAGTGGATCTGGGGTCCGCAGTGGATCTGCGGGCGCTGCCACACCTTCGACCCCGGCTGGGAGACGGTCGAGCCGGTCGGCACCGTCTACAGCTGGGCGCGCAGCCACTACCCGTTCATCACCGAGCTCGCGGACCGGGTTCCCTACGTCACGGTCCTGGTTGAACTTCCCGGCGCCGGAAACCGCAGGGTCCTGGGCATTCTCACGGGCGACGACACCGACGTCCGGATCGGCGACCCGGTGGTCGGACACATCGAACTGGACGAGGGCGCGACCTGGCCGTTGCTGCGGTGGCGTCGACGTGAAGGAGCACAGGCATGAGCGGGGCAGCAACACGCGGCTCGACCGCGATCGTGATGCGCGGAGCCGCGGCTGTCGTCGGCGTGTCCGAGCTGCACTACAAGCGTGGTGAGGCGCCGCACGGCGAGCTGCGGATGACGCTCGAGGCGATTGTCGCGGCCTGCGCCGACGCAGGCATCTCCCCACGCGAACTCGACGGCTTCGTCTCCTACGCGGGCGGCGGGTACGACGGCGCGACCATCGGCGGCGCCCTCGGCGTCGACGACGTGCGCTGGTCCAACATGATGTGGGGCGGGGGAGGCGGCACCGTCGCCGCCGCCGTCAACAACGCCGCCGTCGCCATCGCGGCGGGCCAGGCCGAGTGCGTGGTCGTGTACCGCTCGATGGCGCAGGAGGACACCGGACGCCTCGGGTACGCCAAGTACTTCTACGGACCGCACTATCTCGCGCACGGTGTCGGCTCGCCCGCCCAGGTGTGCGCGCTGCGCACCCAGCGGCTGCTCGAACACGACGGCGTGCCCCGCGAGGCGATGCGGGCGCTGGTTCTGGCCGCGTACCGGCACGCCCAGAACAACCCCACCGCTGCCGGTTACGGCCGGCCGCTCGACGAGGCGACCTACGACGCGTCCCGGATGATCACCGAACCGTTCCACCTGTTCGACTGCTCCCGGGAAAGCGACGGCGCGGTGGCGCTGGTGCTGGTCTCGGGCGAGCGCGCGAAGCGCATGCGGCCCGACGCCGCCTACGTGCTGGCCGGTGCGCAGGGCGCACCCGGCGGCTACTCGTCGATCATCGACAACGACGATCTGTACACGAGTGCGGGATTCGCCGGCCGCCCGGGCCGACCCGGGGTCGCGGAGAGGCTGTGGACCGCAGCGGGTCTCGGCCCCGACGACGTCGACGTGGTGCAGGTGTACGAGAACTTCAGCGGGCCCGCCGTGGCTGCGCTGATCGACCACGGGCTGGCCCCGACCGGTCCCGCCGCCGGCGAGGTGCTCACCGTGGACAACCTCACCGCGGGGATCGGCAAGCTGCCGGTCAACACCAGCGGCGGCAACATCGCCGACTCGTTCGTCAACGGCATGGGCCTGGCCGTCGAGGCCGTCCGGCAGATTCGCGGCACCTCGACCAATCCCGTTGCCGGAGCACGCACCTCACTGTTCATCGGCGGACCGATGGCGCCGCTGGTCAGCTCGACGCTGTTCGGCCACGAAGAAACCCTCTGACCGAGACATCTGCCCGGCTCGGGCGAGAAACCTGCCCGACCCGGGCGCGACCGCACTACCGGAGGATCCTCAATGGACACCACCCTGGACCGGCGCACGTTCTTCATCGACGGCGAGTGGGCCGCACCGCACTCGAACGCGACCTACGACGTGATCGAGGCCGCCACCGAGAAGGTGCTGGGCATCACCGCGCTGGCCGACAACTCGGACGTCGACGCGGCGGTGGCGGCCGCCCGCCGGGCGTTGACGCCCTGGCGCGCCCTGACGGCCGAGCAGCGCGCCGACCACCTCGACCGGTTCGCCGCGGCGCTCAAGAGCAGGGCGAAGCAGACTGCCGTGTTGAGCAGCCGCGAGAACGGCATGCCGATCTCGCTGTCGATCGGTGCCAACGGTTATGCCCCGGGCCTGATGGTCGGCTACTACGCGGACCTGATCCGCCGCGCGGAACGCGAGGACGTGCGCCCCAGCGCGTTCGGGGGACGCACGGTGGTCCGCCGGGATCCGGTCGGCGTGGTCGCGGCGATCACCCCGTGGAACTACCCGCAGTCGCTCGCGGCGATGAAGATTGCCCCCGCCCTCGCCGCCGGCTGCACCGTGGTGCTCAAGCCGGCACCCGAGACGGCGCTCGACGCCTTCGCCTTCGCCGACGCCGCCGTGGAGGCCGGGCTGCCCGCCGGCGTGCTGAACGTCGTGCCCGCCGGCCGGGAGGTCAGCGCGTACCTGGTCGAGCACCCGGGCGTCGACAAGGTCGCGTTCACCGGTTCGACTCCCGCGGGACGGGCCATCGGCGAGGTCTGTGGTCGGCTCCTGCGTCCGGTGACCCTGGAACTCGGCGGCAAGTCGGCCGCGATCGTCACGGCCGACGCCGACCTCGACGTGTTCACCGCGAACCTGCTCGAGGTCTCGCTGGTCAACAACGGGCAGACCTGCCACGCCAGCACCCGCATCCTCGCGCCACGCGGCCGGTACTCCGAGGTCGTCGACGCGGTGACCGAGACCGTGCGGGCGTTGCGGATCGGCGACCCGCTGGACAAGGCGACCCAGATCGGCCCCCTGGTCAGTGCCGCCCAGCGCGACCGGGTGCTCGGCTACATCGAGGCCGGCCGCGCGGACGGGTACCGCATCACCGCCGGTGGCGGAACGCCCGCCGACCAGTCCGTCGGGTGGTACGTCGAGCCGACCGTCTTCGAAGGCGTGGACAACGCGGCGCGGATCGCGCAGGAGGAGATCTTCGGCCCCGTCCTGACCGTCACCCCGTACGGCGACGAGGAGGAGGCGATCGCGATCGCCAACGACTCCGAGTACGGTCTCGGCGGCACGGTGTGGACCACCGACGAGGAGCACGGTCTGGCGATCGCGGACCGGATCCACAGCGGCACCGTCGGTGTGAACCACTACGCGCTGGACCTGGCGGCCCCGTTCGGCGGCGTCAAGGCGTCGGGCCTCGGCCGCGAACTGGGCCCGGAGGGCCTCGCCCCGTACTACAGCGCGAAGTCCGTCTATTTCGGCAGCCGCTGAACCACAGGCAATCACCGATCGAACGGAGCCAACGATGACCCTTCCGCTGGACAGCGTCCGGGTGCTGGACCTCACCGACGGTCTCGGCGAATCCTGTGGCCGCTACCTCGCCGACCTCGGTGCCGAGGTGATCCGGATCGAGATGCCCGGCGGATCACGTTCGCGTGCCGCCGAACCCGTCGTCGACGGCGTGAGCATTCCGTTCGCGCTGCGCAATGCCAACAAGCTCGGGATCACGCTCGACCTGGACACCGACGCCGGCCGGGGGCGACTGCGGGAACTCGCCACGAGCGCGGACATCCTGATCGAGTCGCTGCGCCCGGGCCGGCTGTCCGAGTGCGGTGTCGGCGCGAACGAGATTCGGGCCCTCGTACCGGGACTGGTGTGGGTGTCGGTCAGCGGATTCGGCCAGACCGGACCGTACCGGGACTGGGTGGCGACCGAGCAGGTGCTCTACGGACTGTCCGGAGTCCTGTCCCGCTCCGGTGCCCCGGGCGCGGAACCGCTGCTGCCGCCGGGCGGACTGGTCGAGGAGACCGTCGGCGCGCACGCCGCCTGGGCCGCACTGCTCGCGTACCACCGCCGATTGGGTACCGGTCGCGGCGAAACCGTCGACGTGTCCGCGTTCGAGGCGATCGTGCACGGATTCGACCCCGGATTCGGCACCCAGGGGTCCGCGGCCGCGGCGCGGTCCGAGGATTTCCCGCGGGGCAGGCCGAACGCCGCCAACTTCTATCCGGTGTTCCCCTGCAAGGACGGTCACGTCCGGATCTGCCTGCTCGCCAAACGGCAGTGGCGGGGCATGTTCGAATGGCTCGGTGAGCCAGAGGAGTTCGCGGATCCGAAGTACGACACCATCCCTGCGCGATTCGTCGCCGCGGACACCCTGCACCCCCTGATCGAGCAGCTGTTCTCCGCATACACCCAGGCGGAGTTGGTGGCGGAGGGGGCGCGCCGCGGCGTGCCGGTCGGTGGTGTGCACACCCTCAGCGAGGTGCTCACCACCGAGCACTTCGCGGCGTCCGGTTCCCTCGTCGACGCGGAGATCGCGCCCGGGCTCCGGGCCCGCGTGCCGTCGGGCTATGTCCGTGTCGGGGGAGATCGTGCCGGGATCCGAACGCGGGCACCGCAACTCGGCGAGCACAACGACCTGACCTTCGCGGCGCGGGACATCATTGCCGGTACGGGTGACCCGTCGGCCGCGCCGCTGGCCGGGCTGCGCGTCCTCGACCTAGGGGTGATCGTGTTCGGCGCCGAGTTGAGCCGGCAGTTCGCCGACTACGGCGCCGACGTCATCAAGATCGAGAACGCGAACTTCCCCGACGGGCTGCGCCAGTCCAAGCGCGGCGCGGCGCTGGCCGCATCCGTCGCCTGGGGGCACCGCAACAAGCGCAGTCTCGGGATCGACCTGCGCAGCCCCGAGGGCGTCGACCTCTTCCGGCGACTGGTCGCCGATGCGGACGTGGTGCTGGCCAACTTCAAACCCGGCACCCTGGCGTCGATGGGCTTCTCGTACGAGACCCTCGCCGAGATCAATCCCCGTGTCGTGGTGTCGGAGTCGAGCGCATTCGGCAGCACCGGACCGTGGAGCACCCGGCTCGGCTACGGCCCGCTGGTTCGGGCCTCGTGCGGCGTATCCGCCCTGTGGCGGTACCCGGACGACGAGGAACTGCTCTGCGACGGGCAGACCGTGTACCCCGACCACATCGCCGCGCACGTCGCCGCCATCGCGGTGCTCGCCGCGCTGATCGACCGGCGTCGGACGGGACGGGGAACGAACCTCGAGGTGGCCCAGGCGGACACGGCATTAGTGCAGCTCGGCACCCAGCTGGTCACCGAGGGACTCCGGCCCGGGACGATCACCGCGCCCGGCAACGTCGATCCGTACGCCGCGCCGAGTGGCGTGTACGCGTGCGCCGGTGACGACGAGTGGTGCGTGGTCACCGTCCGCGACGACGACGAGTGGGCGGCGCTGTGCGGTGTGGTCGATCGTCCGGACCTGGTGGGGGACAGGCGGTTCGCCACCAACCCGCAGCGGATCGCGAACCGCGTCGAGGTGGACGGCATCATCGCGGCCTGGCTTCGGGACCGGGACCCCCAGGAGGCGACGGCGGTGCTGCAGGCCGCGGGAGTCCCCGCGGGGGCGATGCTGCGGCTGCCGCAACTGCTCACCGACCCGCAGCTGACCGCTCGTGCCACCTACACGGCGGTCGAGCACGAGCTGCTGCCGACACCCCTATCCGCCACCGCCCGGGTCGCCGTGTTCGGCGAGATCGCCGACCCGCCCACCCGTCAGGCTCCGCTGGCCGGCGAGCAGACCCGGCAGATCTGCGCCGAACTGCTCGGCCTGGAGGACGCCGAGATCGATGCGCTGGTGCGGTCCGGGGTTTTGCAGCCTCCGGCGACCGACCCTGCCCTCGTGCGGGAGGTGGCGACCGGCTAGCCCGGACAGCACCGGCCGGAACGCCTTGAAATTGCGACGACAGCAGGTCATCTCGGGTGACGTGCTGTCGTCGCAGTTTGCTTCCGGATGGACGCAGTATTGTGGAACCGGCAGACCTGCAACGGTATTCACGTGCTGGTGACGGAACTTCGAACCTTGCCTCCCCGCTGCGGGCACGATCATGCCGCCGTCACCTGCGCGGCCGGAGTTCCGATTCGACCCGAACAAGCGGGCCTGCGACCAGGCCCGCACGTCGTGCGTCACGCATACGAGTCCGTCCTGGGCTCGCCGGATGTCGAATGGAGTTCAACTTCCGATCGAAATAGATGGTGGTTGCATACATTTGGCGCCAAGTCGAGCGCAAGAATCTTCCGTAGACAAATCTAATGACTATTGGTTAATGTGTTGCGCATCACAGGACATTCCGGGTGATCGCCCGGCCTTACACACATCGAGGTGTGCATGACCGAGACCAGAACCGAAGTCACCGAAAACCTCACGGACTCGAGCCGGGCGCGCTCCACCGCGGACTCGCGCCGGGCCAGCCGCGCCGCCTTCGTCGGAACCCTGCTCGAATACTACGATTTCAGCCTCTACGCTTCTGCGGCCTCGGTGGTCTTCGCGAGCGTGTTCTTCTCCGGATCGAGCCCGTTCCTGGGGACCCTGCAGGCGGTCGGCACCTTTGCGGTCGGCTTCCTGGTCCGCCCGATCGGCGGGGTGGTCCTCGGAAGTCTCGGAGACCGTATCGGGCGCAAGCGAATTCTCGTGCTGACCCTTGTGCTGATGGGCGCGGCCACCATGCTTGTCGGCGTGCTGCCGGGATACGCCCAGATCGGATGGCTCGCACCCGTCCTGCTGGTGTTCCTCCGGATCCTCCAGGGCATCGGCGCGAGCGCCGAGTACGGCGGTGCCACGCTGGTTGCGGTGGAGTTCGCGCCGGAACGCAAGCGGGGACTGCTCGGTTCACTCCCCGGTATGGGTTCGGCGCTCGGTGGCGTCCTGGGTACCAGTGCACTGCTGCTGGTGTCGACCCTGCTGTCGAAGGAGGACTTTCTCGACTGGGGGTGGCGGATTCCGTTCCTGCTCAGTGGTTTGATCCTCGCCTACGGGCTGTGGCTGCGGCGGTCGCTGCCGGAGACACCGGAGTTCCGGCGAATCGAGAACGCGGATGACACGGCTCGGACTCCGGTCCGCGACGTGATTCGCCAGCAGCCGCGGGCACTGCTCGCCGTGATGGTGATGGCCATCGGCATGACGGGCATCGGCTACTTCTTCATCGTGTTCATGGGCACTTTCGGCGCCAACCAGCTCGGGCTGGGCAAGACCGACATCCTCATCGGCCTGATTCTTGCCCAGGTCGCCAACGCACTGCTGATCCCGCTGTTCGGTGGCCTCTCGGATCGGATGGGCCGACGGCCGGTGATCATCTTTGGCTTCGTCTACAGCGCCGTCTTCGCGTGGCCCGCGTTCTGGCTGCTCTCGAACCACGGCTCCGCAACCGTGTTCTGGCTCGTCCTCGCTCTGGGCAACGGCATCGGGGTCGCGTCGATCTTCGGCCCGATGGGCGCCTACGTCACCGAACTGTTCGAGACCCGGCACGCCTACAGCGGACTCGGTCTGGGCCGGGAGACCGGTAACGCCCTCGGCGCGGCCATCGTGCCGGTGGTCGCGGTGCCACTGGCCTTCCATGACACCACCGCCTGGCTGAGCCTGCTGCTCTGCGGCATCGCGATCCTCGGCCTGGTCGCGGCGGCACTCTCGCGGACGCGATCGGAATCGCTCGAGGCGGGCGGAGACGTCGAGACTCTGCCGGTGTAGCCGCACCCGGACGTCACGGCACGGGTTCCGATCGCGGGGATCGGAACCCGTGCCGTTCTCGGTCGGGACGATACTCTGGCCTAAAGGAACTAGATCTTCGACGCGCGACGGCCGGTGCTGCCGTGGCGTAGGATTGGAGCACTCCGATGTCCACCGTCCCCCTGCTCGTCGACGCCGACTGGCTCGTCGCCCACCGTTCGGATCAGAACATCCGGATCTACGACGTCAGCATCTCGCACGGGAAGACCCAGGCGGGCGAACCGTTCACCACGTCCGGGCGGGAGACTTACGAGGCGGAGCACATCCCCGGCGCCGCGCACGCCGACGTGTTCGGCGACCTCGCCGACACGCAGTCACCGTATGCCTTCACCAGCCTCGACCACGACACCTTCGCGCAGCGGGCCGGTGCCCTCGGCATCGGACCGGACACCCATGTCGTTCTCTACGACCAGGGCGGGAACCTGTGGGCGACCCGGCTGTGGTGGAACCTGCGGCTGGAGGGCTTCGACCGGGTATCGGTCCTCGACGGCGGTCTCGGTGCCTGGAAGGCCGCAGGGCACGAGATCGAGCAGGGCGGGAGCAACACCTACCCGGCAGCAGCCTTCTCCGGTGAGCGCCGGCCCGAACTGCTCGCGACGAAGGAGAGCATCCTCGCCGGGATCGGTAACCCGGCCGGCGTCCTGGTGAACTCGCTGGAGCCGCAGACGTTCCGGGGCGAGGTGGACACCTACGGGTACGGGCGTCCGGGCCGGATCCCGGACAGCGTCAACGTCTTCTTCGGCGACCTGGTCACCGAGGGCGGCAGGGTCGGCGGGCTGGAGCTGGTCCGGCCGCTGTTCGCCGAGGCGGGTGCGCTCGACGAGGACAAGTCGGTGGTCACCTACTGCGGTGGCGGCATTGCCGCGACCTTCCTCGCCTTCCAGCTCGCCCGGCTCGGCCGCGAGGACGTCGCCGTCTACGACGGGTCGATGAACGAGTGGGTGTCCGACGAGTCGCTGCCCCTCGAGGTCGGTGAGCCGACCGCCTGAATCGGCGAAGGGCGCGGACAGCAGTGGGGCGGACCGTCACGGTCCGCCCCACTGCCGTATTCGCAGGGCACGGACACAATGCGAGGAGCTCCCCGGGATGCGGTGCACACCCGGGGAGCTCAGTGCTGTCTCCGGCGTCCCCGCGAGAGCTGCTGACAAAAATCGATTGACGTCAGCTGTCATTCGCTGTAACGTCAGTCACAGGCCGCGAGAAGAACACCTCCGGTCAGAGTCTTCAGGTCGCCCGGGTTCGGGCGACATCTCTCCACGGCAACGACCGCTGTGGCTCACCATGCACTCCCTTTCACACAAGGAGCTCGTATGAAACTCAACGGTAAGGTCGCTCTCATCACCGGCGCGGGGTCCGGGCTCGGACGGCGGTCTTCGCAGCTGTTCGCCTCCGAGGGCGCCACGATCGCCGTCGTCGACATCGATGCCGAACGGGCCAAGGGCACGGTCGCGCTCGTCGAGGAACAGGGCGGTACCGCGATCGCGATCACGGCGGACGTCCGGAGCGAGAAGCAGGTCGCCGACGCCGTCGCGACGACCGTCGACGCTTTCGGTACCGTCGACATCGCATTTGCCAACGCCGGCATCGTTTCTCGCGGCGGAGTGCCGTCCGTGGCCGGAGGAGAGCAGGTCGACTTCGAGGACCTCACCGACGCCGACTGGCAGGATGTGGTCGGCGTGAACCTCTCCGGTGTCTTCTACACCGCGAAGGCCGTCGTTCCCACGATGCGCAAGCAGGGTGGCGGCGTCATCCTCGCGACCTCGTCGGCCGCGTCCCTGGTGGCCTACCACAGCATCGCGATGTATTCGGCGACGAAAGCCGGCGTGAACGGGCTCGTTCGCGGGCTGAGCCTGGACCTGGGCAAGTACGGCATTCGCGTCAATGCCATCGCGCCCACCCACGGCATGTCGCCGAACTTCCTCGCGCCGGAGGGCACTCCGGTCGTCGGGAAGTCCTACGAGGAGGTCGCCGGCCCCTGGGATCCGGGAGTCTCGCCGATCCCGCTCAAGCTTGGCCGTCCGCCGTCACTCGACGACAACGCCCGAGCGGCCCTGTTCATGGTGTCGGACGACTCTGCCTACATGTCGGGTGTCGTGCTGCCGACCACCGACGGCGGAACACTGTCCCGCGTCGGCATGTGGTTCCCGGAGGATCTGGAACCCTCGACAGACGGCCACGGCGCATGACCGCAACGACCGCCGCCTCGTCCGGCCACAGCAGCGAAAGCGGGACAGGATTACGCCTGAACGTCGATCGTTCCGCCTGCGCCGGTCACGGCCTGTGTTACGGCGGGTATCCCGAGGTGCTCGATTGCGACGATCAGGGTGATCCCGTGATTCTGCGCGATCCGCTCGACACCGCAGCCGAGATCGACGCCGCCCGGGCCGCCGTGCAGGTGTGTCCGGAACGCGCCCTCACCGTCGAATCCGTCTGATCAGAAACAGTTCCGAGGAAGGAACGACATGACCACCACCACTCTGGACGACGCGCCCAGCGATCTCGTCGTCGACTTCGACATCTACGACCCGGCCCTGACCGCGCCGGTCGACACGATCCAGGATCGCGTCGCCGAGCTTGCAGGCAAGGGCCCGGTCGTGTACTCCACCGCTCACGGTGGGCACTGGATCGTCACGCACTACAAGGAGATTCACGAGGTCCTGCGCGATCCGGAGACCTTCTCGAGCTACCCGAACAACCTCGTCACCGGGCCGGGCGGCATGGGCAAGTTCATTCCGATCGAGCTCGACCCGCCGGAGCACACCGGCTACCGACTCGCCCTGCAGCCGCTGTTCTCCCCCAACCGGATGAAGGCGCTGACCGAGCAGATCCGGGATCTGGTCAACGAGCTGATCGACGGCTTCGCCGCGAAGGGTGAAGCGGAGTTCATCAGCGAGTTCGCGCACGAGCTGCCCACCCGCGTGTTCCTGGCGCTGATGGACTGGCCGGTCGAGGACGCCCCGATGTTCACCGCGGCAACGGACACCATCCTCGTCGGCAAACCCGGTGGAACCGAGGAAGAGTCGCAGCAGGCTCGGGCCATGGCCGGCTTCGAGATGCTGGGCTACTTCCAGAAGATCGTCGACGAGCGGCGGAAGAATCCGGGTGACGACGTCACCTCGGCGCTGATCCACACTGAGGTCGAGCTCGAGGACGGCAAGCGGCTGCTGACCGACGAGGAACTCAACCGGATGTTCTTCCTGCTCCTCATTGCCGGGCTGCACACGGTGCAGGGCTCTCTCGCCTGGGCCGTCATCCATCTCTACAACAACCCGGAGCAGCGCGCGGAGCTGATCGAGAACGACGATCTGATCGCGAGTGCGGTCGAGGAGATCCTCCGAATCGAGGCGGCGGTCGTGCCGGGGCGGTGTGCCACCCGCGACGTCGAACTCGGCGGCGTCCAGATCAAGGCGGGTGACCAGCTCATCCTGATGCTGTGCTCCGCCAATCGGGACGAGGGCGAGTTCGATGACCCGAACGACCTTCAGCTGGAACGGCATCCGAATCGGCACCTCTCTTTCGGCTCGGGCGCGCACCGCTGCCTCGGATCGCACCTCGCGCGGATCGAACTGTCCATCGCTCTCGAGGAACTGCACCGGCGGATCCCGGACTACCGCCTCGTGGAGGCGGATCCGCCGATCCTCCACGGCAGCCAGGTGCGTGGCTGCGCGCGCCTTCCGATCCAGTTCACACCGGCGGTGTGAGCGAGCCTGCCCGGCAGGAGAAGACCAGCATCGCAGGGTAGGGGTCGGCAGAGGGGGCCGGACGCCACCCGGGTGTCCCGGTGCGGCCGCAAGGGGGCGGCCACGCCGGGACACTCCTATGGGGTGGATGCGGCCGAGATACGCTGCGCCCGTGCCTCCTACGGCGCCGAGGGTGCAGTTGTCCCTGGTACCCTTTCCAGAGCCGCATGGCAGTGTCGAACCGGTGAAGTGGAGGGTCGAATGGCGCGCAGGCGCGTCGGCGTCCTGGGTGAGAGCGTGGACGATGCGCGTGCCCAGATCTTCACCGCGGCCGAGTCCGTCTTCCAGCGCTACGGAATCGTCAAGGCCACGATGGGCGACGTCGCCAAGGAGGTGGGCGTGTCGAGGCCGACGGTCTACCGCTACTTCCGGGACCGGGACACGCTGATCTCGGCCATCGTGGAGGCGCGGTCGCGCCGGCTGTTCGACACGGCGCGTGCGTTTCTCCGCGAGCGGCCGACGTTCGGCGAGCAGGTCGTGGACGGAATCGTGCACCTCGTGGACCGTGGCCGGCGCGACCCGATCATGCGGTTGCTGGTCACCCCCGAACACATGGACACCGCCACCGCCCTCCTCGGCACGTCGGGTCTCGCGACCCGGCTGAACACCGAGATGTGGTCACCGCTCATCGACGAGGCCCGCGACCGGGGCGAGATCCGACCCGGAACGACGGACGAGGAGATCTGCGACTGGATCACGATGGTGCAGCTGATCCTGATGGGGCGTAATGACTTCGGTGACAGTGACGATCCGGAGCATCGGCGCATGCTCACCCGGTTCCTGCTGCCCGCGATCGTCCGTGAGCCGGCACGCACGAGTGCCGGCCCGGCTGCGGTGTGCGGTTGAGGGCACCGTGGAATCGGTCGCCGCTCCCCGGCTCCGGCCGGTCGCCGTTTCGGTGACGACTCGTCTCGACCGGAGGTGACGGAGATGGCACGACGACGGGCGGTGAGCGTCCTCGGCACGGACGCGGACGAAGCGCGCACACGGATTCTCGATGCCGCCGAGGCGGCATTCGAGCGGTACGGCGTGGTCAAGTCGACGATGGACGACATCGCCAAGGAGGCGGGCGTCTCCCGCCCCGCCCTCTATCGATACTTTCGTGACCGTGACGCCCTCGTCTCGGCGCTCATCGCGGCCCGGTCCCGGCGCCTGTTCGCGGAGACGCACGCCTTCCTCGCCGGCTGCGACGGCCTCTCCGAGCAACTCGTCGAGGGGCTCGCCCAACTCGTCGACCGCGGGCGCAGGGACCCGCTCATCCGCCTGATCGTCGGCCCGGAACAACTGGGCTGGGACACCGCGTTGACCGGCAGCTCGGGACTGGCGGCGCAACTGACACACGAAATGTGGGCGCCGGTACTCGATGCCGCCCGTGAGCGCGGCGAGATCCGTCCCGGCCTGACCAACCGCGAGATCACCGAGTGGATCGTCGTCGTCGAACTGATCCTGGTGGGGCGCATGGATTTCGGTGCCGCGAGTGACCCCGACCATCGACGCATGCTGGCCAAGCTGCTGCTCCCCGGCATCGTGGCAGATCCGGCACCTCGGGGGCCGGAACCGGGCGCGTGACGGTCGGCCGGGCCGACCCGCGTGCCCGGCGATGTGCTTGTTGCGTGTCCCGCATCACATGCCGTAACGTATGACACAGATTGTTATTTGTAAACCTGTTGTCGGGGCAGGTTCGGGGCCGTGAACGGCTCCGCAAAGACACGCATGTCCACCAGATTCTCCGAGTGCACACCGAGTTCTCCCCGCGGCGTTCAGCCGGCGAATACGAGATCCGGGCAACAACGTCAGGAGCGACCATGGCGCACGTGATCACCCAACCGTGCTGCAACGACGCGAGTTGCGTCGCGGTATGTCCCGTCGACTGCATCCATCCGTCCCCGCGCGAGCGTGCATTCGTCCGGACAGAGATGCTGTTCATCGACCCGGACGCGTGCATCGACTGTGGCGCATGCGTGGACGAGTGCCCCGTGGACGCGATCGTGCCGCCCGAGGACGTCACGCCCGCACTCGAACCCTTCGTCGCGATCAACGCGGCCTACTACTCGGATCGGCCCGGGTCGGCCGCACCGGATGTCGTCGAACCCGTGACCGTGGCCGCGACGAGTGGCCCGCTCCGGGTCGCTGTCGTGGGAAGCGGCCCGTCGGCCTGCTATGTCGTGGACGCTCTGAACACGATTCGAGGACTCGACGTCGAGATCACCGTCCTCGAACGGTTGCCCGCGCCCGGAGGGCTCGTCCGCTACGGAGTCGCACCCGACCACGCCGCCACCAAGAGCATCGCGACGTTGTTCGGCCGTACCCTCGGCAAGCGCGGATGCACCGTGCACCTGAACACCGAAGTGGGCGTGCACGTCACGCATGACGAGGTGTTGCGTCATCATCACGCCGTTGTGTACGCATCGGGTGCGAACGGAGATCGCCCGCTCGGTGTTCCGGGGGAAGGCCTTCCCGGCAGCGTCTCCGCGCGCGACTTCGTTCTCTGGTACAACGGCCATCCCGATCATGCCGATGCCACCTTCGATCTGTCCGGGGAGCGCGCGGTGGTGGTGGGCAACGGCAACGTCGCCCTGGACGTCGCGCGGGTGCTCGCCGGTGACGTGGCCAGGCTGATCGGCACGGACATCGCCGCCCACGCCCTCGAGGCCCTTGCGGCGAGCCGCATCCGGGAAGTGGTCGTGCTGGGCCGGCGAGGTCCCGAGCACGCGGCCTTCAGCACTCCCGAGTTGCTGGGCCTGGGCAACCTCGCCGGGGTCGATGTCACGGCCTCGCACTCGTTCGAGTCCGCTCACGCGAACGACGAGCTCACCAGGATCCGCGCGTCCGTCCTGAACCGCTACGCGGCGGCACAGCCGACTCCAGGCAACCGCCGGATTCACTTGCAGTTCTTCGGATCACCGACCGGGATTCTCGGCGACATCCGTACGGAGGGCCTCCGCATCGATGTCAACGAACGAACCGCCGAGGGCGGGATCTCGGCGTCCGGCCGCAGCGAGACCGTTCCCGCCGATCTGGTGATCAGGTCCGTGGGATTCATGGGCAGGCCCGTCGAGGGATTGCCCTTCGACCACGCTCGTGGGGTGCTGCCCAACCGCAACGGAGCCGTCGTCGATCCCGACTCCGGCGTACAGGTGCGTGGGGTGTACACGGCCGGCTGGCTCAAGCGTGGGCCGAGTGGTGTGATCGGATCGAATCGCGCCTGCTCGGAAGCCACCGCGGTGCAGATCGTGGCTGACTTCGCATCCGGCAAACTGGCTGTGCCGGAAGGAACTTCCGAACAGTTCGCCGACCTGGTGGAGCAACGGCAACCCGAGAGGCTGGACCTCGCCGGCTGGAAGCGTCTGGATTCCCACGAGCGGAAAGCGGGACGGAAGGTGGGACGCCCTCGCCTCAAGGCCGTCGATCGCTCGGAGATGGTCGACATCGCTCTCGGTCGACAGGCTTCACCGATCGGCTGAGGCTGCCGGCGCCCCAGTGCGCCGCGCGTGATGAACGGGCGACTTCGTGTTGCCCGACAACGTCCTCGGGGGGACGAACGGTGACGGAGAGGCCGTGAGACGGCGTCCGTGACCGTGCTGGTGCATGTCACAGGGACCGTTTCGCTCGAGGCTCTGCTGGCGTGCACGTATGTCCACATGAATCGAATGTGTTGTGCACAAGGGTTGACGGGGTGGGAAGGAGCTTTTGAGTGGGTATCGAAGTTGCTGTGGAGGGTCTGACCAAGTCATTCGGCTCCCAGCAGATCTGGCGAGACGTGACGATGACGTTGCCCGCTGGTGAGGTGAGTGCGCTCCTCGGACCATCGGGCACGGGAAAGTCGGTCTTCCTCAAGTCGCTGATCGGCCTGCTCCGACCAGAGCAGGGATCCATCGTGATCGACGGCGTGGACATCATGACGTGTTCGGCCAAGGAACTGTACGAGATTCGCAAGTTGTTCGGGGTGCTGTTCCAGGACGGCGCGCTGTTCGGATCGATGAACCTGTACGACAACGTGGCATTCCCGTTGCGGGAGCACACGCGCAAGTCCGAGTCCGAGGTCCGGAAGATCGTGATGGAGAAGCTCGAACTCGTCGGTCTCCTCGGGGCGGAGGACAAGCTTCCCGGTGAGATCTCCGGCGGCATGCGCAAGCGCGCCGGGCTGGCGCGGGCACTGGTCCTCGAGCCGCAGATCATTCTGGTGGACGAGCCCGACTCGGGCCTCGATCCCGTTCGTACGACCTATATCTCGCAGACATTGATCGATATCAACGCCGAGATCGACGCGACGATCCTCATCGTCTCGCACAACATCAACCTGGCCCGGACGGTGCCGGACAACATCGGAATGCTGTTCCGGCGTGAGCTGGTGATGTTCGGACCCCGTGAGGTGCTGCTGACGTCGGACGAGCCGGTGGTCAAGCAGTTCCTGGGCGGAGCGATGATCGGTCCGATCGGGATGTCCGAGGAGAAGGACGAGGCGCAGATGGCGCACGAGCAGGCGCTGGTCGATGCCGGTCACCACGCGGGCGGCGTCGACGGACTGGACGGAATCGTGCCGCAGATGAGGGCGACTCCGGGTATGCCGGAGCGTCGCGCGGTAGCCCGGCGGCGGATGCGGGTTCGGCGAATTCTGCACACCCTTCCAGCTCGAGCACAGCGCGCAATCCGTGACGACCTCGAGGACGACATGCCCACGCAACGCCTGGAGGTGGTGGCCCGATGAGGATCCAGTTGACGTCACCCGCCCCGGCCACCGTGCCGGAGGAGCCGCGGAGGCAGAGCGGTGTCCGGCAGCGGGCCGGGGCGGTACTCGCCTGGCTGAGCGCGTACCTCCGGGTCAGGCCGGCACAGAGCCTCGCCACGATCGGGCGGTCCGCTCGACTCGCCGGCAACGTGATCCGGTACTGCGTGACCGATACCGTCACCGGTCGTCTGCCGGTGGGGGAGGTCGTCGAGCAGATGTGGAAGTTGCTCAAGGTGACCGCCCTGCCTGCACTGCTGATGGCGGTGCCGATCGGTGCCGAGGTGTCCGTCCAGGTCGGCGGCATCATGAACCAGGTCGGTGCGAACTCGCTCGCGGGCGCCGCGAGTGGTCTCGGTGTCGTGGGGCAGGGTGCGCCGATGGCGGCAGGCCTGCTGATGAGTGGCGCCGCGGCCTCGGCCATCGCGTCGGACCTGGGTGCCCGCTCCATCCGCGAGGAGATCGAGGCGATCCGCGTGATGGGTATCGACCCGGTTCAGCGGCTCGTCGTGCCCCGCTTCATCGCGATGATCCTCATAGCACCGATGCTGTGCATCATCATCATCGCGGCCGGTGTCGCTGCGGGCCTGCTGATCTCGGCCAACGTCAACGACGTCGTGCCCGGTAGCTTCTGGCAGTCGTTCGGCGCCTTCGCCACCCCGACCGATCTCGCGTTCTCGGTGCTCAAGTCCCTGCTGTTTGCGGCGACCGTGGTGATCATCGCGAGTCTGCGTGGCCTCGAGGCCAAGGGAGGCCCGACCGGTGTGGCCAACGCGGTCAACGCCTCCGTGGTGCTCAGCGTCTTCTGCATCTTCGCCACGAACCTGCTCGTGAGCCAGCTGCAGATGATGTTCTTCCCGGCGAGGCTGGCGTGATGGCGACCCGGACACCCGCGCACCGCGGGTCGCCGGTGGCGTCACTGGTCACCACGGTGACCGGCCCGCTCCGGAACGTGGCCGCGGAACTCGGCCAGATCACTCTCTTCGTCGGCAAGACGATCGGCCTGCTGCCCAAGACCGTTCGGCACTACCGGAAGCAGACCGTCACGACCATGAACAACATGGCCTGGGGCAACGGCTCGCTCGTCGTCGACGGCGGCGTGATCAGCCTGATGTTCTTCCTGGGCATCGCGGTCGGCGCGGTGGTGGCGATCCAGGCGTTCATGGCGTTCGACCTGCTCGGCTTCGGCGCGCTGACCGGCATCATCGGATCCTTCGGCAACGTCCGGGTCATCGCGCCCATCATCACCGGTATCGGGTTCGCCGCGCAGGCGGGCTGCCGAATGACGGCGGAGATCGGTGCGATGCGGATCTCCGAGGAGATCGACGCCACCGAATCGATCGGCCTGCAGGCCATTCCGTTCGTCGTCGGCACTCGGCTGATCGGCAGCATGCTGGTGGTGCTGCCCGGATACCTGATGGCGCTGATGGTGAGCTTCGTGACCGGCGGAATCGTCGTCAAAACCTTCCACGATCAGCCGTCCGGCACATACGACCACTACTTCGGGCAGTTCCTGACGATTCCCGACCTGGTGGCATCGGTGGCGAAGGTGCTGATCTTCTGTGGTGTCGTCACGCTGATCCACTGCTACTACGGGTATTTCGCCTCTGGCGGCCCGGCCGGCGTCGGTTCGGCGTCGGGCCGCGCGATCCGAGCCAGTCTCGTCGCCATCGTCGTGATGAATTTCGTGATGACGGTCGTGATCTGGGGGCTGAGCCCGGAACTGGTGTTCAAGGGATGAGGGCATGAGCATTTCGAGGAGTCAAGACTTTATCCGCGGTTCCGCCGAGCATCAGTCACGTCTGCTGAGCGGAACCGGTGTGGGAGTGTTCGCGCTCGCGTGCGCGGCTGCGATCGCCGGGGTCACGCTGTATCCCCGCCTGACGGCGCCGGAGGGCGTCGAGGTCGGTCTCGAGGTTCCGTACGTGGGGCCCGGTGTCGCGGCAGGGACGAAGGTCGTCCTGCACGGGCAGACGGTGGGCCGTGTCATCGAGCTCGACCGCACCGCCTCCGATTCGGTCCGGATGCAGCTGGTCCTGGATGAGGGCCAGATCGACGGACTGACCGATACATTCGAGGTCGACTACCGTCCCGAGAACTACTTCGGCACCTCCGCGGTGAACCTCGTCGCGATGAACGGGGGCAACGAACTCGAGTCGGGTCTGGAGCTGCAGCGGACGCCGCGCGGTGACTTCACGATGTCGACCATGATCGAGCAGGGATCCTCCACGATCGACGGCACGCTCACCAGCGACATGATCAGGTCGCTGGACAAGTCGGTGCACTACCTCGGCGGGGTCACACCGTGGGTGGAAACCGGTGTACTGCTCGCCGACCGCGTTGCCAAGACCCAGTACGCACTGCCGACCGACCTGCTGGCCAGGTTCGACGACATACTCGAAGCCGCACCGGAATTCAGTGACCAGGCAATCCGATCGCTGATGAACATCTATGACAGCCCGTCCTACAATCGCCTGCCCGACGGCTCCGTCGGCGTCGACGAGGGCGTCTTCGACGAGTCCGACGCCGGCCTCGCGCTCGCGGGCGACCAGCTGTTCGGCCAGGCCGGCGCCCTACTGGCGTCACACGGTGACGATCTCACCCCGCTCATCCAGTCGGTCACCGAACTCTCGGACGTCTTCCCGCATCTGAGCAGCGGAGGATTGACCCCGGAGTCGGCGCGCGACGTGGTCCGCGCACTGGACTCGGCCTTCGTCGACGTCCCGGGCGGGAAGCGTCTGCGTCTGCGCGTCGTGCTCGACGCCTTTCCCTCGATGAACGCCGCGCTCGGTCTCGGGCCCGCGGTGTCCGCGGAAGGAGGTGTGCGATGACCTCGCGTGGGGCGCTTGTCGCAACGGTCGTGAAACTTGCGGTGGCCGTGGTGGTCTCGGTCTTCCTGTTCGTCCTGGTGATCGCCGCGATGCGTAGCCCGGTCTCCGGGGAGACCCGGAGTTACACGGCGGAGTTCTCCGACGTCTCGGGTCTGGGGGACAATGGCGACATCCGCACCCGTGGTGTCCGGATCGGCAAGGTCGAGTCGATCGAGCTCGTGCGCCGCGACACCGGGACGATCGCCGAAGTTCGGTTCTCCATGGAGAAGCCCTACGAGCTGACCGGGGACACGGTGCTGTCGGTCAAGTACCAGAACCTCACCGGTGTCCGGTACATCGACGCCGACTTCGGTGACGGGTCCGCGCCGGCCACCTCGCGCCTCGGTCTCGACGGCACCAGGCCGTCCTTCGACATCACCGAGCTGTTCAACGGGCTGCAGCCGGTGCTCGCGACGATGAGCACCGAGGACATCAACCGGTTCTCGGAGAACGCGATCGCCGTCCTCCAGGGCGACGGCGGGGGACTGGAACCGATGCTCGCCGACGCCAAGAAGCTGGCCGACCTCGCCTCCAGCCGGGAACAGGTGATCTCGACGCTCACCGCCAACCTGGCACGCATCTCCGACACGATGGGCGGCCGCTCCGGCGCGGTGGTCGAGTTCATCCGCTCGGTCGACTACCCGATATCCAGCGCCATGACCGTGATCGACGAGTTCGCGAAGACCGCGAGTTACGGCCCGTACTTCCTCACGCCCATCAAGAGGCTGCTCGACGCGTATCACCTCGAACCGGGCGTGAACGTGGAGGACCAGGTCGCTCAGGTGTTCGGCTCGATCGAGGAGGCCGCGCAGGCGTTCCGTCTGCTCCCGGCGTCCATCGCGGGTATGCAGATGCCGGCGAGCGAGGGGGCGCACGGGTGTGCGAACGGTGTCGCCCAACTCCCCACCGACGTCGAGGTTCTACTCAATGGCAGTGAGGTGGTCGTATGCAGCGCCCGATGAACACCCGCACTCCACGCGGCCGGTTCGGTCGGCTGTTCTCCTGGTTCGACAACGATCTTCGGATCGGTGCCGCGGTCGCCGTTCTCGTCGCCGCGGCGCTCGTCGCCACCGCGGTGCTGTACCTGCGTCCGCCGGGACGGACCAAGGTCTCGTTCGAGACCACGGACGTGTCCGCGATATCCGTGGGCCAGGACGTCCGGGTCGCGGGAATCTCGGTCGGCTCGGTGTCGGACATGACGCTCGGCGCGGACTCGGTGCGCGTGACGATGGACATCGAGAAGGACGTCGTGGTCGGAGCGGACTCCCGCATCGACGTGCGCATGCACACCCCGGTCGGGGGATACGCGATCACCATCGTCCCGGTCGGTGACACCCCCGTGGGGGACCGGCCGATTCCGGCGGGACAGGTGTCGGTGCCCTACTCGATCGGGGACGTCCTGCAGGCCGCTCCGAACGTCACCGACAACGTCGACGGCGGTACCGTCGACGCGAACCTCGCGCAGGTTGCCCAGGCGTTGCAGTCGAATCCGGACTCGGTCGGCTCGGTCATCTCCGGAATGTCCTCCATCGCACGGGTGATGGACCAGCAGCGCGAGCAGGTCCGGACCATCACCGCACTCGCGTCGGAGTACCTGAACACCTTCGACGCCAACCGCGACATGATCTTCGACGTCGTCCGGAAGATGGACATCGTCTTGTCCACCTACAACACCAATCACGCCGGCTTCAACGAGGCGTACCGGTTGCTCGGATATGTGCTGATGACCGTGTCGCCGTACGCGGAGTACTACCTCGACCACAGCGAGGATCTGGCCGGCGGGATCGCGCAGGTGCGGGCGACCATCGAGGAGTTCAACGCGACGATGGGCCCGTCGATCGACGCACTGACCGCGGCGCGGGACCAATTGGCCAACTGGCTCACCCCGGAGGGGATGGCCACGATCGGCGGAGGAACGCTCATGGCATCCGACATCTGCATGCCCGTCCCCGGACGGAGCTGCTGACGTGACCAACGTGAAGAAGTGGACGGCCGTCTCGGTGGTGACCGTCGCCGCCCTCGGCATCGGCACCGGCGTCACCACGGCCTCGGCCGACTCGGGGGCCGAGCCCGCGACGTACTGCGCGCAGTTGCCCGATTCGGTCGGTCTCTACACCGGTAACCCGGTGACCCAGATGGGGTTCGAGGTCGGAACGATCGACACGATCGTGGAGAAGGGTGACCACGTGGAGATCACTTTCACCACGAAGGTCGGCCGGAAGTTTCCGGCGGACGTGAAGGCGGTGACGCGGTCGAAGTCGATTCTGGCGGACCGGAGCCTGGAACTGGTCGGAAATTACACCAGCGGGCCCGTGCTCGAACCCGGGTCGTGCATTCCCCTCGAACAGGGGTACACGCCGAAGACCATCTCCGAGGTGGTCGGGTCCGCGGCGGACTTCCTCAAGGCGTTGTCCCCAGACGGCAGCGACACCGTCGCAGGTGCGATCGCGGGAGTCTCGGAGGCACTTCGATGGCAGGGCGAGCCGGCCAGGGAGATGATGCGGAGTGCGGCCGGCGCAATGGAGGACCCCGACACGCTGATCGCGAACATCGGGTCCGCGATCGGTGCCATGGCCCCGTTGAACGAGCAGGCGCTCGCCGACTGGGGTGCCATCACCTCGATCGCGAGCCAGCTGCCGGACATCGCCACCGCAGGCATCGACCTGTTCCCCGGCACCATCGACGTCTGTGTCGGCATCGGCTGGGTCGTTGCACTGCTCTACGACATCCAGACGCGCTATGGAGGCGACATCTGGCCGTTTGTACACGGACAGGTGGCCGACGCGATCGCTCTCGCGGCCGGACGTGCGGGCGACCTGTCCGGCCTGGCCGGATCGATTCCGTCGTTCACCGCCGCGCTCGACGAGCAGGCGAGCGGGACGAACGGCCTGACGATTCGGTACACGCCGCCGACGGTCGAGATCGGTGACGGGGCCCGGATCGATCCGGCGAACCTGCTGGGTGAGGTCCTCGGGACGGGAGCGGGACGGTGACCAGGAGACGTGAAGTGGCCCGGAGAGTGCAGCTGGCGGCGGCACTGATGCTCGTTCTGACTGCATCGGCATGTTCGCTCCGCCCCGAGGACCTTCCCTCGGTTCGCGGCGGAATCGGCAGCGGCTACGAGATCTCGCTCGAGTTCGAGAGCGCGCTGAACCTGCCCGCCGGCGCGGACGTGATCATGGACGGACTCCGGGTCGGAGAGGTTCGTGACGTCGCCGTCGAGGGCAACGGAGTCGCCGTCACGGCAGGCATCCGGGACGACACCCGGATCCCGGTGAGCATCCACGCGATCGTCCGGCAGAACACCCTCCTGGGCGACACATACGTCGCGTTGGTCCGTGATCCCGCCTCCCAGGTGACGGCCCATCTGTCCGACGGCGATTCGGTGCCGCTGGAGCGCACCGTCTCGCCGCCGCAGATCGAGGACACCATGGCGGTGCTGGCGACGTTCGTGAACGGCGGCAGCATCGCGCGCATCGAGGACGTGATGGCCAGGGTCAACGCCGTGATGCCTGCGGTGCCGGAGATCAGGAGCCTGGCCACGGTGGTCTCGACGGACCTTCGCGACCTCGGTGCCCGCACCGCCGAGATCGATCGCATGCTCGACGGAATGAACGCCACCGCGGTGACTCTGGGCGAGAACTCCGAGTCGCTGGCGACGATCTTCGACGGCTCCACCGTCCAGTACTGGCGGCGGCTGGCCGTCGACGTGGTCTCGCACATCGGGCAGATCCTGCCGTCCGTCGGCAGTCTCTACGCCGGCGGCCTCTGGCTCGTCCCCATGTTCGAGTCCCTGGCCGACACGACGGACACCTCCCTGAGCGGTGCCCCGTCGGCGGCCACACAACTGTCCGAGTTCCTTCGAACGACGCTGGTGCCGTTCGCGAGCAATCCGTCCGTCGACGTCGTCTCGGTCGAGACCTCGGACGGCGGCCGGTCGCTGGCCGACGCGGAGAACATCCTGCGCATGTTGGGAGCTGTGAAATGAGCAGGAAGACGGTTCTGTCCGTCCTCGGGATGGTCGCGATCGGCGCGCTGTCCTTCACGTACATGTTCCAGTCGGGCCTGCGCACCGGCGTGGCGGAGAAGGTGAACACCGCCACCGTGGGGATTCCCGACACCAACGGTCTCGTGGTCGGCGCCCGGGTCCTGCTGCGGGGAGTGGAGATCGGCGAGATCACCGACATCACCTCATCGGCGAACTCCGTCGACGTGGCGTGGAAGTACGACCGCGACCATCCCATTCCGGTGGACAGCACATTCCGGGTCGACAACCTCTCCGCACTCGGCGAACCCGTGCTCGGGGTCTGGCCGAGGTCGGCGGGTGCCCCGTACCTCCCGGACGCCGCGGTGGTCGCACCCGACCGGGTGGTGGTCCCGACGACCTTCGAGGAACTCTCGGAGCGCCTGACGAACCTGCTCACCCAGGTGGAGCCGGAGGCGGTCGGCCAGATCTTCCGCACCCTCGACGTGGCTCTGCCCGACGACCCGCGTGTGTACAGCGACATCAACGGGGCGGGGCAGAAGCTGGCCGACACCCTCACCCAGCGCTCCGACAGCCTCACCACGGTTCTGCGGACACTGCAGCCCCTGCTGCTCGAGAGCGGCCCGATCCCGCAGGGCATGCTCGAGGCGGCACCGCACCTCGCCGCTTTCGGGTCCGGATTCCAGGATCTGCTCACCGGCATCAGGTTCGCGGCCGATCGCGGTCCGCTCAACGCGGGCATCGCTCACGGCGCCAGCCCGTTCATCGGTGAACTCCAGACGTTCCTCGACGAAACCGCGTCCGATCTCAACCTCCTCGGAGTGAACCTGCTCCCGGCGGTGACCGAGGCGGCGAACGCCATCCGCTCGGTCGACATCGGACGGCTCCTCCAGAACGTCCTCGCCTCGACGGAATCCGGCGACGCGCTGACCGTGCACGTCACACCGGACGGCAACTGACCCCGCCGCACGGACACCGTGCGCGCAGACCCCACGACAACGGAAGGAAACGAGGCCACCATGTCGAACACCTCGCTGCTGCAGGACCAGGACCGGATCGACGAGGACGGCTCGGGCTCGCGGCCGTCCGCCGACGATCACGCACGCAACAACCGGTACCCGATACGGGCGATCGCAACGGGCGTCCTCGGCGCCGTCGCCGTGGCGGCGATCGGTTTCGGAGGCTGGAAGCTCTACGACACCTCCACCGAGCTCGACGCGATGCGCGCCGACGCGGACGCGCGCGCACACGCCGAACAGGTGGCGCTCGACTACGCGACAGGGGCGGCCCGGATGGACTTCCAGGACCTCGCCGGCTGGAAGCAGCGGCTCACCGCGGGCACGGCTCCCGAGCTGGAACAGCGGCTCACGCAGGCGTCGACGTCGATGGAGCAGATCATCGTTCCCCTGCAGTGGAACTCCGCCGCGCAGCCGATCACGGCCAAGGCCGAGGCGACCGGCGACGGCATCTACACCGTCGACTGCTTCGTCAGCGTGTTCACGTCGAACGCGCAGGCGCCCGAGGGGATCCAGTCGACGGCGACCTATCAGCTGACCATCGACAGCACGCAAGACTGGAAGATCACCGAGATCAGCGGTGTCGGACCCGATCTGGGCACGACCGGCGCGACACCGAAATGACGGGCGGTACACCCGCTCCCTGAGGGACGGACCGCGACAAGCGGCGGGGTGGACCGTGATGGTCCACCCCGCCGCTGTCGTTCGCCATGTTCGTCCTTCGGGAGCCGCTCAGCTCTTCATGAGATCGCGGTGGATGATCTCCTTCATGATCTCGTTGGTGCCGCCGTAGATTCGCTGGATGCGGTGGTCGAGATAGGCCTTCGCGACCGGGTATTCCATCATGTAGCCGTAACCGCCGTGGTACTGGACGCCGGCGTCGACGACCTGGCCCTGCAGTTCGGTCGCCCACAGCTTCGCCTTGGAGGCGTCCACCGCGGTCAGGGCACCCTTGTTGTATTCACGGATGCAGCGGTCGATGTAGCTCCGCGAGACCTCGATCGCGGTGCGCAGCTTCGCGAGATCGAAACCCATTCCCTGGAACTCGCCGATCCGCTTACCGAAGGCGGTCCGCTCCTTCACGTAGTCCATCGTCCACCCGAACACGGCCTCCGCCGAGACCTGCGCTGCGATACCGATGCCGAGACGCTCCAGCGGCAGCGACTGCATCAGGTACGCGAACCCGGCTCCTCGTTCGCCGAGGAGGTTCGCGGCCGGCACCCGCACGTTGTCGAAGAAGAGTTCAGCGGTGTCCTGCGCGTGCAGGCCCACCTTGTCCAGCTTGCGGCCGCGGCTGAAGCCCTCGGCCCCTTCCTCCACGACGAAGAGGCTGAAGCCCTTCGAACCGTCGTCGGGATCGGTCTTGGCGAAGACGATCACCAGGTCGGCGAGGATGCCGCTGGTGATGAAGGTCTTGGCGCCGTTCACAATCCACTCGTCACCGTCGAGAACCGCGGTGGTGGTGATCGCCCGCAGGTCGCTGCCCGCCCCGGGCTCGCTCATCGCGATCGCGCCGATCGTCCGGCCGGTCACGAACCCCGGCAGCCAGCGGCGCCGCTGCTCGTCGTTCGCATGGCGCAGAAGGTAGTTCAGCACGATGTCGTCGTTGGTGGAGAACCCGGACTGCAGCGCGGACGCACCGACCCGGGCGATCTCCTCCTGGATGACGACCCGGTAGCGGTAGTCCGTCTCACCGGGGCCGCCGAACTCCTCCGGCACGGTCAGCCCGAGCAGCCCCAGGCTGCCTGCGGCGAGCCAGGTGTCGCGATCGATCAGCCGATCGGCGTCCCACTTCTCGAGGTTGGGGACGACGTGCTTGTCGACGAAACCCCGGACCGAGTCGCGGAACAGTTCGTGGTCGTTTTCGAAGAGATCGCTCTCCACGTGAGCCTCCTACGGGCGGGACGCTCGAAGGCGCCCCGCCTTGGTGTTCGGTGTCAGTTCTCGCTGACGAGCTTCTGGATTTCCCGGCGGAAGACCTGGTTGGCGACCTCGTTGCGACCCAGGAGCATGTTGCCGGCGTTGGCGCTGGCCATGGCTCGTTGCGAGTCGCGCAGGATGGGGAAGTCCTCGTTGTGCAGGACCGCGACCAGAATCTCGACGTTCTTGTCCCAGAGCCGGTTCCAGCGCTCCTCGGCCAATCCGCTCTCCTCGACCGTCGGGCAGATCAGGCGGATCTCCATGCGGCACTGCTGCGGGTCGCTGGGATGCGGACGGAAGGTGAGCAACTGGAAGTGATCGGGCTGGCGGAGCAGGGTGCTGTTGGGCCCGATGAAGTAGGTTTCGGTGGTGTGCTCGGCCAGGCTGCGGTCGCCGGGGTCCTCCTCGATCCACCGGTCGATCGTCTTGCGCAGGTTCATGAACCGGCAGTGGTGTCCGAAGTCCTCGAAGGACATCACGTTGGTGTGAATGTGCTTGGCGGCGGTGTTCGGGTGCGCGTACTGGATGTGGTAGCCGTCGAGGAACGCGTCCTGCATCAGCTTCCAGTTGACCGGCTCCTCGAACACCTTGACACGGGTGGTCACCTTCGAGCCGAGCTCCTGCGAGGCCAGGATGGCGTCCATGTCCGGGCCGAGCCAGTCGGCGACGTCGATGGTCGCGGAGGCATCGTCGACGACCCAGATGAATCCGTGCCGTTCCTCGGTGGGCAGCTGCACGAGGTTGCGCTCGGAGCGGTCGGCCTCACCGAACGTGTTGTCACGGGTGATCGTGCGCAGCGTTCCGTCGGTGTCGTACGACCATCGGTGGTACGGGCAGGAGAACAGGCGGCACCGACCCTTCTCCTCCTTCTCGACCATGGCGCCGCGGTGGCGGCACTGATTCACCAGGGTCTTGACGCTGCCGTCACGCTGGCGGACGACGATGACGTTGTTCCGCGGCAGCTGGAGTGTGAAGAAGTCGCCCGCGCGGGGGATCTCGGAGCCGTGGGCGACGATGGTCGGAACCCGGCCGAAGACGCGATCACGCTCGCGCTTGGCGATCTCCGGATCGGTGAACTCGACGGGTTCGAACCAGGTGATGTGCTCGAACTCGTCGGTGGTGTCGTTGCGCAGGTGCTCCAGTGCCCGCCGAATGCGTTCCTCACGGGGTGCTCCGACCTCGGTCATCGCTTCGCCTCCTGTCGTTGGTCGCCGGCCCGGGTGGAGTCCAGGGGGCGTGCCCATCGTGTCGATGACGCTAAATCTAATTTATGTAGGTTTAGGTGTAAAGCCTCGGCTGCCGGTTCACCCTTGCGGCATTAACCGACAGTCATTAGATTGACACCAATCCGCTCGACGAGGAGTGAGGATGATCGCTTATCAGTGGTGCGAGGCGCTGAGCCCGGACGATCGGGGCGAGGTGCTCGAGCTCGTCCGGGTCGCGGCCGAGTACGACGACGAGGCCGGATTCTCGGCGATCGCCGAGTCGGACGTCGTCGACGGGGATGGTCGGAGCGCGGAGTCGGATTCGTCTTCTGCCGACGGTGCTCGCGTGCTGCACCTTCCGATCAAGGCTCGGCGCGGCCTCGCCACCGGGCCGGACGTGCCATGGATGCTGGTTGCCTACCTGCACCTCGCCGTCGGGTCCGACGGTCTCGGCGTGGCGCAGTTCGTCGTCCACCCGGACTACCGGTCCCGGGGAATCGCGACCCAGCTCGTCGAGGAGCTCGGCCTCGACGTCGACGCGGAGGGCGGGTGGGCCGGCACCGGCGCCCGGGCGCTGCGGGCATGGGCCTACGGCAGCCATCCGGCGACCGAACGGTTGACCGCGAGGTTCGGGGTGCCCGCGGTGAGCCGGCTGTGGACTCTGCTGCGCCACCTGTCCGGGCCGTGGGCCGAGCCGCTCCCGGAAGTGGAATCGCCGGAGGCGTACCGGATCGTCCCGTCCCGCCCGGTCGCCGACCCCGACGTCACGTCCGCGGTCGATGCGATCCTGGTGGATGCGTCGCTTCCGGCGCAACATCGCGAAAATCTCTCTGTTGCAGCGACTTCGGGTCAGGCGATGACCGCCATCGACGAGGCGGGACGACCCGTGGGCGTCGCGTGCTACGACCCCACCCTCCGTATCCGGGAGGAGCTGCGCGCTGCCTGGATCGGGGCGCTGGTCGTCACGACGGCCGCGCGCGGCTCGGGGCTCGGCTCCGTCCTGCTCGTGCGGGCACTCGAGGCCCTGCGCGAGGCCGGCGCGCATGTCGCCTTGCTGCGCATCGACCCCGACGACGAACGGGCCCTGCGCATGTGCCGGCTGCTGTCGTTCGAGCAGGACGAGGCGCACGCGTGTTTCCAGGTGGGTCGCTGGTCGCAGCCGGTCGAGTTCCATCGTTGATACGTAGAACAAAATACGATCTTTGTCTTGACGTCACCACCTGCTGTCGGTAGCGTGCTGTGTCGGGGGTCACACATAGGGCGCAGGTTCGCCCGCCCCGCCTGTCGGGCGCAGTTTCGCCCACCACTCGACAATCCGCCCGCAGATCCTCGTCCGCCGGCGTCAGATACCCGAATTACCCAGTGAGAGAGGGATACACATGAAGAGGCTCGAGGGTAAGGTCGCATTCATCACCGGCGTGGCGCGCGGGCAGGGTCGTGCGCACGCGGTCCGGCTCGCGGAGGAGGGTGCCGCGATCATCGGGATGGACATCTGCGCGCAGATCCCGACCGTGTTCTACCCGATGGCCACCGAGGAGGATCTCGCCGAGACCGAGCGGCTGGTCAAGGAGGCCGGCGGCCGGATCGTCACCACCGTCGGTGACGTGCGCAAGCGTGAGGACGTGCAGCGCGCGTACCACGCCGGCGTCGAACAGTTCGGGTTCGTCGACATCGTGGTCCCGAACGCCGGCATCATGCCGGTCATCGACCAGGGCGCCGAGCCCCAGGCGTGGCACGATGCCGTCGACACGATGCTCACGGGCGTCTGGCACGTGCTCGAGGTGACCGTGCCCGGCATGATCGAGCGCGGCGAGGGTGGATCCGTCGCGATCACGAGCTCTGCCGCCGGTCTGACGAGCATCGGCCTCAACACCTTCCCCGGTCAGGCCGGTTACTCGGCGGCGAAGCACGGTGTCGTCGGTCTGATGCGGCTGTACTCGAAGCAGCTGGCCAAGCACTTCATCAGGGTCAACACGATCCACCCGACCGGCGTGAACACCCCGATGGTCGCCAATGCGGAGTACGGCGCGTTCGTGAACTCGCACCCCGAGGTGGCGAACGACGACGCCTACAAGAACCCGATGCCGGTCGAGCTGATCGAGGCGGTCGACATCAGCAACGCGATCGTCTTCCTCGCCTCCGACGAGGCCCGCTACATCACCGGAGTCACCCTGCCCGTCGACGCCGGCTACAACAACCGCTGAGAGGCAACAGATGACCATCACCGACACCACCCCCTCGGCGCCCACGGTCGCCGACCGCGAGCAGGTCTTCATCGGCGGCCGCTGGGTCGATTCGACCGGCGACGAGTGGATCGACCTGATCGACCCCTGGAGCGAGCAGCGTGCCGCCCGGATCCGCAGTGCCACAACAGAAGACGTCGCCCGTGCCGTTGGCGCCGCGCGCACGTCCTTCGACGACGGCGCGTGGGCGGGCAGGTCGATGGCCGAGCGTGCCGACGTGATCGACGAGATCGCCACCCGGCTCGAGCGCCGCCTCGAGGAGCTGACCGCGATCGGCGTCATCGAGGTCGGGATCCCGGTCAGCGTCAGTGCCGGTACCCAGCAGATGACCGCAGGCCTGTTCCAGGCGGTCGCGAACGAGGCACGCGCGTTCGAGGTCCGGGAAGACCGGACCCGGGCGGACGGGGGAATCTCACGAATCCTCAAGGAGCCCACCGGAGTCGTCGCCGCGATCATTCCGTGGAACGGACCGATCGGCACCATCGCGTTCAAGGTCGCCCCGGCGCTCGCGGCCGGTTGTTCGGTGATCCTCAAGGGTGCACCCGACGCCCCGCTGTCGCCGGCCGTGTTCGCCGACGTGATCGCCGAACTGGTCGACGAGGGCCGCATTCCGGAGGGGGTGGTCAGCGTCCTGATCGCCGACCGCGAGGTGTCCGAGACGTTGGTGACCAACCCCGACGTCGACCACATCACCTTCACCGGTTCCACCGTCGCCGGCCGCCGCATCGCGGAGCTCGCGAGCCAGCGCATCGCACGAGTCTCCCTGGAGCTCGGCGGCAAGTCGGCCGCGATCATCCTCGACGACGCCGACCTGAACCACGTGCTGCAGTCGCTGCCCATGGGCGGCTGCATGCAGTCCGGGCAGGCCTGCATCGCGCTGACCCGCGTGCTCGTCTCCCGCAAGCGGCACGACGAGGTGGTCGAGGCTCTCAAGGCGGCGTACGGCTCGCTGCCGATCGGCAATCCCTGGGAGCCGACGAACTTCCTCGGCCCCCTGGCGGGGGAGCGGCACCGCGACCGCGTGCAGGGCTACATCGCCACGGCCGAGGCCGAGGGTGCGACGGTCGTGCTGGGCGGCGGCGCCCCCGAAGGCGTCGACCAGGGGTTCTTCGTCGCTCCGACCCTGATCGACGGGGTGCGCAACGACATGAGGATCGCGCAGGAAGAGGTGTTCGGTCCGGTCATCGCGCTGATCACCTACGAGGACGAGGACGAGGCGGTCGCGATCGCGAACGACTCGATCTACGGGCTTTCCGGTGCGGTGTACACGGAGGATCTGGACCGCGGGTACGCCCTGGCGCAGCGGATCCGGACCGGGACGATCAGCGTCAACGGCGCCGTCATCGACTTCACCGTTCCGTTCGGCGGATACAAGCAGTCCGGCGTCGGCCGTGAGGGCGGCGTCGAGGGTCTCGAGGAGTTCTTCGAGACCAAGACCGTGCACATGCCGGCTTAGGGCATGTCTCCCAATCCCCGTTTCGGCACACCTGGCGCCCAATCGCCGCCCAGCTGCGTTGTCGTCGGCGCCGATACAACAGCGGTATCGGCTTCTCCTCCGCCTTGCCGGACGACGATTGTTTCGCCGGGTGCATCCGAGAGGGATTAGGAGACACGCCCTGGCCGGCCGGCGATCGAAACAGGCGGTGCCCCGGAACATTTGGTTCCGGGGCACCGCTTGTGGCCGTTCCGCTGCTATTTTGAGGGGGTCGCACGGCGTGGACGTGCGCGGGAGCCTAGGCGGGAACAGTGAACAACACCGATGGCGTCGAAGCGGTCGACACCGGTGACGGCGTGGCCGAACGTGGTGTCGCGAACGTGACGACCACGATCGTGCGGCGGATTCGGGCGGGCCGCGACGACGAGTTCGCCGACTGGATCCAGAGCGGCCTCGGCCTCGCTCGGATCTTCCCCGGCTTCCTCGGCGGAGGGTGGCTCAAGGAGAGCAGCGTCTCGGATGTGTGCGTGATCGTGCTTCGATTCGAAACGCAAGATGCCCTTGACAACTGGCTCCGCTCGGCGCTGCGCGGCGGGTGGCTCCGCACCGGCGAGAACATTGCCGAGGAACTGCCGAACGACCGCGCCACGACGGCCGTCGACCTCTTCGAGCGCCCCTAGGCCGATCGGGTGCCGGCGTCGGTTTCGTTCCGCATGACGCCGTACAGGAAGCTGCGGACCATCTCCTCGTACAGCTTCTTCGACGTCAACTCGTTCTCGGCCAGTGCGTGCGCCAGGGTGGGCTGCGATTCGGGGTCGACGTTCGGGAAGATCGTCGTCCGCGTGCTGGGTCCGCGTACGGCCTCCGTGAGCGCCGCGCCGAGGGAGAGGCGTTCCATCCCGTCGAGGATCTGTACGTGCAGCCGGGCGGGGACTCCCGAGGCTTCCAGGAACCGGGCCGTCTCCTCGTAGCTGCCGATGAGCAGGTCGCGGGGCAGGTACTGCAGCAGGATCGGCGCCGCATTTCGGTGCTTGAGGATCGACTGCCGGAAGTTCAGTGCGAGAGACACGAAGAACTCCGGCCAGTCCGGACCTGGCTTGCGGCGCGGGATCGAGCCGGCGCCGGCGATCTGCCGGGCCACGGCCGAGAGGATCTCCGACTTGTCGGAGAAGTGGTGGTAGAGGGACGGTGCCCGGACGCCGAGGTGCTTGGCCAAACGCGGCAGGCTGAACGCCTCGAGCCCCTCCGTGTCGATGATCTCGATGGATGCTGCGACCGCGGAGGCGCGACTGATCAGCGGTTTCGACGGTCGTGGCATCTCGGGCTTTCCGCTCGGTGTCGCCGGGTCGGGCACCCGGCTCGGGTGGACCGATCGTAACGGGTGGTCGGCCTGCCACCGGTCCGGTCGATCACCGGGGCGGCACCGACCCGTCGAGGAAATCGATCAGACCCTCACCGAGCACGTCGTTGTCGTCGCCGCTGACCATGTGCCCCGCGCCGCCGACATCGATGTGCCGGGCGCCGGGAATCAGATCCAGGAGGTCGCGCGCGCCGTCGGGGCTGACCACGTCGGACTGGGCGCCTCGGATCAGCAGTGTGGGCACGGTGATCGCGCGTGCCGCCGACCGTGCCTGCTCCTCGCGGACCCCGGCCTGCTCCGGGCCGTTCTCCCGGTGGGTGAGCATCCGCGGATCCCAGTGCCAGTACCAGCGGCCGTCGCGCAGGCGAAGGTTCTTGCGCAGGCCGTCGGCGCGCGGGGGCCTGCGGCGGTGCGGGTTGTATGCGGCCACGGCGGCGGCGGCGTCCTCGAGGGTGTCGAACCCGGCGAGGCCGTCGTGCATGAAGGCGCTGATCTTGGCGAGGCCCTCCGGTTCGGCGCGCGGGGTGATGTCGACCAGGACGAGCGCGCGGCCCAGGCCCGGATGCGAGCCCTGCGCGATCAGCGAGGCCATGCCGCCCATCGAGGCACCGACCAGGACCGGGGGCTCGTCGAGTGCGCCCGCGACGGCGACCAGGTCGCGGGCGTGCGCCGCGATGGCGTAGTCGCCGTCGTCCGCCCAGTCGCTGTCTCCGTGACCACGCGCGTCCAAGGCGAGCGCGCTCCAGCCGTTCCCGGCGAGACGCTCCCCGGTGCGCTGCCACGAGTGCCGGGTCTGCCCGCCGCCGTGCAGGAGCAGCACCGTGCCCCGCACGGGTTCGTGGACCGGATCCCAGCGGTCCGCGACGAGGGTGAGGCCGTCGCCCGTCAGGCGTACTGCGGTGGTGGTGTCCGTCATGGTGCTCGTGCTCCTGTGGTGGTGTTCAGTGGCCCGACGTGCCGCCGTCGACGGCAAGCGTCGACCCGGTCACGTATCCCGATGCCGGGCTGGCCAGGAACACCACCGCGGCGTCGATCTCGCGCTGGGTGGCGGTGCGGCCGAGGGGACAGTCGCGCAGGAACTCGGCGAGGGTCTCCGGGGACATCTCACCGGTCATGTCGGTGTCGACGAAACCGGGGGCGATCGCGTTGACGCGAATTCCCTTTCGCCCAGACCACTGATTCGACAGATCGCGGGTCAGGCCGATCATCCCGGCCTTGCTGGACGCGTAGGCCGCCTGCGGCAGCACCGACTTGACCAGCCCGAGCATGCTCGCGACGTTGACGATGCTCGACCCGGGTCGCATCACCCGGGCGCAGGACTGGGCGGTCCAGTAGGCGCCGAAGAGGTTGACCTCGAGCACGTTCCGGTAGTCCTCGGGCCGTTCGCGGGTGGCGGGGGCGGCATGGGTCACGCCGGCGTTGTTGACCAGGACGTCGAGGCGGCCGAACTCCTCGATCGTCGCGCTCGCCAAGGCGTCGCACTGGTCGGGGTCGGTGACGTCGGTCGGCACGACCAGGCAGCGGCGGCCGAGATCGGTGACCGTCTCGGCGACCTGCTCGAGCTTGTCGCGACGGCGGGCGGCGACGACCACGTCGGCGCCCGCCTCGGCCAGTGCGCGGGCGAATCCGGCGCCGAGTCCGCTGCCTGCGCCGGTCACGACTGCGACGGCCCCGGACAGGCGGAACAGGTCGACGACCGATCCGGTGTCGGGAAGGGGGGTGTCCATGCTGTCACGGCTCCTGTCGAACATCGGCTAATGACTATAGGTTTAGACCTGGGAAGGGATGGAAGGCAAGCCCTCCTACGTCGCTCTTGCGTTCCATAAAACTAATCACTTAAGATTTAGGCAAGTTCAGTCCGAGTGGAACGGGTAGCCCGATGACCGACAACCAGACGTTCCGGCAGATGCGGGTGACGAGCAAGGAGCCGGCTGCGGCCGGGGTCGTGGCGGTGACCCTGGCGGACCCCGACGGTGCCGAACTCCCGACCTGGGAGCCCGGTGCCCACCTCGACCTCGTGTTCGGAGACATCACCCGCCAGTACTCGCTGTGCGGCGACGTCACCGACGAGACCTCGCTGACCGTAGCGGTGCTGCGGGAACCGAACGGCCGCGGCGGGTCGGCATATGTGCACGACAAGCTGGAGATCGGCGACGTGATCGGCGTCGGCGGACCCCGCAACAACTTCACGCTGACCGCCGCGTCGTCCTATCTGTTCGTCGCCGGCGGCATCGGCATCACCCCGCTGCGGCCGATGCTCCGGTCGGTCGACGCACAGGGCCTCCCGTGGCGGTTGCTGTACGGCGGACGCACCCGCGAGAGCATGGCCTTCGGGGACGAACTGGTGGCCGCGCATCCCGACCGGGTGGAACTGCGGCCGCAGGACGAGTACGGCGTCCTCGACCTCGCCGCCGCCCTGGACGCCGCGCCGGCGGGCACTGCGGTGTACTGCTGCGGACCCGAACCCCTGCTTCAGGCCATCGAGTCCGCATGCCGGGAGCGAGATCACGTGACCCTGCATGTCGAACGGTTCGCCGCCAAACAGATCGACGCTCGCGAGGACGGCGCGTTCGAGGTCGAACTCGGCAGCAGCGGTTCCGTCGTGGAGGTCGGCGCATCGGAATCCGTGCTCGACGCGTTGCAGCGCAGTGGGGTGGCCGTCGACTTCTCCTGCCGGGAGGGCACCTGCGGGACCTGCGAGGTCGCGGTTCTCGCCGGACGGCCCGATCACCGCGACTCGATCCTCACTGAGGACGAGCAGGCCGCGAACGACGCGATGATGATCTGCGTCTCCCGTAGCTGCACGCCACGGCTCGTCCTCGACCTCTGACCCACCCTTCGAGCGATCGACCCACCAGGAGACCCGCGTGAACCGGACCGAGCCCGCCGCCCTCTACGAGGTGCGCGACCACGTCGCGATCGTGACGCTGAACCGTCCCGACGCCCGCAACTCCGTCAACGCCGCGCTGTCGGCGGCGTGCAGCGCACGCACCCGGGTCGTGATGACCGGCGAGGACGCGAAGGAGGGGCCGCGCGCCTTCGCGGCCAAACGGACGCCGCAGTGGACCGGTCACTGACGGCGGCGGCTCGCGACGCCGCCCCGGCCTCCGCCGAAGCAGGCGTCTCGGGCGTTCGTGTCGTTGCTGCACTGTGCTTCTCGGTCATGACCCTGTCGATTCTGCAGGCCGCCGTGGTGCCGGTGATCCCGACGATGGCGCGGCAACTCGGGATCGGGCCGACGGCGGTCGGCTGGGTGTTGACCGCCAACCTGCTCGCCGCCGCGGTGACCACCCCGGTGCTCGGCAGGCTCGCCGATCAGCGCGGGGGGCGCCCGGTGCTGATCGGCGTGCTCACCGTGGTCGTCGTGGGGTCGGTGCTCTGCGTCGTGGCGCCCTCCCTGCCGCTGCTGATCGTCGGACGGGCACTGCAGGGCACCGCGTTCGCCCTGTTCCCGATCGGGGTGGCGGTGCTGCGCGCGGTGCTCGACGAGCGCCGGCTCGCCCATGCCATCGGCATCATGTCCGGAATCATGGCGGCGGGAGCCGGATTCGGGATGGTCGCGGCCGGCCTGCTGGTCGCAGGCGACGGAGGCTACCGCCCGGTTTTCGGGATGTTGTTGGCCCTGAGTCTGATTGCGCTCGTGATCTCCTGGATGTCGATCCCCCGCATCGGAGCCCCGCAACGACGCGGAGGCCTCGACGTCGCGGGTGCGGCCCTGCTCGCGGTCGGGCTGTCCGCCCTCCTGCTCGCGATCGCGGAGGGCGGCCGGTGGGGGATCGGACCGGCCCTTGTCCTGGCGGCCGGCGGCCTGTCGGTCCTGCTGTGGTGGTTCCGTCACGAAAAGCGTTGTACGGAACCACTGGTTTCGCCCCGGGTGCTCGTCGGACGTGCGGTGGCACCGGCGCATGTGGCAGCGCTGCTCGTCGGTGCGGCGATGTACGTCCAGTTCCTCGGCATCGCGCAGTTCGTCCAGGCCGGTCCCGACGTCGCCGGCTACGGGTTCGGTGCCTCCGTGCTGGAGGCCAGTCTGGTGTTCCTGCTGCCCGGCTCCGTCGCGGGAGCGCTGACCGCCGCCGTCAGCGGCAGGCTGGTCCATCGGTTCCGCGCGGACCGGGTCCTCGTCGCGATGTGCGCGGTGGGGGTGGCCGGATTTGCCGTCCTGATCTTCGCGCACGAGCGGCCGTGGCAGATGGTCGTGGCCGTGGTGGTGGTCAACGTGTTCGTGAGCGGTGCCTACGCGGCCCTCCCCGCCCTGCTCGTGGACGCGGTGCCTGCCTCCGAGACCGCAGTGGTGAACGGGGTGAACGCGATCGCACGCATCTTCGGCAGCTCGCTGGCGAGCGCCCTGGTCGCTGCCCTCCTCGCGGCGATGACGGTGCCGCGCACGGGCGCGGCGACCGAGTCGGCCTACGTGCTCGCCTTCGGCATCGGTGCGGCGGCCGCGGCCGCCGCCGGAGTGGCGGCGCTGTCGGCTGGATATCAAAGGACAAATTTTGATTGACGTCTCACAGTGTGGGGCGTAGCCTGGGTCACAAGCGCCGGAGGTCGTCATCGCCCCGGAATGCACTCTTCCGCACCGTGTTCCGAATCCGGTGCACGCCAACTTTATTCACGGTCAGATTTACGGACGCCGGTTGCCCGGCGATCCCTCCCGTCGGGCACAAGGAGCTCTCACATGAAACTCAACGACAAGGTCGCGATCATCACCGGAGGTGGCTCGGGTCTCGGGCGGCAGGCCTCCCAGCTGTTCGCTTCCGAGGGCGCCCGCGTCGCCGTCGTCGACATCGACCCGGAGCGCGCGGCGGGCACCGTGAAGCTCGTGCAGGAGCAGGGCGGCACGGCCATCGACATCGTCGCGGACGTCAGCAAGAAGGCGCAGATGGTCGACGCCGTCGCCCGCACCGTCGACGAGTTCGGCAAGCTCGACATCATGTTCGCCAATGCGGGCGTCGTCTCGCGCGGCGGCGTGCCGTCGGTCGCCGGCGGTGAGCAGGTCGCCTTCGAGGACCTCACCGAAGAGGACTGGCAGCACGTCTGCGGCGTCAACCTCAGCGGTGTCATCTACTCCGCCCAGGCTGCGGTGCCCGCGCTCAAGGCCAACGGTGGTGGCGTCATCCTCGCCACCTCGTCCGCGTCCTCGATCGTGTCCTACCACGGCATCGCGCTGTACCAGGCGACGAAGGCGGGCATCAACGGGCTGGTCCGCGGACTGAGCCTCGACCTCGGCAAGTTCGGCATCCGCGTCAACGCGATCGCACCCACCCACGGCATGTCCCCGAACTTCCTCGCCCCGGCGGGCACCCCGGTCGTCGGTCAGTCCTACGAGGAGACCGCCGGCCCGTGGGATCCGATCGTCTCGCCGATCCCGCTCAAGCTGAACCGTCCGCCGTCACTGGTCGACAACGCGAAGGCGGCACTGTTCCTCGTCTCCGACGACTCGGCCTACATGTCGGGTGTCACGATGCCGACCACCGACGGCGGCACCCTCTCGCGAGTCGGGATGTGGTTCGAGGAGGACCTGAACCCGACCGCGGCCTCCTGACCGAACACACCCTCACGAATCTCGACTGGAGAAGGACGACATGGCAGCCACGATCGGATCTGCACTGCACTGGTGGGCCGACACCAAGGGAGATCAGCGGGCGCTGATCGTCGACGACGAGGCGCTGACCTACCGGCAGCTGCAGGACTGGTCGAGCCGGGTGGCACGCCGGATCGCCGACGCCGGGATCGCGCCCGGCGATCGGGTGGGCGTCCTCGGACCGAACACGCTGACCTGGCCGGTACTCGCGCTCGGCGTGATCAAGGCCGGCGCCGTCCTGGTGCCGCTCAACCCGCGGCTCAAGCCGGCGGAACTGCGCAAGGTACTCGACGATTCGGGTGCGGCGATGACGATCGCGCCCAGCGAGTTCGCCGAGCAGATCGAGCAGACCCGGGCACTGGGAGGCGACTTCCAGGCCCTGTCGTTCGACGACTTCACCGGACTGCGCGACAGCGACCGCGACGACTTCCGCATCGACCGCGGGTACGACGAACCGGTCGCCATCCTCTTCACCAGCGGCTCGACCGGGCTGTCCAAGGGCGTCGTCTGCACCAACAAGACGCTGCTCAACATCGTCTTCGAGGCCACCCTCACCGAAGAGGGATTCCGTCCCGGCGGAACGTCGTTGCTGCTGCTTCCGCTCGTGTTCACACCCGGCCTCGTGTGGGGCCTGGTGATGTCGGTGGTGCTCGGAAACACCCTGGTGATCGAGAAGGAACTCAACCCCGGGCGTGCGGCGAAGCTGCTGGGTGAGCATCGGGTGAACGCCCTGTTCGGCGTGCCCCTGGTGTTCGAGGCGATCTCGCGCACGCCGGAGTTCGACGCCGCCGACATGTCGTCGCTGCGCACCGCGATCGTCGGCGGCGCCGCCGTCGCACCCGCGCTCCTGAAGTCGTGGGCGGACAAGGGTGTTCAGCTGCGTCAGATCTACGGCATGACCGAAGCCGGTGGCGTCGCGACCGCCACCACCCGGGAAGAGGCGTTCACGCATCCCGACACATGCGGGACGGGCTCGATCTTCACCGAGCTCAAGGTGGTTCGGCCCGACGGCACCCCCGCCGACCCGGGGGAGGAGGGCGAGATCGTGCTCCGCGGCCCCGGCGTGACTCCCGGGTACTGGAACGACGACGAGTCCACCGCGCAGGCCCTGCGCGACGGCTGGCTGCACAGCGGCGACCTCGGCACGCTCGACGACGGTGGCCGCGTGAAGTTCGTCGATCGGATGAAGGACCTCATCATCACCGGAGGCATCAACATCTCGCCGGTCGAGATCGAACGGGTGATCGGTGGCATCGACGGTGTCGAGGAGGTCGCGGTGATCGCCGCGGCCGACGAGCGGTTCGGCGAGACCCCGGCCGCCATCGTCACCGTCAGCGGCGACGTCGACGCCGCCGCGATCGTGGCCCACTGCGACGAGGTGGTGGCCGACTACAAGGTGCCCCGGTACGTCGTGATCCGGGACGAACCGCTGCCCCGGCTGCCCAGCGGGAAGCTGTCCAAGACCGCGATCCGTTCCGAATACCGTGACGTGGCGGAGCGATTCAGCAAGGTGCGTTGAGACGATGAGTGACGAAGGCGCGGTGACCGGCGGCCCGGTGGTGGTCGAGCGGGACGGGGAGATCGCGATCGTGCGGTTGCACCGGCCCGATCGACTCAACGCCTTCACCGACGAGATGTGCGAGCGCATCCTCGCGGTGATGGACGAGTGCGACGCGGACGACACCGTGCGCGCGGTGGTGCTCACCGGCACCGGGCGGGCGTTCTGCGCCGGCGCCGATCTCGCGTCCGGTGGCGACACCTTCGTCCTCGGCGACGACCCGGAGACCGGGGGCGCTCCCGCCGACCAGGGCGGGCGCGTCGCCCTGCGGCTCTATCGGTCCGCCAAGCCGGTGATCGCGGCGATCAACGGCCCCGCCGCGGGCGTCGGCGTCACGATGACGCTGCCCGCCGACGTCCGGATCGCCTCGGACACCGCACGCTTCGGGTTCGTGTTCACCCGGCGCGGCATCGTCCCGGAGGCGTGCTCGTCCTGGTTCCTGCCGCGGGTCGTCGGGATCTCCGCCGCGCTGCGGTGGACGCTCGGCGGCAAGATGGTGCCGGCTGCGGAGGCTCTCGAGCACGGCCTGGTCAGCGAGATCGTGCCCGCCGACCGGGTGCTCTCGCGCGCGATCGAGGTCGCGCGCGAGATGGTCGGTGGCACCGCGCCGGTGTCGGTCGCCCTGACCCGTCAGTTGATGTGGCGGATGCTCGGGGCGGACGGCCCGGAGTCCGCGCACCGGGCCGACTCGCTCGCGGTGTACCTGCGGGGGACCTCGGACGATGCGCGCGAGGGCGTCGAGTCCTTTCTGGAGAAGCGCGAGCCGGACTTTCCCGACCGGATTTCGACCGGATTGCCCGATCTCTTCGGCGAGTCCAGTTAGCCGTCGCCCACTCCCGCGGCGGTAACATCGTCGCGGGAGTAGGGCGCGGGGCCGTACACCTGGAGAAGGGTGACATGGCTCGACGGCGAACCGGCAGTGTCCTGAGTGAGAATCCGGAGGAGGCGCGGGGGCAGATCCTCGAGGCCGCGGAACGGACCTTCGAGCGTTACGGCGCGGCGAAAACCACGATGGACGACATCGCAAAGGAAGCCGGCGTATCCCGACCGACCGTGTACCGCTACTTCAGCGATCGCGACACCCTGATCACCGCGCTCATCGAGGTGCGCTCGCGGCGGATGTTCGGCAAGGCCCGCACCTTCCTGCGCAAGCGGAAGACGTTCGCCGACCAGATCGTCGACGGGCTGATCTATCTGGTGGACATGGGCCGCAAGGACCCGGTGGTGCGACTGATCGTCAGTCCCGAGCACATGGATCTGGCGACCGCCCTGGTCGGCAGCTCGGGCCTGGCGGCGCGCCTGACCGAGGAGATGTGGGCGCCGGTGATCGACGAGGCCCGCGATCGCGGCGAGGTGCGGGCGGACCGCACGAACGCGGAGATCTGCCAGTGGATCGCACTGGTCGAACTGATCCTCGTGGGACGGATGGACTTCGGTTCCGACGAGGACCCGGAGCATCGCCGGATGCTGACCAACTTCCTGGTCCCGGGCATTCTCACGCCCGAGGCGGCCGCCGCGGCCGGCATCTGAGCCGATCACGTGAACCTCGGTGGCCCCCTCGGCGCAAGATCGTCCTAGCGATCGCTAGGTAGCCATGGGATGCTGTGGCGACGGCAATCTTGCGCAAGGAGAGTTACATGGCACTGCCCTCGATCCTCAAGGACCGGCTGCGTCTGCCCGTGGTGGCGTCGCCGATGTTCATCGTGTCGAACCCGGACCTCGTCATCGCCCAGTGCACGTCGGGCATCGTCGGATCGTTCCCGTCGCTCAACGCCCGCCCGCAGTCGCAGTTGCGTGAGTGGCTGACGCAGATCGGCGAGGTGCTGGCGAAGCACGACGCGAACAACCCCGAGGCCCCGTCGGCGCCATACGCGGTGAACCTGATCGTGCACCGGTCCAACGACCGGCTCGACGAGGATCTCGCCACCATCGTCGAGTTCCAGGTGCCGATCGTGATCACCTCGCTCGGCGCCCGCGAGGACGTCAACGAGGCGATCCACTCGTACGGCGGAATCGTGCTGCACGACATCATCAACGACAAGTTCGCCCACAAGGCGGTCGAGAAGTGTGCGGACGGCCTGATCGCCGTCTCCGCGGGCGCGGGCGGGCACGCCGGCACCCAGTCGCCGTTCGCGTTGGTCCAGGAGATCCGGCAGTGGTTCGACGGACCGCTGCTGCTGTCGGGATCGATCGCGCACGGCCGCTCGATCCTCGCCGCCCAGGCCGCGGGTGCGGACCTCGCGTACATCGGTTCGGCGTTCATCGCCACCGAGGAGGCCAACGCGGTCGACGCCTACAAGCAGATGATCGTCGACTCCGGCGCGTCGGACATCGTGTATTCCAACCTGTTCACCGGCGTGCACGGAAACTACCTGCGCGGCAGCATCTCCGCGGCGGGCATGGACCCCGACAACCTCGCGACCTCCGACCCGTCCGCGATGGACTTCGGCACCGGCGAGTCCGACGGGACCGAGGCCGCGAAGAGCGATGCGAAGGCGTGGCGCGACATCTGGGGCGCCGGCCACGGCGTCGGCGCGGTGCAGGCCGTCGTGCCCGCCGCCGAGCTCGTCGAGCGGCTCAAGGCCGAGTACGCCGCCGCGAGGACCGCGCTCCTCGACGCCTGACCCCCTCCCTGGGTTCCCAAATGTCACATCGGCTCACTCGTGGGACACCCGATGTGACATTTGGGAACCGGCGCGGGCGGGGACTGCCTACTTGAACTCGGCGGCGATGTCGCGGCCGATGATCTCCTTCATCACCTCGGTGGTGCCGCCGTAGATCGTCTGGATCCGGGTGTCCACGTAGGCGCGGCCGATCGGGTACTCCATCATGAAGCCGTAGCCGCCGTGCAGCTGCACTCCGCGGTCCACGACACGCTTCTGCAGCTCGGTGGCCCACCACTTGGCCTTGGACGCGTCGACGGCGGTGAGTTCGCCCGCGTTGAGGGCGAGCACGCAGCGGTCGATGTGCGACTCGGTGACCTCGATCTCGGTGAGCATCTCGGCGAGCACGAAGCGGCTGTTCTGCAGGTCGCCGATCGGCTTGCCGAACGCCTTGCGCTCGAAGGCGTAGTTCTTGGTCCACTCGTAGGCGGCGCGGGCCGCGGTGACGGCGCCCACGGCGATCCCGATCCGCTCCAGCGGCAGGTTCTCCATCAGATGGATGAAACCGCGCCCCTCGGTGCCGAGCAGGTTCTCCGCCGGCACCCGCACGTTCTCGAAGACGAGTTCGGCGGTGTCCTGCGCGGCGAGGCCGACCTTGTGCAGCTTGCGGCCACGGCTGAAGCCGGGGGTGTCGCGTTCGACCACGATCAGCGAGAAGCCCTTCGACCCGGCGTTCGGATCGGTGCGGCACACGACGATCACCAGGTCGGAGTGGATGCCGTTGGTGATGAAAGTCTTCTGGCCGTTGATGACCCACTCGTCACCGTCCCGGACCGCGGTCGTCTTGACGCCCTGCAGGTCCGAGCCCGCGCCGGGCTCGGTCATCGCGATGGCGCCGATCAGCTCACCGGCGGCCATCCGCGGCAGCCAGCGATCCTTCTGTGCCGCGGTGCCGAGGTGCAGGATGTAGGGGATCGCGATGTCGTCCTGCAGGGCGAGGCTCGACCCGAACGACGTGGTCCCGGTGCGGGCGATCTCCTCGGACACGACATGCCGGAATCGGTAGTCGGTGACCCCCGAGCCGCCGAACTCCTCGGGGACGCCGAGGCCGAGGATGCCGGACTTGCCCGCGGCGACGTAGGCGGTCCGGTCGATCAACCGGTCCTCCTCCCACTGCAGGTAGTGGGGTTCGACCTCGCGGGCCAGGAACTCGCGGACGGTGCCCCGGTAGTCCTCGTGGTCGGATTCGAAGTGCTTGCGCTGCATGGTTCTTTGCTCCTCGATGGCTCAGGCGTTGACGGTGCGGGTGCCCCGGTCGCTGCCGAGCAGCCCGGCCAGGCGCTCGGAGATCAGGGACTCCGCGTCGGCGACGATCCGTTCGACGAGCTCGCCCGCGGTCGGGATGTCGTGGATGATGCCCTGCACGGTGCCGACGGTCCAGATGCCCGCCTCCGGGTCGCCGTTCTCGTACACGAGCCGGCCTCGGGCCCCGGCGACGAGTTCGCGCACGTCCTCGAACTGCCCACCGCGGCTGAGGATCTCGACCACCTCGCGGCTGACGGTGTTGCTGGCCACCCGGGCGGTGTTGCGCAGCGGACGGAAGATCAGTTCGGTGTCCGTCTCCTTCGCGGCGACGATCGCCTCCTTGATGGTGCGATGGATCGGGGACTCCTCGGTGCACATGAAGCGGGTGCCCATGTTGATGCCGTCGGCACCGAGTGCCAGCGCGGCGACCAGGCCGCGGCCGTCGCCGAAGCCGCCGGAGGCGACCATCGGGATGGTGATCTGCTCGGCCGCGGCGGCGATCAGCACCAGTCCGGGGATGTCGTCCTCGCCGGGGTGTCCCGCGCACTCGAACCCGTCGATGCTGATGCCGTCCACGCCGATGTCCTGAGCCTTCACCGCGTGCCGGACGCTGGTGCACTTGTGCAACACCTTGACGCCGGCGGCGTGGAAGTCGGGCAGGTGCGGGGCGGGGTTGGAGCCGGCGGTCTCGACGATCTTGACGCCGGACTCGATGATGACCTGCCGGTACTCGTCGTACGGGGGCGGGGTGATCGCGGGCAGGATGGTCAGGTTCACGCCGAACGGCTGGTCGGTCAGCTCGCGGGTGCGGGCGATCTCCTTCGCGAGATCGTCCGGGGTGGGCTGGGTGAGCGCGGTGATCATGCCGAGTGCGCCGGCGTTCGCCACGGCGGCAACGAGTTCGGCGCGACCGACCCACTGCATGCCGCCCTGCACGATGGGGTGGCGGACGCCGAAGGTCTCGGTGAATGCGGTGGTCAGCACGTAATTCTCCTCGCGGTGCGGGTTGTCAGGAAGCGGTGGGATGGCCGACCACGCGCAGGGCGATGGCGGTGTACCGGTCGGCGACTTCGTCCGGGGTGAGCGGTCCGTCGATCTGGAACCAGCGGGCGATGGACTGGCCCATGCCGAGGAGGGCGCGGACGGTCTCGGGGACGTCGTCGACAACGAAGACCTTCCGGCCGACACCGTCCGTCACCAGATCGAGAGCCATGAGTTCGAGCCTCTTGCGGGTCGCGGCGTAGTTGCGGCGGTTGTCCGGCGAGACGTGCCGCAGTTCGGAGTCGAGGGCGGACTGCCGGGCGCGGTGCGTCATGTTCAGCACCACTGCCTCGAAGAAGTACGTGAAGCGCAGGACCGGATCGTCACCGCCGTCGGTGACCGCGGCCACGCAGCGGTCGATCAGGTCGCGGACGGCGGTGTCGAGCAAGGCCACGAGAACCGCTTCCTTGTTCTCGTGGTGGTAGTACAGGGCGGGCACCGTCACCCCGACCCGGCGGGCCAGATCGCGGACCGTGGTGCCGTGGAAGCCGTTTTCGTGGAAAGCCTCCAGCGCGTGCTCGAGGATGGGGCCGAGCTGCATCGGCTCGAATTCCCGCCATTTGGTGGTGGTTTCGGGCGATGCAGACATCGGCCCCTCCTCTCGTCGCGTGTGGGTCAGCGCGGGGCCATGCGGATGGCGCCGTCGAGACGGATGGTCTCGCCGTTGAGCATCGGGTTCGACACGATGTGTGCGGCCAGCGCGCCGTACTCGGACGGATCGCCGAGGCGCGACGGGTGCGGCACCTGCCCGCCGAGGGACTTCTGGGCCTCCTCGGGCAGCGAGCCGAGCAGCGGGGTCTTGAACAGGCCCGGTGCGATGGTGACGACGCGGATCAGCAGCGATGCGAGGTCGCGGGCGATCGGCAGGGTCATGCCGACGACGCCGCCCTTGGAGGCGGAGTATGCGGCCTGGCCGATCTGACCGTCGAACGCGGCGACGGAGGCGGTGTTGATGATGACGCCGCGCTCGCCCTCGATGGGCTCGGTCTTCGCGATCCGCTCGGCGGCGAGGCGGAGCACGTTGAAGGTGCCGAACAGGTTGACGTCGACGACCTTCTTGAAGGCGTCGAGCGGGAACGCGCCCTGCTTGTTCACCGTCTTGATGGCGTTGCCGATGCCGGCGCAGTTCACCGCGACGCGCAGCGGGCCGAGGGACTCGGCCACGTCGAGGGCCTCGGCGACCGCGGTCTCGTCGGTGACGTCGGCGGCGACGAAGCGGACCCGGTCGCCGAGCTCCTTGGCGACGGTCTCGCCGTTGGAGGACGGCAGGTCGATGATGACGACCTGGGCGCCGTCGGCGAGCAGGGCCTTGGTGGTGGCCAGGCCGAGGCCCGAGGCGCCACCGGTGACGACGGCGACGCTGTCGTTGATGATCATGCGTGTTCCTTTCGAGACGTGTTGTGGATCAGAGACGTTCGATGATGGTGGCGTTGGCCATGCCCGCGCCCTCGCACATCGTCTGGAGACCGTAGCGGCCGCCGGTGTTCTCGAGGTGGTGCAGCAGGGTGGTCAGCAGCCGGGTGCCGGACGACCCGAGCGCATGACCGAGGGCGATCGCGCCGCCGAGCGGGTTCAGCTTGGCCGGGTCGGCGCCGAACTCGTGGGCCCACGCCAGCGGCACCGGGGCGAAGGCCTCGTTGACCTCGTAGGCGTCGATGTCGTCGATGCCGAGTCCGGCCTTCGCGAGGACCTTGTGGGTGGCCGGGATCGGCGCGGTCAGCATGAACATCGGGTCGTCGCCGGCGACCGAGAACGAGTGGAAGCGCGCCCGCGGGGTCAGGCCCAGCTTGGTCGCGGCCTCCTCGCTCATGATCAGCACCGCGGAGGCGCCGTCGGTCAGCGGAGAGGAGTTGCCGGGGGTGATCTGCCAGGGGGCCTCGGGGAAGCGCTCGGCGAAGGCGTCGGTGCGGAAGGACGGCTTGAGCCCGCCAAGGCCCTCGGCGGTGGTCGACGCGCGGACCGTCTCGTCGACGGTGTGCGAGACGGTCTCGCCGGCGGCGTTGGTCACGTCGATCGGCAGGATCTCGCGGTCGAAGGCTCCGGAGGCGATCGCGGCCGCCGCACGCTGGTGCGACTGCGCGGAGAAGGCGTCGAGCGTGTCCCGGTCGAACTTCCACTTGGCGGAGATCAGCTCCGCCGAGATGCCCTGGTGGACGAGGCCTTCCGGGTACCGGGCGGCGATGGACGGGCCGTGGATGTCCTGACCCATCGGGGAGGTACCCATCGGGATGCGGCTCATCGACTCGACACCGCACGCGATGACGATGTCGTAGGCGCCGGCGATGACGCCCTGCGCGGCGAAGTGCGCGGCCTGCTGGCTCGACCCGCACTGCCGGTCGATGGTGGTGGCGGGCACCGAGTCCGGGAACCCGGCCGCGAGCAGCGCGGTCCGGGAGATGTTCAGCGCCTGCTCGCCGACCTGCTGTACGCAGCCGCCGATCACGTCGTCGACGAGGGCGGGGTCGAGGTTGTTGCGTTCGGTGATCGCGCGGAGCACGTGCGCGAGCAGCTCGACGGGATGCGTGCCGGACAGCGCGCCGCCCATCTTGCCCTTGCCGGAGGCGAGGCGGACGGCGTCGACGATGACTGCGTTCGTCATGGTGTTGGTGCCTTTCGTGGGGGTTTGGCGGTCCGGCGCCCCGGAGGGGGTCGACAGGGCACCGGACCGTGATCGTGGGGTTAGCGGCCCTGCCAGACCGGGGCGCGCTTCTCGGCGAAGGCCTTCGGGCCTTCCTGCGCGTCGGCGCTGGTGAAGACGACCTTGAGGGCCTTGAGGTTCTCCTGCCAGACACCGGCTTCCCAGTCGGCGCCGGTCGCGGTGTTGTGGATCATGGCCTTCGACTCGCGGACTGCCAGCGGCGCGTTACCCGCGATCGTCTCGGCCAGCTCGAGGGCGAGGTCCAGCGCGGTGCCGGCCGGGGCGACCCGGTTGACCAGCCCGAGTTCCTTGCCCTGCGCGGCGGTGATCGGTTCGCCGGTCAGCGCCAGCTCGAGGGCAACCTTCTTCGGGATCTGCTGCTGCAGGCGGATGACGCCACCGGCCGCGGCGAACAGGCCGCGCTTGACCTCGGGCAGGCCCAGCTGCGCGTTCTCGTCGACCACGGCCAGATCGCTGGCGAGGACGAGTTCGGTGCCGCCACCGAGGGCGAAACCGTTCACCGCCGCGATGGTCGGCTTGCTCACCCAGTGCTGGGCGTAGCCGGCGAAACCCCACTCCGGGTGGCCGTCGGCGTCGAGGGACTGGCCGGAGCCGAGCGCCTTCAGGTCCGCGCCCGCGCAGAAGGCGCGGCCCGAACCGGTGATCACGATGACCCGCACCTCGTCGTCGGCCTCGGCCTGCTCGAGCAGGGTGCCGACCGCCGTGGACAGTGCCGCGTTGACCGCGTTCATCGCGCGCGGGCGGTTCAGCGTGATGAGCGCGACGTTGCCGCGCCGCTCGTACAGCGCCGCGGGCTCGGGCGCAGTGGTCGACTCGTCGGCCATGGGTTGCTCCTCGGTTGGATCGAACGGGATTACTGAACGCTCGCTAAGACACCTATCACGGGACCCTCGGGCCGGTCAATGGGTCCCGTTAGCTAGCGACCGCTCAGTGAGGTCTGGTACTGATGAAAACGGCCGCGGCGTGCGGCCGAACCGAGCAACCAGGGAGACGGCATGCGGGCAGTGCAGGTGGTCGAGGCGATCGGACCGGACGGCCTCCGCGTCGTCGACATCCCCGAACCGGATCCGGCCGGCCTGGTCGTCGTCGACCTCGAAGCCGCCGGCGTCTCCTTCCCCGACCTGCTGCAGACGTCGGGCGGCTACCAGGTGGTCCGCCCGACCCCGTTCGTCCCCGGCGTCGAAGGCGCGGGAATCGTGCGGGAAGCCCCCGCCGACAGCGGATTTCACGTCGGTGAACGCGTGGTCGCGCTGGCGCTGGGTGGCGCGTGGCAGGGGACCGTCGCCGTCCCGGCGTCGATCGTGTTCCGGTTGCCGGACACCGTGTCGCTGACCGCGGGCGCCGGGTTCCTGATGAACTACCTCACCGCACACTTCGCCCTCACCGAACGCGCCCGGTACCGGGCCGGCGAGACGGTCCTCGTGCACGGCGCCGCCGGCGGCCTCGGGACGGCGTGCCTGCAGGTCGCGGCCGCCCTCGGCCTGGACACCATCGCGGTCGTGAGCACCGAGGAGAAGGCGCGGGTCGCCGCCGCCAACCGCGCCACCCACACCGTGCTCGCCGACGGATTCAAGGACTCGGTCGCCGAGATCACCGCAGGCCGCGGCGTCGACATCGTCCTCGACCCGGTCGGCGGCGATCGCTTCCTCGACAGCCTGCGCAGCCTGGCCACGAACGGCAGGCACGTCGTCCTCGGCTTCACCGGCGGCGAGATCCCCACCGTCAAGGTGAACCGGTTGCTGCTCAAGAACATCGCGGTGCTCGGCGCCGGATGGGGCGAGTACGTCCGCGAGGACTTCGGCTACCCGGCCCGCCAGTGGGCCGAACTCGAACCCCTCCTGGAGTCCGGCGCCCTGCAGGTCGCCGAACCGACCGTCCACCCCCTCGAGCACGCGGGCGACGCGCTGCGCAGCCTCGAATCCCGCAGCGCCACCGGCAAAGTGGCGCTCACATTCCGATCCTGACTCCCCGAGAAGGACAGATCATGAGCACCGACACCCCCGATGTCCTCGTCGACCTGACCGACGGCGTCCTGCGCATCACCATCAACCGGCCGTCCCGGATGAACGCCGTCGCCACCGAGACCCTCGCCGCCGCAGCCGACGCCCTCGAGAAGCACGCCGGTGACCGCGCGGTCCGCGTCGTCGTCCTCACCGGCGCCGGCCGGGCGTTCTGCACCGGAGCCGACCTGTCCACCATCGACGACCTGACCGGCCCGCCCGACAGCGCCACCATCGACGCCGCCAACCGGCTCGTCGCCGCGCTGCGCGCGTTCCCGCGCCCGGTCGTCGCCGCCGTCAACGGCCCGGCCGCCGGGGTCGGGGTCTCGCTCGCCCTCGGCGCGGACCTCACCGTCGCCACCGAGTCGAGCTACCTGCTGCTCGCATTCACCAAGATCGGCCTGATGCCCGACGGTGGTGCGACCGCTCTCGTCGCGGCGTCCATCGGGCGGGCCCGCGCACTGAAGATGGCGCTGCTCGCCGAGCGGCTGCCCGCGACCGACGCGCTCGACGCGGGCCTGATCGCCCGGGTGTATCCCGATGCCACGTTCGCCGCCGACGTCGAGGCGCTCGTCCGGGGCCTCGTCGACGGACCGTCGGATGCCTTCGCGGCCACCAAGACCGCGATCAACGACGCCACCCTCGGCCAGCTCGACCCGGCGTTCGCCCGCGAGCGCAGCGGTCAGCTCGAACTGCTCGCCGCCGCCGACTTCGCGGAGGGCGTCGACGCGTTCCTGAACAAGCGGCCTGCGGTCTTCGGCCAAGGCTGACCGTCTTCGTCCGCTCGCTCCACCGCCACACCGTCGCGGGTGGAGGTGCCCCTCGTCCGGTTGGGCCGAGCGAAGGTGCCCTTCATCCACACGGGGTGGGGCGGTGTGGCGTGGGAACGTTCACCTCGGCTTTGCCCCAACGGTTTTCATCGCGATCGCCACGTACTTCTTCGCGACCTCTTCGGGGGACAGGGTGCCTTCCGCGTGGTACCAGCGGGGGATGGACTGGCACATGCCGAGCAGCGCGCGGGTGGTCTCGGCGGGGTCCTCGACGTCGAAATCCCCACTGGCCGTACCGTCCTGGACGATCCCGAGCACGACCTCCTCGATGCCCTTGCGCACCGCGCGGTACCGCTGCCGGTTCTCCGTGCTCAGGTACCGCACCTCGCCCTCGAGCGACGCGAGCCGCGAACGCGTCGTCATCCGCAACACGATCGCCTCGATGACGTTCGCGAGCCGCTGCACCGGATCGTCGCCGCCGTCGGCGTCCGCGGCGTGCGCCCGCGCCAGCACGTCCGCCGTCGACAACTCGAGCAGGGCGATCAGCAGCCCCTCCTTGCTGTCGTGGTGGTAGTACAGCGCGGGCACCGTCACCCCGACCCGGCGGGCCACCTCGCGCACCGTCGTCCCGTGGTAGCCGAGTTCGTAGAACGCGTCGAGCGACGCCGACAGGATCGGGGTCAGCTCGACGTCCTTCAGTCGACGCCAGTCGCCGGCCGTCTCGTCTGGAGCCGGTTCCTCGACGGGTTCACCCATTGCCCTACCAAACGTCTCGATCGCCAGAATGTCACTGCAAAGGGTACCGGTCACCCGACAGCGCCCCGTCGAACACAGTGGCCCGTCAGACCGATTCGGCAGCACCCGCCGCGTCGAGCAGTTCCCGCACCGCCTGCCGGACCCGCGCATCCCCGCCCGGGCCGAGCGTGCACCACGCGGCTCCGTCCGCGGCCGCGCTCGTGGTGCCGACGATCCGGCCGTCGCCGGTGTCGAACACCGTCACCGGGCCGGACGTGCCCGTCCGGCCCTCCCGGTGCGTGAGCGCGACGATCTCCGCGTGCGCCCGGCACGAGCCGAGCGCGTGCGCGAGCCGGTCGGCGTCCCGCTCCGCCACGCCGAGGGACATCAACCGGCGCGCGACCGCGGGAGGGTCGGTGACATCGTGCAGGGCCGCCGCCAGCGGTTCGGTCGGCGCGCTGACCGAACCGACGTCGAGCCCGCCGCCGCGGCCGATCACGTCGAGCACCAGGTCTGGTTCGGCGGTACCGACGTCCGCCAGCACGTAGGTGTCCGCCGCTCGCAGCGCCAGCACCACCCCGGCAGGGCCCTGGGCCAGACACATCCGGGACACGGCGCCGTCGCCGGGGTACCAGCGCAGGGCGAGCTCGACGGTCGGGCGGGCGAGCACCGCCAGTCGATCGACGATCCCCGGGTGCGGATAGTCACCGCGCAGCAGCCCCCGCGCCTGCAAGGACTCACGAGCCGCGGCGAACGCCACATCGCGGGCCGCGACCGTGTCGAACCGGGACGCCGCGGCGAGCACCACCGGCAGTTCGTCGACCCCGAGCAGGTGCAGCAGCAGGTCGATTTCGTCGCCGCTCAGCGTCACCGACCCCAGCCGGCCGCCGATCAAGGGCGTGGTCACCGGTCGCCGCCGATCACCGACGGGATCACCACCCGGCCGTCCTCGAAGTGCTCGAAGCTCTTCAGGTATCCCGGCGTCCGGTGCTCCTCGTCCTCGGCGCCCTGCGACGCACCCGCACCGAGCGGGGCACCGAGGTGCCCGGGCCGGGCCGCGGCCGCGGCCTCCACCCGGGCGACGGGCGCCGGTTCGAGCCCGGGGACTGCGCCCATCGCGGCCCCGCGGCCCGCGATTCCCGAGCCGCCGGTGCCGGTGGCGCCGCCCCAGCCCTCCGGCAGGGTGATCCGCGGGGCACCCGCAGGCCCGCCGCGTCCGGGACCGCCGGAGTACCCCGCCGCGCCGACGGTCCGGGCGGATCCGCCGGCTCGAGCCTCCGGGGCGGCACCCGTCACCGTCGGGGCGCCCGCATCGCCGAACCGGCTGCCACCGATCGCAGCCGCCGCCGGGGCCAGCGCCGACGCCGCCCCCGCGACCGTGCTCACCCCGGTCCCGGCGATCGCCCCGACCTGTGATGCCGCGGCCACCACCGTCGGGCTCTGCGCCTGCGCGAGCACCGTGCCGAGCGCGGCCTGCGCGGCCTGCGCCGGGTTGACCGCGAAGTCGGACAGCAGGGTGTTCTGGGGAACGGGAGCAACGGGCGCGTCCGGCGGCGCCGCGCCGCCCGCGTTCGCCAGCGGCGGTGGGGGACTGAAGCCCTGCTGCACCGAGACGATGCTCGACGCCGACTCGTACGCCTCCATCACCAGCGCCGCCCGCAGGTCCATCGCCTTGTCTGCGGCCTCGGCGGCCGCGCCGGCGCCGGCCAGCGAACCACCGACGGTGTGGGCGGCGACGGTCGCGGCCTTGACCGCGGCGATCTCGGCGAGGCTCGGCATCGTGGCCCGCGCGATGGTGTGCGCGGCGGCCTCGACGCCTGCCTTCGCGGCGGTCGCGGTGGCCACCGCGGCGGCCTGCTCCGTCCACGTCAGGAACGGGGCGAGCTTCGCGAGCGCCGCGTCGGATGCGACCCCCTCCCAGCCGACCCGCAGTTCCGTCATCACCTTCGTGACGGTGGCGGTGGCGTCGGTCAGGCCGGTCGCGACGGCGGACCAAGCGGTGCCCGCGGCCGCGAACCCGGCCGGTCCGATGCCCGCGTTCAGCGCGGTCGAGTTCCAGGTGGCACCCCGGGGGAACCAGACGACGCCGGTGAAGCCCAGTGTCATTTCGTGCTCCTTCCTACGGTCGGATCGGCTCGGATCACATGCCCGCGGCGAGCGCGGCGCCGAACGAATGGTCCAGGCCCTCGTACTCGGCGGCCTGCTTGCGCAGCGTCGCGGCCGCCGCCCACAGTTCCGCGATGCCCGTCGCCGCCGCAGGCAGGAAGCTGTCGGCGACCGAGTTGAAGTACGACGCGGCCAGCACCGACACCTCCTCCGTGCCGGCGGGCGCCATGTGCAGTGCGGGCGCGTTGGCGTCGACGGTTGCCTGGAGTCGCTGCGCGAGGGCCTCGAGTTGGGTGGCCGCGGAGATCAGGGCGTCGGGTGAGACGAACACGTGTCCGGTCATGGGCGGTCTCCTGGCTGGCTCGATCGAAATGATCCGTCAGGGGGTTGGACGCGCCCGTCGGTCGAACGGTTCCCGCAGATTCCACCCGCCGGCCACCCGCCGAGGGAGGGTGGGCGGCGGTGCGGTGGGGCTCAGCCCCAGCCGAGTTCGTGCAGCCGGTCCTCTTCGATACCGAAGTAGTGCGCGATCTCGTGGATGACGGTGATCGCCACCTCGTCGACCACGTGCTCCTCGTCGTCGCAGATGTCGAGGATCGCCTCGCGGTAGATCGTGATGGTGTCGGGCAGCGAACCGCCGTAGTGGCTGTCGCGTTCGGTCAGCGCGATGCCGTGGTAGAGCCCGAGCAGGCCCGGGTCCTCCTCGTCGCGGTCGTCGACGAGGACGACGACGTTGTCGATGGCCGCCGCCAACTCCGGCGGGATCAGGTCTAGGGCTTCGGAGACCAGTTCGTCGAACCTGGCCTCGGACATCTGCACCGCCATCAGTTCCCCAGCGGAGCGGCGCCCGGCAGCGGCGTCGGGATGGACCGGCCCTCGGGCAGCGGCGGCGGCGCGACCGGGGGCGCTCCGTTGATCAGGATGTCGCCCTTGGCCGAACCCACGATCGGCGCGAAGCCGCCGCCGTCGATCTCCTTGCCGACCGAGCAGTTCACCTTCCGGCTGCCGGCGAGCCAGCTGCTCAGGTCGAGGTTGTCCCAGAACAGGGTCAGGGTCTTGTTCCGCAGCGCGTCCGGCGATCCGAGGTACTCGTTCGCCGCCTGCGTGCACGTCTCCTCCAGGTACTTGTCCTGGTCGGCGACGGCGGGGAAACCGCCCGGGAACTTCGCGCCCAGGTCCACCACCGAGATGACCTCGAAGGCGTGCGCCTGCGAGCAGTCCACCGGGTCGGCGGGCACGTTCTGGTTGATACCGATGCAGGTGCCTGCCTCCCACACCTTCGACTGGTCCTGACCCTGGACCGCACCGGTGACCGCGAGCACGGTTCCGGTGGTGCTCGACCGCTGCAGCCCGCAGCGGATGGTCCGCTCGCCGGCCGCCCAGCCGGCTTCACCGGGGTTGATCAGGCCGACGCTGTACTTGCCGTGCGGGTCGAAGTGCGCGCCGAGGTACTCGGTGACGGCGGGGGTGCAGTGTTCGTCGCGCAGTTGCGAGAACCGGAGCACGCTCGGGAAGCGGGAGCCCGGGCCGAACTCGGCGCCGGGGAAGACGCTCAGGTCCACCTCGGAGGCCACCTCGAACAGGTGCTCCTCGGCGCAGTCGACCTTCGACAGGTCGCTGGCGTCCGCTTCCGTCCACGTCAGGCAGTCGCCGGCGGCGGCGGTGCCGAACGCCTTCCCGGCCACCGCGCCGGTCGCCATCGGTCCGCCGCTGTTCGCGTCGGGTTTCAATTCGTCGCCGCCCTTGAACCCGCCGGAGATGACGACGGTGGCGATCGCCGCGATCACCGCGCCGAGCGCGACCGCGATCAAGGCCCGGCGGGTGACCTTCGCGGACAGTTGCCTGCCGCCGGTCCAGCGCTCGGCCGCGGACCAGCCGCCAGTGGGTGCGGCGTCGTCCCGTCCCCCCTGCGGGCCGTCTGCCGGGGCCGGGGTCGGGTCGTCGTGAGCTGAGCTGTGTTCGTCGGACATCGCCCTCCATCATGCCTGCCGCGCGCGTCCCGATCGCCGACACACCGAAACGGAAATGAGGCGTTCCCGACACCCGGCCACTGGGCAGGCTCCGCGCCAAACGGCGACCAAGTAGGGTTTCGGTCGTGATTGACCTCAAGTTCCTGCGGGAAAACCCCGACGTCGTCCGCCAGTCGCAGCGCACTCGGGGAGAGGATCCCGCGCTGGTCGACGCACTGCTCGCGGCCGACGAGTCCCGCCGCGCCGCGGTGCTGGCCGGGGACAACCTGCGGGCCGAGCAGAAGGCCCTCGGGAAGAAGGTCGGGCAGGCATCGCCGGAGGAGCGGCCCGCGCTGCTGGCCGGTGCGAAGGAACTTGCGCAGCAGGTCAAGGACGCGGAGGCCGCGCAGCACGAGGCCGACGCCGCCCTGGAGGCCGCGCAGCGCGCCATCTCCAACATCGTCCAGGACGGCGCCCCCGCCGGCGGTGAGGACGACTTCATCACCCTCGACACGGTCGGCGAACTGCCGACGTTCGACTTCGAGCCGAAGGACCACCTCGAGCTCTGCGAGTCGCTCGGGCTGCTCGACATGGAACGCGGCGCGAAGGTCTCCGGCGCGCGCTTCTACTTCCTCACCGGGTTCGGTGCGCTCCTGCAGCTGGGCATGCTGCAGCTGGCCGCGCAGAAGGCCACCGCCAACGGGTTCACGATGATGATCCCGCCGGTGCTGGTGCGCCCCGAGATCATGCAGGGCACCGGCTTCCTCGGCCAGCATTCCGAGGAGGTCTACCACCTCGAACAGGACGACCTGTACCTCGTCGGCACCTCCGAGGTTCCGCTCGCCGGCTACCACTCCGGGGAGATCCTAGACCTGTCCGCCGGCCCGAAGCGGTACGCCGGCTGGTCGTCGTGCTTCCGTCGCGAGGCGGGCAGCTACGGCAAGGACACCCGCGGCATCATCCGCGTCCACCAGTTCGACAAGGTGGAGATGTTCACCTACTGCAAGCCGGAGGACGCGGACGCCGAGCACCAGCGCCTGCTCGGCTGGGAGCGGGAGATGCTCGCCGCGATCGAGGTGCCGTACCGCGTCATCGACGTCGCCGGCGGCGACCTCGGCTCCTCGGCGGCCCGCAAGTTCGACTGCGAGGCGTGGGTGCCGACCCAGCAGCGCTACCGCGAGCTGTCGTCGACGTCGAACTGCACCACCTTCCAGGCGCGCCGCCTCGGCGTCCGGTACCGCGACGAGAACGGCAAGCCGCAGATCGCCGCGACCCTCAACGGCACTCTCGCCACCACCCGCTGGATCGTCGCGATCCTCGAGAACCACCAGCAGGCCGACGGCTCCGTGACGGTGCCCGCCGCGCTGCAGCCGTTCGTCGGCACGGACGTGCTGCGCGCGCCGTAAACCCCCCACCATTTTCGACCGAATGTGGCCTTCGTTCAATCCGACTGAACGAAGGCCACATTCGGTCGTACAGGCGATTGGGTAGCGTCGGACGGTATGACCGACGAACCGATCGATCCGCGGTTGCAGGAGATCGCGCAGCGCGTGTTCGACGCCGCCCGGGCCGGTGACGCCGACACCCTCGCCGCGTACCTCGATGCCGGGGTCCCGGTGAACCTGACCACCGGCACCGGCGACACCCTCGTGATGCTCGCCGCGTACCACGGGCACGCCGCCGCGGTGCAGCTGCTGGCCGACCACGGCGCGGACGTGAACCGGCTCAACGCCCGCGGCCAGTCGCCGGTCGCCGGCGCGATCTTCAAGGGCGAGGAGGCCGTGGTGCGGGTGCTCGCCGCCGCCGGCGCCGACCCCCGGGCCGGGCATCCCACCGCCGTCGACGCCGCGACGATGTTCGGCCGCGAGGACTACCTCGCGCTGTGGGACCGCGCATAGTCGACGCCGCCCGCCGCGGTCACCCGGGAACGCCGGAGAGGCCGAACGGGTTGTCGCCCGTTCGACCTCTCGGTGGATCGGCACGCTCAGTCGAGGTCGCCGAAGAGCCCCTCGACCGCGGCCGTGCGAATCGACGTCCGCATCGCCTCGCAGCCTCGTGTCAGTGACGCGGTGTCACCGCGGGCGGCGAGGGGTGCCAGCGCGGGGCACGCCGCGACCGCGTCCTCGGTCCACTGCACACCGGTGTGTTCCCAGCTGAACTTCTCCACGAGCACGGACACCCCGCACTCGCGGCACTGCACGGATTGCATCGGCTCAGCCCTGCGCGGCCGAGCGAGCGGCGAGGTTCTCCTCGACCTCCTGCCGCCACGACTCGACCGGCCTGGTGGTGTCGAGTTCGAACTCGAAGCGGTCGGTCATGTCCGGCGTGATGTCGGCGACGTCGACGTAGAACTGCTCGTACCAGCGGCGCAGCTGGTAGACCGGGCCGTCCTGCTCACACAGCAGCGGGTTGTCGATCCGGGTTTTGTTGCGCCAGATCTCCACGTCCTGCTCGAAGCCCTTGTTGATGAACGTGCTCATGCCCTCGGCGAGCTTCTCCGCGGCATCGGGGGCGAGGTGCTCGGAGTACTTCACGATCACGCCGTAGGTGAGCACGAAGGTGTTCGCGTCGATCGGGTAGTGGCAGTTGAGCAGGATCGCCTCGGAGTCGAATCCCTCGTAGTGGTACGTCAACTCGTCGATCATGAAGGCCGGACCGTAGTAGGCGGCGGACGACGAGTTGCCGAGCACGCGCGGCTCACCGGGCTTCGCCGGAGGGCGGATGTCGTCGCGGGCGACGCCGTTCATGTACTGCGCGGCGACATGGCCTTCGAACACGTTGCGGAAGAACGTCGGGAACGAGCCGTGCACGTAGAAGAAGTGCGCCATGTCGACGTTGTTGTCGATGAGCTCGCGGACGTTCGTGTGGACGATCGTCTGCTTGAAGCCCTTCCAGTCGGTCCAGTCGTCGGCCAGGGCACCCGGGATGCGCGGCGGCCGCACCTCTTCCGGTGGCGGGTTGCCCTCGGGGTCGTTGTAGACGAACAGCAGGCCGTCCTGGTCGAGGACGTGCCAGGCGCGGGTGCGGGCCAGCGGTGGCACCCGGCGGGCGTAGGGGATGCCGGTGCACTTGCCGTTGCCGCCCCAACGCCAGTCGTGGAACGGGCAGGCGACCGAGTCGCCCTTGACCTCACCCTGGCTCAGGTCGCCGCCCATGTGCCTGCAGTACGCGTCGAGGACCTTGATCGCGCCGGTGCTGTCGGCGAACACCACCAGCTTGGTGCCGAAGGCGTTGAGCGAGTGCGGCTTCCCGTCGTTGAAGTCCCGGGACAGGCCGACGCAGTGCCAGCCGCGGGCAAACCGCTGCGGCACCGCACCGCCCTCGATCTCGCGGATCTCGTCGTTCGTTGCAGTGGTCATCGGCTGATCTCCTCTCGTGGTCAGGCGGTGACGCGGGCGGCGTTGCCGGCGTCGACGGGCAGGACGGTGCCGCTGACATGCGCGGCCGCCTCGGCGGTGAAAAACAGCACCGCCCGGGTGATCTCGGCGGGATCGAGCCACGCGACCGGCTGGACGTGCAGGCCGCGCAGGATGTCCTCGACGTCGTCGGGGCCCGGGTTGTCGAGATCGGGCCGTAGGTGCCGGTACAGGGCGTCGTTGTGCAGCATCCCGGTGGCGATGTTGCCGGGGGCGATCGCGTTCACCGTGATCCCGTGCGCGGCCAGGTCGAGTGCGGCGCTCTTGGTCAATCCGATCACACCCCACTTGGATGCGCAGTAGGCGGCCTGGTTGGTGTTCCCGGTGCGGCCGAGCATCGAGGAGATCGTCACGATCCGGCCGTAGCCACGTTCGATCATGCCCGGGGAGACGGCGGCGAGGGTGTTGAACACGCCGGTCAGGTTGGTGCCGACCACCTCGTCCCACATCGCGGTGCTGGTGGACTGCACCGGGGCCGCCGCCGACACCCCCGCGTTCGCGACGGCGATGTCGATCCCGCCGAACTCGGCCGTCGCCCGGGCGACCACCTCGTCCAGGGCGGACCGGTCCGCGACGTCGGCCCGGGTTGCCAGGCAACGGCCTCCGGCGGCCTCGACGAGGCGCACCGTCTCGGCCAGGTCCTCCTTCGTCGCCATCGGATGACCGATCACCTCGCGGTCCTCGCACCGGTCGACCAGCACCACGTTCGCGCCGCGCTCCGCGAATGCGAGCGCGTGGGAGCGGCCCTGACCTCGGGCGCCGCCGGTGATCAGTGCGACCCTGCCGGTGAAATCGTCCATTTGTCGCGTGACCCTCTCGTCGTTGTTGCGACCAAGTGAGCCAAAAGACTTGTGTGACCGTGCGTACTCGTCCCGTTGGGTGAGACCGTGGTCACACATTGCTCCGGGCGCTCGATCGCGGCGTGGACGCGTGCGGCGGGTCGTCGGTGGGTTTTCAGCTCCCGGGAAGCTCGACGCCTCGCCGCTGCGCCAGTTCGCGGAGCTTCTCGGCGTCGTTGATGCCGACCGCGACGTAGGCGCGCAACCCCTCGGGATCGCGACGCAGCAGGTACTCGTAGTCGCTGTCGGTGAGCTCGGCCCCCGCGTCGTCGAGGAAATGCCAGCGCACCCGGATTCGGACCAGCGCGTCGGTCAACGGCGCGTACTCGAGCAGCGTGTGCGTGACCCCGCCCAGTCCGAGGGCCCGGTACACCGGATGGCCCTGAGACAGCCCGAGCATCATCTCCTCGCGGGTGGTCAGCGCGCCCACGAACGCGTCGGTGACCAGCGTTCCGGGCAGGCCCCACAGTTGCGTGGTCGCGACCGCGTCGAAGGTGGCCAGTGCCCGGCCGTAGCTGGTGAGGAATTCCTCGACGGACTCCCGACTCGGTGCCATCACCCCACCCTAGGGGTGGTCAGCCGTGCTCGCCGCGAACCGACTGCCACACCCGTTCGATCTACGAGGTCACCGCCCCCGCGTGATGTTCCGTAATGTCACATTGGGGATCGTCAAGTGAGCCAATGTCACATTACGGAACCTTCGGGGGTGGGGTCAGAGCTTGGTCGAGCGGAGCTCGTGGCCCTTCGAGGTCTTGCAGCGGCCGGTCTCGAGGTCCCACTGCCAGCCGTGCAGGTTGCAGGTCAGGTTGGTGCCGTCGACGACACCGAACTTGGACAGGTCCGCCTTCAGGTGCGGGCAGCGGCGCTGGATCTCGTAGCCGCCCACCTCGATCGACGCCGAGTCGTCGTGCGCCTCGGCGAACCAACCGTCCGCGTACGCGATCCGCTCGTCGGTCAGGCACTTGAAGAACGTGTAGAGGAACTCGTTGTAGCCGCCGACCCGCCACGCCTGGAAGCGGGTGGACAGGAAGATGGTGTTCACCCAGTCCGGCTCGTCGTCACGCAGGACGGTGCGCACCAGCTCGGGTGCGATGCGGAAGCCGTAGCGGTACTTGCCGTCGTCCTCCTTCGGCTCGCGCACCACCCGGTTGGGGAAGTCCAGTACGACCGTCTCGTCGCCCATCTCCAGGCCGACGGGGTAGCCGATGCCGTCGCAGATCAGCGTCGACTGCGCCATGATCGGCTCGAACTTCGCCTGCAGCGGCCCGAGCAGCGGCTCGCCCTCGGCGGGTGCCCATGCGGCCTTCTCCGCGGCGATGACCGGGGCCATCCGCTGCGCCATGTCCTCGATGTACGCGGCCTTGTCGGAGAAGATCTTGTCGACCTCGGCGTCCGGAATCGGGTGCGTGAGCGCCGCCTGCGAGCCGTGGATGTCGACGACCGAACCGGGGATCATCAGCAGTCCGCCGTCGTTGCCGTGGATGCGCATCTGCTCCAGGAAGACGATCTGGTCGGGGAAGATGTTGCCCGGATCGTCGTGGTCGTCGTTCAGATCGCGCAGCGCCTCGTCCAGGAACACCGGCGGGCCGGCGGACGGCACCACCCAGGTTGCCCCGACCTGGTCGATGTAGCTGCGGCAGCGGTCCATGCCACGCTGACGCTTCTGCTTGCCGAAGTTGCGCTTGGTGCCTGCCGGGATGTCGTAGACCATCGGGTACCAGATCGCCCCCGAGTACTGCAGCAGGTGGATGTCGACCTTGCCGAACTGCTCGCCGAGCACGTCCATGTCCACCGGGCGGGCGTCGTTCATGTTGAAGCAGGTGGTCTCGCCGTCGGAGACGACCAGACCGGAGTCGCCGATCGGGCCGTCCGCGGGCGCCCTCAGCGCGATGATCATGACGTCCAGGTCGCCCTTGGGGCCGCTCACCGTGTGCTTGACCGAGTCCTGGGTCTCGAAGAACTTGGTGAAGCCCAGCTTCTCCAGCTCGCGGCGCAGGTCCGGGACCGGGTAGTCCGGCAGCAGCACCGTCGCGTCCTTGTTGACGTGGTCGACGAGGGTCTGCGGGTCGAAATGGTCCTTGTGCAGGTGCGAGACGTACAGGTAGTCGACGTCACCGAGGGCGTCCCAGTCCAGGCCGGTGTTGTCGGGGAACGGGAACCACGACGCGAAGTAGGCCGGGTTGACCCACGGGTCGCAGAGGATGGACCCCGCTTCGGTCTGGATGTGGAATCCGGCGTGTCCGACGCTCGTGACCTGCACTTCGACTGCCTCCTACGGTGGTGCGACGCCTACCAGGGTAGGTGGTGCGGCAAACCGAACCCTGCACACGCGGGTCCGCCGCCCGGATTGGGGCGCACGTCACCCCTCCCACTCCGGAGGACCTGTGGGCGGGCACACACTAGGCTGGCGGCCGTGGAACCCTTCTACAGAACGATCATCGGTGTCGCCCGCACGCTGTTCTTCGCGGAGGGGCTGAGGTTCACCATCAGTGGTGCCGAGCACATTCCCGCCTCGGGTGGCGCGGTGATCGCGATCAACCACACCGGCTACATGGACTTCACCTATGCGGGTATTCCGGTGCGCGAGGTGAAGCGATACGTGCGCTTCATGGCGAAGAAGGAGGTCTTCGACAACAAGATCTCCGGGCCGATGATGCGCACGATGCGGCACATCCCGGTGGACCGGTCGGCGGGTGCCGATTCGTACCGGGCCGCGGTCGACGCGCTGCGCGCCGGCGAACTGATCGGGGTGTTCCCGGAGGCCACGATCAGCCGCAGCTTCGAGATCAAGGACTTCAAGTCCGGTGCCGCCCGGATGGCGATCGAGGCCGGCGTTCCGATCATCCCGTTGGTGATCTGGGGGTCGCAGCGGGTGTGGACGAAGGGGCATCCGAAGCGACTCGGCCGCACGAACACGCCGATCTCGATGGCCGTCGGTGAGCCGATCGCCCCGTTCGAGCCGGCCGACGAGTTGACGGCGAAGGTGCACGCGACGATGGAGTCGATGCTGCACGCGCTGCAGGAGAGCTACGAGCACCCCGCCGGGGAGTACTGGGTTCCTGCCCGTCTGGGGGGCGGTGCGCCGACCCTCGAGGAGGCCAACCGGATGGACGCCGAGGAGGCCGCGGCGAAGGCCGCCCGGCGGGCCTCGTCGGGCGGTGACGGGGCCTGAGGTGCGGGGCGATCGGCCGCGGCGGACGCTTCGCCGACGGCTGGCCCTCGCGGGCGCGGGTGTCGTCGCGGTGGGTGCGGTGGCGGCCGTCGGCTCGATGGCGGTGATCGCGTCCGCGGCGTCGGGACACGTCCACGACCTCGCCGACGCCCCGGAGGCGCCGGTGGTGATCGTCCTCGGCGCGAAGGTGCAGGACGGCAGGCCGATGTCGTTCCTCGCCGGCCGCCTCGACGTCGCGGCCGCGTTGCTGCGCGACGGGAAGGCGCGGGCGGTGCTGGTGTCCGGGGACGCGAACGGCACCTCCGGGAACGAGATCGCCGCGATGACAGGGTATCTCGTGGAACGCGGGGTCGACCCCGCGCTGATCGTCGGCGACGATCACGGCCTCGACACGTACGACACCTGCGCACGGGCCGCCCAGACCTTCGGGGTTCGACGGGCGTTGATCGTCAGCCAGGACCCGCACGTGACCCGGGCGGTCGCGTTGTGCCGCCACGCGGGTATCGACGCCGACGGGGTCCGCGGCGACTGCGACTGCCGCACGATCACCGTCGCCCGCAACACCGCCCGCGAGTGGCTGGCCCGGCCGAAGGCCGTCGCCGACATGCTCTCGGATCGGCCGCCGAAGGTCACGACGCCACCGACGGACGCCCTGGATCGGGCGCTGGCGGTGGCGGCCGGATAGCTCTCTCCCGCAAGGGAAACCGGCGCGGGTTCGCAGGTCCGGCCTGCCCGACCGGTGGCCCGGCCCGCGTCCTGTGAGCCGGTTGAGATACTCGCCCGACCTCGATCCACGCAGCAGCCGACCGAACAGGCCGGTCCGTCACGCGGACCGGCCTGTTCCATCGGAGACGAGGTCAGGAGCCGAAGATCTCTGTCACGGAGCCGAAGTCGACGGAGCCGGTGCCCGTTCCGGGGTCGGTGCCCGGATCCGGGTCGGGGCCGGGATCGACGGTGCCCGCTCCGACGGTGATCGTCGCGAGGCCCTGGCCGCCCTTGTTGACCGGGACGTCGTTTGCAGGCCGGGTGCCGTCCTTGGGGGTGCAGAAGGTCGGGGCGTTCTGGGTGCTGCCGAGCGCGTTGGCGCGGGCCAGGAAGGTGTCGTAGTTCTTGTCGCTGTTGTAGTTCGCCGAGTCCCCGGAGACCCGGACCGTCGGGGCGATGACGCCCTCGGCGAGCGCCGTGACGGTCACCTCGACTGCGGGGAGCTGGAACTTGGTGGAACCGTCGGCGGTGGGATTGCCGTCGAGATCGGTCTTGGTCTTCTCGACCGCGATGCCACCGGGCGTGTTCGTGCTGGACTTCGGTCCGTTGGCGACCGTCTCGTTGTCCCCGGAGAGCCGGAGGATGGTGCCCGCTGCGTCCGGCTCACCTGCGTCGTTGACCCGGATCACGGTGGGGGCGACACCGGAGATGCCCTTCCCGGTTCCGGGAACGACTGTTGCGGAGACGAATTCGGCATTCGACGGGAGGTCCCAGTCGATCTTCAGCCGCTGGATGTCGATGGTGGTGGCGATCGACTCCTTGTCCGGCAGTGAGCTCACGGTCGGCTGCAGCGTGTAGCTGAAGGTCTCGCCGACCTTCGCCGAATCCGGTGCGGTGATGCCCATGCCCAGCGGTTGCGACATGTGCTGGGTGAGGATCGCGCGCGCCTGGCAGGCGCCGGCGAATTCGACGGTGTTGGTCGCCGCAGAGGCGGGGGAGGCGCAGAGCAGTGCGCTGGCGGCGACGGCTGCGGCAACACCGGCGGGGACGGCGGCGCGGCGCAGGGGGGTGAACTGCATTGGACTCCTCAAGGTCGGGTCGTTGCTTGCCCAAGGAAACGTGTTTGCGATGTGGACCATAAACGAGAACGTGTTCTGTGGTCAGGGAATCGGCCCAAATCGGATAAACCGCAGGCGGGCAGCTAAAAGTCAGCAAAAGTTAGTCTAAGCAATCACACGTGTTGCAGATTCAGATTTGGCCTGGTGCGGCACGAACTCGGCCCGGATTCTCACGTCCGTGAACTGCATTGCGGCGCCGTCTCCGCCTCGGCATGGGCGGCCGGTTCCCGCGGGCGCCGCGCTCACGCAGAGTGGCCCCGAGGCGGCGTTCGGCGCGGCCGGCGTCGGTGTGTCCGATGTCGCCTCCTCGGGTCGCGGCTCGACCGGCGAGCCCTCGTACCGTGAAAATGGCTAAGCCGCAACCACAGTGGAGTCACCGACCGCCGGGTGGAGTCGGCCGTCCCCGGCGCGTCTGCGGCACGCCGGTGCCCCGTGCGGCAAGATGGGTGCAGTGCAGGATCACCGCCACACCAAGCCCGAACTGATCGCCAGCGACGTCGACGGCACCCTGATCGACGACGACGAGCGGATCAGCGACCGCACCCGCGCCGCCGTGCACGCCGCCGTCGCCGACGGGGTGCCGTTCGTGCTGGCCACCGGCCGCCCGCCCCGCTGGATCGGCCCGGTCGTCGACGGCCTCGGCTACGCCCCGCTCGCGGTCTGCGCCAACGGGGCGGTCATCTACGACAGCGACACCGACCGGGTGCTGAGCGCGCAGACCCTCTCCACCGACACCCTGACCTGGGTCGCCGAGCTGGCCGAGGCGGCGTTGCCCGGCGCGGGGGTCGCGGCCGAGCGCGTCGGGGCCAGTGCCCACGACGCGGCCACCCCGCAGTTCGTCAGTTCGCCCGGGTACGAGCACGCCTGGCTGAACCCGGACAACACCGAGATGTCCGCGGAGGACGTGCTGGCGCACCCGGCGGTCAAGTTGCTGATCCGGTTGCCGGGCATCGCCAGCGCCCACATGATCTCCCGGCTCGCACCGCTCGTCGGCGACCGCGTCGACCTGACCTACTCGACGAACAACGGGCTGATCGAGGTCGCCGCACCGGGTGTGACGAAGGCATCCGGGCTGGCGGTGCTCGCCGAGCACCTGGGCATCACGGATTCGGCGATCCTCGCCTTCGGTGACATGCCGAACGACGTGCCGATGCTGAGCATGGCCCGGCACGGCGTCGCCGTCGCGAACGCCCACGACGACGCGATCGCCGCCGCCGACGAGGTGACCGCGTCGAACTCCAACCACGGCGTCGCCCGGGTGCTCGAGCGCTGGTGGGTGGGCTGACCGGGGACGGCTTCCGGCCGTCGGTTGATCGGGGGGCGGGGACCCCGAGTCCTTCGATCCGGACCGGTTTCTGCCCGAGCGGCCGCGGACCCGCCCGGCAGGCATCTACAAGCCGTTCGGCACCGGCGCGCGGGCATGCATCGGACGCCAGCTGGCCCTGCACGAATCGGTGCTCGCACTGGCGTTGATCCTGCACCGCTACGACCTCGAGCCGGTGCCCGGCTACGAACTCGAGGTGGCCGAGGAGTTCACCCTCAAGCCCGCCGCGCTGCGGCTCGGGCTGCACCGGCGGTGAAACGGATGAAGGTGCCCCTCGTGCGGTCGAGGGGCACCTTCATTCCGGTACTGGGCCTGCGTCAGCCTGCCGGTGCGGGCGCCGGGACCAGCGCTTCGGCCGGTGCGGGTGCCGGGACCGGTGCCTCCGCGACCGGCGCGGCGACATCGGCGGGCGCATTCTCCGTCAGAGCCTGCGCGTACGTCTCGTTGTACGCCTTGAGCACTGTCGTCACGACCCCGGTGACCTCGTTGAAGATCAGCGAGCCCTGCTCGAAGTCGGCGCGCTTGCCGTCCGGCACCGAGTACTCGTCGCTGATCGGCAGGCCGAGCGATCCGGCGTCCAGCCCGCTCTGCTGCCAGGTCTCGTAGATCTTGCCGAGCACGGTCCACACGCCACCGTTCGGTGACGTCGAGATCACGCCGTTCGCGAACTTGACCAGCAGGTTCCCCGCCTTCGCGGGCAATTCGCCGGTCAGGGCCGCACCGAGCCTGCCGGTGTCGCCGCCCTCGGCGATCCACTTCTGCGCGATCGGGGACTGGTCGGTGAGCTTGAGGATCTCGGTGACCAGCGCCCCCACCGAGCCGGTGTCGAGCAGCCCGCCGCCGGTGCCGGTCTCGTTCGTGGTGGCGGGAACGGGTGCCGTGGCCGCCGCGTCGGTCGCCGGCTTGGCCGGTGCCGCCGCGAGGATGCCGGAGCCGGCGGAGCCGCCGTCCGGGTTGGCCTTCGCGATGGCGCGGATCTGGTCCATCTTCGAGTAGGCCGCGTCGCCCGGGCAGCTGGTGTTGCCGACGTCGCGGTGCGCGAAGATCACCGGCAGGTCGATCGCCTGACCCTGCGGGACCGGCGTGAACTCGGTGCCCTCGGACCACATCGTGGTGTGACCCTGCGGGTCGAGGCCTGCCTTCGCCAGCCGCCAGCCGAGGAACCGGCCGACGGAGTCGATCGTGGCCTGTGGCGGGGCGGTGGTCGAGAAGTCGCCCATCATCGCGATGCCGAAGGTGTTCTCGTTGAACCCGCCGGCGTGCGCGCCCTGCACGTTGCGGTCCAGGCCGCCGGCCCGGCCCTCGAAGATCTGTCCGTACCTGTCGACCAGCACGTTGTAGCCGACGTCGCACCAGCCCAGCGTCTGCGCGTGGTACGCGTAGATCGACCGGACGATCTCCGCGGACTCGGCGCGGGTGTAGTCGTTGCTGCCCGCGGTGTGGTGCACGGTTGCGCCGCCGAGCATGTCGTCGTAGGTCGGTTCCTCGCAGCGCAGCGACTCGTCGGCGCCCCACTGGGCGCGGGTGATCACGCTCGGCCCGTTACCTCCGAGCGGGGTCGCGATGTCGGACAGCGAGGCGTCGACGTTCCCGGAACCGGGCGCGATCAGTACCGCGGTGACGGCGTCGGCGAGCTGCTGGGCCGGGTCCTGGCCACGCAGGGGTGTGCTGACGGCGGCGGGCGCGAACGCGACCGGATCCTTCGTCGGGTCCGTGGGGGTCAGCACGTTGGGCAGCGTCTGGTCGGCGGAGCCGGTCGGCAGCGCGGCGACGGCCTGGGCGGCCTTCGTCACCAGCACCTGCACGGCGGTGGTGTTGCCGACGTACACGGGCTCGGTGCCGGTCTTGCCCGCCGGCGCCTGGTCGGTCTTGCCGGTGTCGAGCTGCTCGGTCGCGAACCACGGCCCCCACGAGCCGTCGGCCAGCTTCGCGCGCACCTTCGCCGCCGTCGTTCCCAGCTCGGACGTCAACGCGATCATGCTGAACGGGGTGTCGCGGACGATCTCCTTGACCGCGGTCCCGAGATCCTGCTCGGGGACGGCCGCCGGCGGTGCCGGGGTGACCGGCTCGGCGACGTCCGCGGGCGCCGACGGCAGCAGCTCGGTCGGAATCTTGATGGTCTCCGGGAGGGTGATCCCCTCGGGCAGGGGCAGGCCCTGCGGGATGGCGATCTCGGTCGGCAGCGGCAGCTTCTTCAGATCCGACAGGCGCAGATCGGGCAGGTCGAGCCCGGTCAGTTCCTTGATCGGGATGACGACGTCGGGGATCTGGGCGAGGCCGATCTCGGCGATCTGGGTTGGGATCGCGACCGGAGAGGAGTCGGCGGTCGAACGGATCCCGGAAGTGCTGGTCACGCCCCAAACCGCGAACGGGGCTGCGATGGCCACGGCGGCGACCGTCCCCAGGACGATCGACGACTTCGGTCGACGGTGCGGCAAAACGGCTCCCTCGGTTGCTACTGGCGTGTGCGGTCTGCGCCGGCCGTCAAGACGTTACGTCCGACTGTCTGATGTTGCTGGTGTTACCAATGTGACAGATGTTGCCAATGCCGAGCACTCTTGCAACACTAGCCACAGATTACCTAAGCCTCAACTTTAGATTGAGACTTTGCTCGAGCCCGGCCGACGACCACTTCACGGTTCCGCGACCGGGTGATGACGCCGCCGACGAGGAGAGCAGAAGATGGCGAAGCTCCGTCGCACAGTGACCCTGCGAGGACGAAACCGAGGGGGCAGCATGTCCCCGTTGCGGCGGGCACTCGCCCTCGGGGCCGTACCGGCGCTCGTCGCGGCCGGCGCGATCGGCGTCGTCACGGTCGGCTCCGGCGACCCCGAGGTGACCCCGGCGGTCGCGGCCGACACCCCGTTCACCCTGTCCGGCCACGGCCACGGCCACGGGCGCGGGATGGGGCAGTGGGGCGCCTACGGCTACGCCAGGAACGAGGGCTGGTCCGCCGAACGTATCGTCGGCCACTACTACGGCGGCACCGAACTCGGCGACGTCACGGACACGCGGATCGGTGTCCGGCTGGTCGGTCTCGACGGCCGGGTGCTCAGCGCGTTCTCCGACGCAGGCGCGCGGGTGGCCGGACAGAACGTGGAGCCCGGCCAGGCGGTGCACCTGACCGCGACCCCGGGCGGCGGCGCAGCGGTCGTCGTCACCCAAGGCTGCGACGGCGCCGTGGTGTGGCAGGCGGCCACCGACCACCCGTGGGTCGATCCGATCGACCTCGGCACCGACCGTCCCCCGAACGAGCATCTGAAACTGTGTGGCGGAGAAGCCTTCCGCGGATCGCTCGGCGTCGCGCTCGACGGTGCCGAGGGTCGGGTCCTCAACCACGTGGACCTCGAGGACTATCTGCTCGGCGTCGTGCCCGTCGAGTCGAAGGCCGAGTGGGCCGACACCGGCGGCAAGGAGGCACTGCGCGCGCAGGCGATTGCCGCCCGGTCCTACGCCGCCGCCGAACACCGGTACCCCTACGCGGAGACCTGCGACACCCAGGACTGCCAGGTGTACGGCGGGTCGAGCAAGGAGGACCCCCGCACCACCGAGGCCGTCCGGACCACCGCGGGCAAGGTCGTCACGAAGAACGGCCAGCCGGTGTCGGCCGAATTCTCCTCCTCCACAGGTGGATACACCGCCGGTGGTGAGTTCGCCTCGGTCGAGGACATCGGCGACGCCCTCTCGCCCACCCACGACTGGACGCAGACCCTGACCGCCGGTGAGATCGGCAAGGCGTTCGGTGTCGGCGACCTGCACTCGATCGCAGTGGTCGGCCGCAACAACCTCGGCGCCGACGGCGGCCGGGTCACCGAACTGGAGGTCGTCGGGTCGGGTGGCACCGCTCGGGTGTCCGGCAAGGACGCGCGGACCAGGCTCGGCATCAAGTCCGACTGGTTCACCGTCACGGAGGGACTGGTCCCCGGTGCCGGACCGAGCCCCGCCCCCGGCCCGGAGTTGCAGGCCGAGCCCGCGCCGCAGGACGCGCCGGTCGCACCCACCGAGATCGAGAAGAAGTACGCCGAAATCGGCGGTGCGGCAGGACCTCTGGGCAAGCCGATCGGACCTGAAATGTCCATGCCGGATGAGAGCGGACGCTTCCGGATGTTCGAGGGCGGCGCCATCGTGTGGACCCAGACCCTCGGCGCGCAGGTCATCGACGCCAGTGTGGTGCTCTCGGAACTGCCCGGCACCGGTAGCGCCGGCTGACACGCGTGCCGGCGAGAGCCAGTACGGCCGAGGGTTTCCCTGCGCGGTCGGTCCCGCTAGCCTCGGGGGCATGCTGTCGGGACTCGACCCCCGCACCGCGGCGGAACGTGCCGTGGCGCCCATCGGCGACTGGGACGAGATCCGCCATTTCACCGACGCCGCGTACATGCCCTTCACGGTCCGGCCGACCGGGCGGGCGACGCCCGCTTCGCTGATGTACTCGGCGCAGGTGGGGGACATCACCCTCACTCACTTCAGCTACGGCGTCCCCGTGGATCTCGGGAACTTCGCGCCCGAGGCTGGGCGCATCCTCGTCCTGACCACGTTGCGTGGAGGCACACGGCACTGGGTGGACCGACGCAACTCGGTGGAAATCGGTGCGGGACAGTCGTTCGTCGCGGACTGCAGTCGCACCCGGTACCGGCTCGAGGCCGACGACGACCACCTGCAACTGAACCTCACCATTCCGCACGATCTGGTCGCCGACTTCGTGGTCCGCTGGTCGGGCCGGCCGGCCGACGATCGGTTGTGGACCCACAAGTGCGAGATCGGCGGCCCGACAAGTCCGTGGCCCTCGCTCATGCGGTACATGGTGGCGACACTCGCGTCCGCGCCGAGTCCGGTGCCGACCGGCCCGTTGGCGAAGAACCTGCAGGAACTGATCGTGACCCAACTCGTCACCGACTGGACCCGCGGCGCAGGAGTCTCACTCGCCGCGGATTCCGCGCGGTGCGGCCCCGGCTACGTGCGGCGTGCCGCGGCGTACATCGACGCGAACGCGCAATCGCTTCCGACGGTGGCCGACGTCGCGCGCGCGGCGGGCGTCGGCGTGCGCACTCTGTCCGGCGGATTTCGCGAGTATCTCGGCACCACACCGCGGGAGATGCTCCGAGACCGCCGCCTCGACGGGGTGCGCCGGGCACTGCTCGCCGATCCGCCGGCGACAGTGGTGTCGGCGGCCGGCGCGTGGGGCTACGTGAACATGGGCGTGTTCGCAGCCGCCTATCGGCACCGGTTCGGCGAGAACCCGTCGGACACCCTGCGCCGAGCGCACTGAGCCGGGGTGCGCCGGGCGGAGAGGATTCCGCCGCTCGCAGACGGGCGCTGCCGATCGCAGACGTGACCGCGGGCACAGCGGTTCTAGCGTGAGCCGGACATCACGGTCACGTCCGGACAAGGACGTTCCGACGAAGGGACAGACATGCTCACGTGCGATTCGCTCGACGCCGCCCTGCCGCCCCTCCTGGACGCGGTCACCAGTGGCGACATCACCGGCCGTGTACCGGGAGTCGTTGCCGCGGTCACCGATCGGGAGTCGACGCGGTTCACCTCCGCGGCCGGAGTGCAGTCATTATCCACCGGTACCCCGATGACGGCGGACACGGTGCTCGCGATGTTCTCGACCACGAAGGCGGTGGCGGGCACCAGTGTGCTCCAGTGCGTCGAGGAGGGGCTCGTCGATCTCGACGCCCCCGCGTCCACGTACGTGCCTGAGCTCGGCGCGGTCGAGGTGATCGACGGCTTCGACCACGAGGGACAGCCCGTCCTGAGGGCGCCGAAGCGCCCGATCACCACCCGAATGCTGTTGCTGCACACCGCCGGATTCGGCTACTCGTTCTTCGATGAGACCTATCACCGGCTGGCCGCCGAACACGGCCTGGTCAGTCCGATCGCCGCGACTCGGGCCGCGCTGCAGACCCCGCTGCTGTTCGATCCGGGCGACGGCTGGAGCTACGGAACCAACATCGACTGGGCGGGCAGGGTGGTCGAGGCGGTACGCGGCAAGCGGCTCGGTGAGGTGATGGCCGAGCGGATCTTCGCCCCACTCGGAATGCACGACACCGCATTCACCATGACCGCGGCGATGACCGGACGGCGTGCCTCGATCCACCAGCGAGGCTCGGACGGCGCACTCGAGCCGCTCGACGACATGGTGCTCCCACAGGATCCGGAGCAGCACATGGGCGGGCACGGCCTGTACTCGACGGTGGGCGACTACGCGAAGTTCCTGCGCATGTGGCTCAACGACGGCGACGGGCCCGGCGGCCGGGTGCTCCGGCCGGAGACGGTGCAGGCAGCGGTCCTGGACGGTCTGGGCGGCCGGAAGATCACCGCGTTCCGCGCGGTCGAGCCGGAGTACACCAATCCCGCGGAATTCTTTCCGGGGCAGTCGAAGTCGTGGTCCTACACATTCATGGTCAACGACGAGCAGGCGCCCACCGGGCGTCCCGCGGGCGCACTCGGTTGGGCCGGGCTGGCCAATCTGTACTACTGGATCGATCGGACGAACGGTGTGGCCGGGATCTGGGGGACACAGATCCTGCCGTTCGCCGACGCGGTGTCCTTCGGCGGGTACCTCGACTTCGAGACGGCGGTCTACCGCACGCTGGTCGGGTGAACGTTCCGCCTGAGACGGTCTAGGCTCGCCTGGTGCATGCCGCGGACTCGAGTCGGAACTATGCCGGCCGGTCGCTCACCGAGCGCCGCGCCGAGCGGCGGGCCCGGTTCCTCGACGCGGCAATGACGGTGTTCGCCGAAAAGTCCTACGCGCACAGCACGATCAGCGACGTCTGCGCCGAGGCAGGGCTGTCCCGGCGGCAGTTCTACGAGGAGTTCTCCGGTCGCGAGGACGTCCTGGTCGCGCTGTACGACCAGATCCAGGCGGAGGCGGGCGCCGCGATCGCGGCCGCGTACGAGTCCGTCGAGTCGACGGATCTGTGGCAGGCCGCGTCGACGGTGATGACCGCGTACGTGACCACCATCGGGACCGACGCCCGCCGGGCCAAGATCGCGTTCGTCGAAGTGGTGGGAGTCAGCGAGCAGGTCGAGCGGCACCGGCTGGCCCAACGGCGGGCGTGGGCGGCGATGTTCGAGACGCTGATCGGCGCGCTCGTCGGTTCCGAGGTCAGTCCGCCCGGCGGCTACGAGATGTCGGCAACCGCGTTCATCGGCGCGGTCAACGGCCTGGTGCACCAGTGGAGCATCACCGAGCCGCGGCCGCCGGTCACGGACCTCGTCGGCGTGCTGAGCACGATCCTGGTGGCGCTCGTCGGCGAACGCCACCGGGACCGGTGACCGTCAGCCCCCTGCTCCGACCGGCCTGCTCGGGGAATCGGCGCCGACGGGCTTTCCGAACAGCCCGGCGACGACCTCGCCGACCGCGGCGGTGAAGTTCGGCCACGCGGCCCGGTCGAGGGCCATGGACCCGACGTCGGTGGTCCGGCAGCCCGGCTCCACCGGCGCCCCGGCGAGGCGGTCGCGCATCCACAGCAGTGCGCTCGGCGCGGCGGTCGCCTCCAGCGAGAGGTGCTCGCTGAAGTGGTCGCGCGTGTACTGCACGCGCGCGGCCGGGTCCCGGCAGTAGTCGTCGACGAGGGTGTTCACCTGACCCACCGGGACGATCCAGTCGGGATTGGACTGGTAGACGTACATCGGCGCGGTCGGAACCGATCCGCCCATCCGGGTGCGGTCGATGACCGAGCGCACCACCGGCTCGTCGAGCGGGTCGCCGGGAACGTCGAGCATGCCCTTGTTGTTCGCGAACGGAACCAGCGCGGCGTGGTACGCCACGCACAGCGGATTCTTGGCGGCGGTCAACGCACGGCCGAGGGGGTTCATCCGCTCGTCGAGGAACTGCTGGAAGTCGGGGTACTCCCGGCCCAGGCCGAGCACCGCACCGAGGATCAGGCCGGCCGGCGCCGCGTTGTCGGCGTTGTTCAGCAGGGCCGACAGGTCGGCGGGGACACCACCCATGGCGACCCCGACGACGTTCAACTCGGGGGCGTAGCTCGGGTGAAGCTCGGCGGCGTGGCCGGTGGCGATCGCACCACCCGAGTAGCCCCACAGCCCGACCCGGGTGTCGTTACCGGGGAGCTCGAGCGGGGCGAACCGCTGCGCGGCCCGGACACCGTCGAGGGTCAGGCGGGCGCCGAGCGGGCCCGCGGCGTAGGCCGAGTTGGGTCCCTGGTAGTCGGGCACTGCCACGGTCCAGCCCTGCGCGAGCGCGGCTTGGGCGGAGAGGAACTCCGCCGGGATCACGGCAGACCCGGTGATCGGGGCCGGTACCGAACCCAGTTGCAGCGCATACGACGGTGCGCAGTATTGGGCGGTCGAGTCCTCGGCCATCTGGAAGGACACCAGCCTTCCACCGTCCCGCGCCGGGCCGCGCGGTTTCAGCACGGTGGTGACGGCGGCGACCGGCTCACCCCGGGTGTCGGTCGAGCGGTACGACAGCTGCCAGGCGTCGACGTTGACCGGAACAACACTGAGGTTCGCGACGGTCACCGGTCGAACCGCGATGACCTCGCCCGGGGCGAGAGCCTCGTACGCGGCCCGCGGCGGCGCGTAGAAGCCGGGGTCGAGCTCCGGCGGGACCGGGAGTCCGGGGATCGGTGGCCACGCGGGCTCGGCGACCGCCGCCCCGGTGCTGAGAGCGACGGCGAGACCGGCCGCCGCCACCACCGCACACACCCGACCGAACCGTCTCCACCGCGTTTGCGCCACCGTTACCCCCACGTCTCAATGTGAGACCCATTCGTCTCACATAATGCTCGCAGAGGCTACCGATGTGACTCGGGCTGCACAATCCCCCTGTGCGGGCTTGACACATCCTTAAATGTGTCTCACTCTCGACACATGACGACGACTATGTCCGGCAAGGCGGCGTACGTACCGCCCTCGGGGGAGACCTGGCGCGACCCGTTCGGCATGTACGCGGCGCTGCGCGACCACGACCCGGTGCACCACGTGGTGCCCGCGTCGGCGCCGCACGACGACTACTGGGTGCTCACCCGGCACGCCGACGTGTTCGCCGCGGCCCGCGACCACGAGACCTTCTCGTCGGCGGACGGCCTGACCACCAGCTACGGCGAGCTCGACAAGATCGGCCTGCGCGACAATCCACCGCTGGTGATGCAGGATCCGCCGCAGCACACCGACTTCCGCAAACTCGTCGCCCGCGGCTTCACGCCGCGGCAGGTCGAGGCGGTCGAGCCGGCGGTGCGCGAGTTCGTCGTCGAGCGCCTCGAGGGATTGCGTGCGGCCGGTGAGGGCGACATCGTCACCGAACTGTTCAAGCCGCTGCCGAGCATGGTGGTCGCGCACTATCTCGGTGTGCCGGAGGCGGACCGGGGCCGGTTCGACGGCTGGACCGAGGCGATCGTCGCGGCCAATGCCACCGGCGATCCGCTCGAAGCGGCCAACGCGGTCGGCGAGCTGATGGCGTACTTCGGGGAGTTGATCGCCCGCAGGCACGCGGACGCAGCCGCAGGGGACCTCGGCGACGACACCATCTCGCACCTGGTGTCCGCCGGGATGGGCGCCGACGGCGACATGTCCGGGCTGCTGTCGATCCTGGGCTTCGCGTTCACCATGGTCACCGGCGGCAACGACACCACCACCGGCATGCTCGGCGGCTCGTCGGCGCTGCTCACCCTGCACCGCGACCAGCGGGCGCTGCTGCTCGAGGACCCGTCCCGAATCCCGGACGCCGTCGATGAACTGCTGCGGCTGACCTCGCCGGTGCAGGGGCTCGCCCGTACCACCACCCGCGACGTCGACCTGCACGGCGTCACCATCCCGGCCGGACGAAAGACCTTGCTGGTCTACGGTTCCGCGAACCGCGACCAGCGGATGTACGGGGACGACGCGGAGGAACTGAACGTGCTGCGTGCGCCGCGGCAGATCATGACCTTCAGCCACGGTGGGCACCACTGCCTCGGCGCCGCGGCCGCCCGGATGCAGGCCCGCGTCGCGCTCGAGGAACTCCTCGCCCGGTGCCCCGACTTCGAGGTCGACGTCGACGGAATCGTCTACGCCCCGGGCAATTACGTCCGCCGCCCGATGCACGTGCCGTTCCGGGTGCGCTCGTGACCTGGTTGCGGGACGAGAGGTCCGAGGCCGCCGCCGAGAAGATCCTCGACGCGGCCGCGGACCTGTTCGTGCAGCGCGGGGTCGCGACCACCGGGATGGGGGAGATCGCCAAGGCGGCGGGCTGCTCCCGGGCCACGCTGTACCGCTACTTCGACGGCCGGCAGGCCCTGCACCGGGCATTCGTGCACCGGGAGGCCCGGCGGGTCGGTGAGCGGGTCGTCGCCGACGTCGCGTCGATCGTCGACCCCGCGCAGCGAATCACCGAGGCGATCCTCGCCGCGGTCCGGAGGGTTCGCGAAACACCCACGCTCGCAGTGTGGTTCGCGGTCGGGGATGCCGGTATCGCCTCGGAGCTGGCGAGCACCTCCGAGGTGATCGAGGTGCTCGGGGTGACGTTCCTCGCCGACGCCGCACGCGGCGGTGTCGGCGAGCTGCCTCGGCAGGCGCGCTGGGTGGTGCGGGTGATCGTCTCGCTGCTCACCGTTCCCGGCCTCGACGCCGAGGACGAACGGGCGATGGTCGAACAGTTCGTGGTGCCGGCGCTCGTGCCGCGTCAGGCGAACGTGCCGAACGCCTGACCGATGGCGTAGGTCACGATCATCGCGAGGGCGCCGCCGATCACCACCCGCAGCACCGCCCGTCCGCGCCGCGCTCCGCCGAGCCGGGCGCTGAGGCTTCCGGTCAGCGCCAGGGCGACCAGGACCGCCGCGAACGTGACCGGAATGCGCACGGTCGCCGGGGTCGCGAGGATGGCGATCAGCGGCAGCAGCGCACCGATCGTGAACGACACCGCCGACGAACCCGCCGCCTGCCACGGATTGGTCAGCTCGTCCGGGTCGATGCCCAGCTCGGCGTCCGCGTGCGCGGCGAACGCGTCGTGCGCGGTCAGCTCCTCGGCGACCGTCCGCGCGGTGGCGGGGGACAGGCCCTTCGCCTCGTACAGGACCGTCAGCTCCTGCAGTTCGGCGTCGGGAACCTCACGCAGCTCGGCGCGCTCCTTCGCGAGCAGCGCCCGTTCGGTGTCACGCTGGGTGCTCACCGACACGTACTCGCCGAGTGCCATCGACACCGCACCCGCGGCCAGGCCGGCCATGCCTGCCGTGAAGATCGCGCCGCGGTCCACGGTCGCGGCCGCGACGCCGACCACGAGACCCGCTGTCGAGACGATGCCGTCGTTCGCGCCGAGCACGCCCGCCCGCAGCCAGTTCAGCTTCGCGTTCAGGCCCTGGCCGTGCGGTTCGGACGGGTGGCTCGGATCGGAGGGGTCGCCGTCGTTCGGTGTGTGCACTGAGGCGCTCATACCGGAAACGCTATCGGCCTCAACCGAATCCGGCCAGCAATGTAAGGCTGGCCTACGGCAGTCGGTCGAACGCGGCGTCCAGCCCCGACAGCCTGGACGTGTCGATCAGCAGGTCCCGCTCGAGGACCTCGCGGAACTCCCCGGCGTCGGCGATCACTCGCCGCTCCGTCGCGCCGTCCGCGTGATGGACCGTCAGCCGACGGCCCGCGAGCGCGAACCGGCGGTCGGGGGTGGCGCGGGCTGCCATCAGCCCGGTGACGAACCGGGACTGCGGCCACGTCGACAGGTACCAGTTGGTCGGCTCGTAGTCGATCGGGTGCTGGGGGTGCAGGTCGAACCGGTAGGTGGTGCGCCACTCGTCTTCGACGCGTGCCTGCATCGCCCAGTCGCCGTCCAGGTCGACCAGCCGGAACGGCTCCAGTGGCGTCGGCTGCACGGTGTCCTGCTCGAGACAGAGCGTCCCGGTCAGGGTCATGCCGCCGAACCCGGTGTCGATCACCCGCCGCTCGTCACCCAGATCCACGAGCAGGAGCATGTGGGTGCGGCCGGTGATCGCGTCGATGTCCGACCCCCACAGCACCCGCGCGGCGAGCGCAGTGACCGTGAAACCGAGATCGAGCAGCGCCGCCCGCAGTAGCAGGCCGTGCTCGAAGCAGTAGCCGCCGCGGCCACCGTCGACGAGCTTGGCCTGCAACGACGCCAGGTCCAACCGGTTCGGGGTGCCGAGGAACGGGTCGAGGTTCTCGAACGGGATCGTGCGGGTGTGGTGGGCCGCGATCGCGTCGAGCGTCGGGCGAGTGGGCGTCCGGGCGCCGTCGTAGCCGATCCGGGACAGGTACGCGTCGAGGTCGAAGGTCACGGCGGCCACGCTATGCGGCCCTGCGGCCGCGCGGGTGACGCAGCCGCCTTGACATTGACGCAGCGTCAACCTGCACGCTTGTCGACATGAACGAATGGTCGATCCAGGAGCTGGCCAAGGCGGCCGGCACCACCAGCCGCACCCTGCGGCATTACGGCGACCGCGGACTGCTGACGCCGAGCCGCATCGGTGCCAACGGGTACCGCTACTACGACCAGGACGCCCTGGTCCGGCTGCAACGGATCCTGCTGCTCCGGGAACTCGGGCTCGGGCTGGACGCGATCGGGGAGGTCCTCGCCGGGCAGCGGGACACCGCCGCCGCCCTGCGCACCCACCTGGAACTGCTCGAACGCGAACGCGAGCGACTCGGCCGCCAGATCGATTCGGTGCGCACCACCCTGCGCAAGACACGGAACGGAGAACCACTGATGGCGAACGAGATGTTCGACGGCTTCGACCACACGCAGTACAAGGAGGAGGTCGAGCAGCGGTGGGGCCGGCAGGCCTACGCCGACAGCGACCGCTGGTGGACGTCGATGTCTCCAGGGGAGCGCGGCGACTGGAAGGCCCTCGCCGAACGCCTCGGCGCGGACTGGACGGCGGCCGCCGCGTCGGGCGTCGCCCCCGACGGCCCGCAGGCGCAGGACCTGGCCCGCAGGCACGTCGAATGGCTGGCCGCGGTGCCCGGCACGCCCGGGTACGGCGGTGCCCCGGTCCGCGAGTACGTCCTCGGCCTCGCGGACATGTATGTCGAGGACGAGCGGTTCGCCGCCAACTACGGCGGCCGCGCCGGTGCCGAATTCGTCCGAAATGCCCTTCACGCATACATGCAGTAGGCGGATCGCCGTGCCGACGGCGCGTGACGCCCTGCGCCCGGTGCGTTTCTGGTGGTCCCGGCCACCAGAGGCACGCACGGGCGGCGCCGCGGCCGCACGCACGTGCGGCGCCGCCGCCGCACACACAGGCGGCGCCGCCGCCGGGTCCGATACCCTGGTTGCCCGTGACCTCCGTATCCCCAGGCTCCGCGACCCCCGGCCAATACGACCTGATCATCGTCGGGTCCGGATTCTTCGGACTCACCATCGCCGAACGGGCGGCGACACAGCTCGGCAAGCGTGTGCTCGTCCTCGATCGTCGGCACCACATCGGCGGCAACGCCTACTCGGAGGCCGAGCCGGAGACGGGTATCGAGGTCCACCAGTACGGGGCGCACCTGTTCCACACCTCGAACAAGCGGGTCTGGGACTACGTCAACCAGTTCACCGACTTCACCGGCTACCAGCACCGCGTCTTCGCGATGCACAAGGGGCAGGCATACCAGTTCCCGATGGGCCTGGGCCTGGTGTCGCAGTTCTTCGGGAAGTACTTCACCCCGGACGAGGCGCGCGCGCTGATTGCCGAACAGTCCGCCGAGATCGACACGAAGGACGCGAACAACCTCGAGGAGAAGGCGATCTCGCTGATCGGCCGCCCCCTGTACGAGGCGTTCGTCCGGGACTACACCGCCAAGCAGTGGCAGACCGATCCGAAGAACCTGCCCGCGGGCAACATCACGCGGCTGCCGGTGCGGTACACCTTCGACAACCGGTACTTCAACGACACCTACGAGGGCCTGCCCGTCGACGGCTACACCGCGTGGCTGGAGAACATGGCGAAGGACTCGAACATCGAGGTGCGCCTGAACACGGACTGGTTCGACGTCCGTGACGAGCTGCGCGCCGCGAGCCCCGACGCCCCGGTCGTCTACACCGGCCCGCTGGACCGGTACTTCGACTACGCGGACGGCGAGCTGGGCTGGCGCACCCTCGACTTCGAGACCGAGGTGTTGCCGACCGGCGACTTCCAGGGCACCCCGGTGATGAACTACAACGACGCGGACGTCCCGTACACCCGCATCCACGAGTTCCGGCACTTCCACCCGGAGCGCACCACCTACCCGGCCGACAAGACGGTCATCATGCGCGAGTTCTCCCGGTTCGCCGAGTCCACCGACGAGCCGTACTACCCGATCAACACCCCCGAGGACCGGTCCAAGCTCGAGGCGTACCGGCTGCGGGCGAAGGCGGAGACCGAGAACTCGAAGGTGCTGTTCGGCGGCCGCCTCGGCACCTACCAGTACCTGGACATGCACATGGCCATCGCGAGCGCGCTGAGCATGTTCGACAACACGCTGCGCCCGCACCTCGAGTCGGGCGCGCCGCTCGCGGGCGGGACCGGCGAATGAGCTCGAAGAACCTGGTCGAACAGGACACCCTGTTCGACGACCACGGCCTGCTCGGCAAGGCGCTGCTGCAGCGGGTGATCCTCCCGCGTGCCGGGGAGCCGCTCGACGTGCGCACCCTCTACCTGGAGGAGTCGCCGACCAATGCCGGGCGGGCGCACTCGCTCTCGCGCACCGCACTGGCACTGGGCGCCGAGTCCGAGGTGTCGATGTGCAGTTACTTCAACGCGTTCCCGGCCAGCTACTGGCGCCGGTGGAGCGTGCTGACGTCGGTGGTGCTGCGACTGGAACTGTCCGGGCACGGCCGCGTCGACGTCTACCGCTCCAAGGCAGATTCCTCGCGTATCCACGTGCAAGGCAAGGAGTTCCGCGGTGACGCGCAGTCGGCGACCGTGGAGTTCGAGGTGGAGCTCGCGCCGTTCGAGGACGGCGGCTGGATCTGGTTCGACATCACCACCGACACCGAGGTCGAGCTCGTCGCCGCCGGCTGGTACGCCCCGATCGAGGCGCCCGGCGCCGGCCGCGTCGCCGTCGGCATCCCGACCTTCAACCGGCCCACCGACTGCGTCAAGGCGCTCACCGCGCTCGGTTCGGACCCGCTGGTGCTCGGTGTGATCGACGCCGTCATCATCCCGGACCAGGGCACCCGCAAGGTCCGCGACGAGCCCGGGTTCACCGAGGCCGCCGCCGTCCTGGGCGACCGCCTCGCGATCCACGACCAGGCCAACCTCGGCGGTTCCGGCGGCTACAGCCGCGTCATGTACGAGGCGCTGAAGACCACCGACTGCGAACACATCCTGTTCATGGACGACGACATCGAGATCGAGCCCGACTCGATCCTGCGGGCGCTGGCGATGTCCCGGTTCGCGAAGTCCCCGATGCTCGTCGGCGGGCAGATGCTCAACCTGCAGGAACGCAGTCACCTGCACACGATGGGCGAGGTCGTCGACCGCTCGATCTTCATGTGGTCCGCCGCCCCGAACGTCGAGTACGACCACGACTTCTCCAAGTACCCGCTCAGTGACCGGGAGAACTCGAAGCTGCTGCACCGGCGCATCGACGTCGACTTCAACGGCTGGTGGATGTGCATGATCCCGCGCGTCGTCGCGGAGGAGATCGGCCAGCCGCTGCCGCTGTTCATCAAGTGGGACGACGCCGAGTACGGCTTGCGGGCCCGCGCCGCCGGCTATCCGACGGTGACCATGCCCGGCGCCGCGATCTGGCACATGGCCTGGTCCGACAAGGACGACGCGATCGACTGGCAGGCGTACTTCCACCTGCGCAACCGGCTCGTGGTCGCCTCCCTGCACATGCCCGGCAACGGCCGCGGTCTGGTCGTGAACACGGTCAAGGCGACGCTCAAGCACCTGCTGTGCCTCGAGTACTCCACCGTCGCGATCCAGAACCAGGCGATCCGCGACTTCCTCGGCGGTCCGGAGCACATCTTCGACCTGCTGCCCACCGCCCTCGGCGAGGTCCACGCGATGCGCCGGGAGTACCCGGACGCCGTGGTGCTGCCGTCGTCGACGGATCTGCCGCTGCCGTCCGGTGCCGGCGTCGGCGCCGTCGGTGAGCCCGGCAACCCGCTCGCCAAGCTGGTTCGGCTCGGGAAGGGGCTGGTGCACAATGCGACTCCCGCGAACGACGAGCACCACGAGCGCCCACAGCTGAACGTGCCGACGCTCGACGCCCGCTGGTTCCTGCTCTCGCAGGTCGACGGCGTCACCGTCACCACCGCGGACGGGCGCGGCGTCGTCTACCGCAAGCGTGACCCCCGGCAGGCGTGGGGGCTGCTCAAGGAGGCCATGCGACTGCGTCGCGAACTGGCCCGCCGGTTCCCCGATCTCAAGCGCGAGTACGCCGCGGCGGTGCCGTCGCTGACCAGTAAGGAGAGGTGGGAGCGTGTCTTCGGCATCTGAGGTCAAGGTCCTCAACCAGGTGCAGTCCACGATCGGCGCGAACCCCGCCGTGATCAAGGCCGCGCGCGGGATGTCCCACTTCGGTGAGCACGCCCTCGGCTGGGTCGCGGTCGCCGGTGTCGGTGCCGCGCTCGACCGGCCCCGCCGCCGGCAGTGGGCGGGGGTCGCCGTCGGTGCGGTTGGCGCACACGCCGCGTCCATCGTGATCAAGCGGGTGGTCCGCCGGCCCCGGCCGAACGACCCGTCCGTGCAGGTCAACGTATCGACGCCGAGCAAGCTGAGCTTCCCGTCCTCCCACGCCACCTCGACGACCGCCGCCGCCGTGCTGCTCGGTCGGCTGACCGGGCTACCCTTGCCCGCGGTGCTCGTGCCCCCGATGCTGCTGTCGCGGCTCGTGCTGGGCGTGCACTACCCGACCGACGTGCTTGCCGGGTCCGCCCTGGGAGCAGCCTCGGCCGCAGCGCTGCTGCGCGCCGAGCGGAAGTTTGGAGAGAGATGAGCGAGCACCCGACCGAGGTCACTGCCGCCCCGAAGTCGCTGGCCGCGGGAATCGTCAAGGCGGTCCGCCCGCGCCAGTGGGTGAAGAACGTTCTGGTCCTCGCCGCACCACTGGCCGCGGGCTCGGTCACCGAGGCCGACGTCCTGCTGCCGGTCGCGCTGGCGTTCGTGGTGTTCTGCATGGCCGCATCGGGCATCTACCTCGTCAACGACGCGATGGACGTCGAGGCCGACCGCCAGCACCCCACCAAGCGGTTCCGGCCCATCGCGGCCGGGGTGCTGCCCGTCAACATGGCCTACGGCATGGCGGTCGTCCTGCTGGCCGGCTCGATCCTGCTGTCGTTCGTCGCCAACTGGCAGCTGGCGCTGGTCATGGCGGTCTACATCGTCATCCAGCTGGCCTACTGCTTCGGGCTCAAGCACCAGGCCGTGCTCGACATCTGCATCGTGTCCTCGGGCTTCCTGATCCGCGCGATCGCAGGTGGCGTGGCCGCCGAGATCCCGCTGTCGCAGTGGTTCCTGCTGATCATGGCGTTCGGCTCGCTGTTCATGGCCGCGGGCAAGCGATACGCCGAACTGCAGCTCGCCGAACGCACCGGCGCGAAGATCCGCAAGTCCCTCGAGTACTACACCGCCACCTACCTGCGGTTCGTCTGGACGCTCGCCGCGACCGCGGTGGTGATCTGCTACGGGCTGTGGGCCTTCGAGCGCGACCAGGCCACCGGGTCGAACTGGTTCGCCATCTCGATGATCCCGTTCACCGTCGCGATCCTGCGGTACGCCGTCGACATCGACGGCGGCGAGGCCGGTGAGCCGGAGGAGATCGCGCTGCACGACCGGGTACTGCAGTTCCTCGCGCTCGCGTGGATCGGAGTGGTGGGTGTCGCTGTCTACATCGCCTGACATCGGCCGCGCCGAGGAGCACGCGCCACCCGCCCACGACGAGTCGGAGACCGTCTCGGCGCCGGTGGCGCGGCTCGTCTATCTCGGCGGGGTCGTGATCACCGGTGCCCTGTTCTTCTGGGGTGCGTGGCAGCGCCGCTGGATCGCCGACGACGGGCTGATCGTGCTGCGCACCGTGCGCAACCTCCTTGCGGGCAACGGGCCGGTGTTCAACGCGGGTGAACGGGTCGAGGCGAACACCAGCACCCTGTGGACGTATCTGATCTACGCGTTCGGCTGGCTCACCCACATCCGGCTCGAATACGTCGTGCTGACGCTGGCGCTGGTGCTCTCGGTCGCGGCAGTGGTGCTGGCGATGGTCGGGACCGCCGCGCTGTGGCGGGGGCGGGGCCCGGCGAGCACCGCCGGGACGCTGCTGCTGCCCGCCGGGGCGCTCGCCTACATCGCGGTGCCTCCGGCCCGCGACTTCGCGACCTCCGGTCTGGAGAGCTGCCTGGTCATCTGCTGGATCGCGGTGCTGTGGCTGCTGATGGTGCAGTGGTCCCAGCGCGACCCGTCCCCCGGCCGGGTGCTGGTGCTCGCGTTCATCGCCGGGCTCGGGCCGCTGGTCCGACCCGAGATGGTCGTCCTGGCCGCCCTGGTGCTGCTGATGCTGTTCCTGACGCCCGGTACCTGGCGGATGCGCGCGTCGATCGTCGTGGTCGCCGGCGCGGTCCCGGTCGGGTACCAGATCTGGCGGATGGGCTACTACGGCCTGCCCTATCCGAACACCGCGGTGTCCAAGGACGCGGGCGGCGCCAAGTGGGCGCAGGGCCTGACCTACCTGTGGAACCTCGTCGGGCCGTACTGGCTGTGGTTGCCGCTGGCGATCGTCGGCGGCTACCTCGGGTGGCTTGCGTACCGGCGTTTCGGGCTCGGTCTGCCCGGCGACCGGGTCGGCGCGACCGGTCTCGCCCGCCTGCACACACCGTCGGCGGTGGTGCTGCTTTTCGTCGGGACGGGCCTGCTGCTCGGCATCTACTCGGTGCGGGTCGGTGGCGACTTCATGCACGGCCGGGTGCTGCTGCCGGTGCTGTTCTGTCTCATCCTGCCGATCGCCGTGCTGCCGGTGCGGGTGCCGCGGCGCGACCAGTGGGGCCGCACCCCGGCCACCGCACTGTTCGCGGCGGGTTCGCTGGCCTGGCTCGCGACGGTGGTGTGGGCGGTCGTTGCCTCGACCGCGCAGGGCATGCCGAACGGCACGGTCGTCGGAAAGTCGGGCATCGTCGACGAACGCAACTTCTATGTCCTCAACACCGGGCACGCTCACCCGATCCGGGCCGAGGACTACCTCGACTACCCGCGGATGCGGGCGATGGTCGAGACGATCAACAACACCCCCGACGGCGGACTGCTGCTGCCTGCCGCCTACTACACCTACTGGGATCTCGTCCCGCCGCCGGCGCCGATCCCCGAGGGAGGGGCCGGTCACACGGTGTTCTTCCTCAACCTCGGCATGACGAGCATGAACGTCGGGCTGGACGTGAAGGTCATCGACCAGATGGGTCTGGCGTACCCGCTGGCCGCGCACACCGAGCGCCTCGGGGACGGCCGGATCGGGCACGACAAGGCCCTCTATCCGGACTGGGTGGTCGCCGACACCGGCATGGTGGACGTCCACCCGTGGCTGCCCTGGTACCTCGACGAGAACTGGGTGGCACAGGCCCAGGTGGCGCTCACCTGTCCGGACACCCAGGAGTTGCTGGCGTCGTCGCGGGGCGAGCTGAACCGGCCGCTTTTCATCCGAAACTTCAAACGGGCGTTCCACTACGCCGGGTACCGCATCGACCGGGTTCCCGCCTACGAGATCCAGCGGTGCGGGCTGACCATGCCGCCGGAGCGGTAGGACAGCTCACATGGTGGCTACATCACGTTTGTGTAACGCTGGGCGACGGTCAGCGATGTTACTGACGTGTTCGCCTCGGTACCGAGCCTCGGATCAGACAGAAGATCGGGGGCCGAGGCACCGGTTGTCAGGCCACACGCGTTCGCATACAGTCCAGCGAGCGCAGTGTGACCTTGATCAGTTCCACTGTCGGTTCCGCGTGCGCGGGACCGACAGAGCCGTGGCCTAAGTGCCAGACTTCCGGGCCGCTTCGGCGGGCACCGCAGGAGAGAAAGAGAGCAGTATTCATGCGTATTGGCAGGTCGAGGTTCCAGAACCTCAAGCGACGCCTCCTCGGCCTTTCGGCCGCAGCGCTCGTGCTGCCCGTCACCGCTGGTATTGCGGGGACCGCCGTCGCCGGCGCCGCACCGATCACGCATCGCGCGCCGTCGGGTGGCTTCGAAGAGGTGATGGTTCCCTCCTCCATGGGCCCGATCAAGGTGCAGATTCAGTGGGCGGCCCGCGGTGGTGACGCCGCGCTGTACCTGCTCGACGGACTTCGGGCGCGTGACGACCGCAACGCGTGGACCTTCGAGACCAACGCTCTGCAGCAGTACGCCGGCGACAACGTCACCCTGGTGATGCCGGTCGGTGGCCAGTCCTCCTTCTACAGCGACTGGATCGCGCCGTCGAACTTCAACGGCCAGAAGAGCACCTACAAGTGGGAGACCTTCCTCACCGAGGAGCTCCCGGCCTACCTCGAGACCCGCGGCGTCTCGCGCTCCAACAACGGCGTGCTCGGCCTGTCGATGGGCGGCTCCGCGGCCCTGACGCTGGCGGCCTACCACCGTGACCAGTTCAAGTTCGCAGGCTCGCTGTCCGGGTACCTGAACATCTCGGCGCCCGGCATGCGCGAGGCGATCCGCGTCGCGATGCTCGACGCCGGCCGCTTCAACGTCGACTCGATGTGGGGCCCGCCGTGGAGCAAGGCGTGGCTGCGCAACGACCCGTTCGTGTTCGCCCCGCAGCTCAAGGGCCTGTCGCTGTACATCTCGTCGGCCAGCGGACTGCCCGGTGAGTACGACAACCCGCGCAAGCCGATCGACTACTACAACACCGCCAACGGCATGGGCCTCGAGGCCCTGGCCCTGGTCAACACCCGTGCCTTCCAGGCCCGGATGGCGACCCTCGGCATCCCGGCGACCTACAGCTTCCCGTCGAACGGCACCCACTCGTGGCCGTACTGGTCGGCGGAGCTCTTCAACGCCCGCACGCAGATCCTCGACACCTTGAACGCCTGGTGACCGGATCGCCCAGGCGATGACGACCCGGATGCCGCCCTGCGCGCCTTCTCGACGCTGCAGGGCGGCATCCGTCATTTGAAGGGCATGTAACAAACGGCACACGCCACCGCGCGTCACAGGCTTCACACCAGCCCAACGTGTACAAATGGGCACACGAGTGTTCAGGTGTCACATGGGCACGGGTGAGTCGGGGCAGGCCGACAGCCGCCGGGTTCCGCGGGACCGGGCCGACAGCAGAAAGAGAGTCACCGTCACATGCGACCAACATCGAGAAAGTTGGGGGTGCGTTTCGGGGGAAGTACCGGATCGCACGAGCGACGCCGCCGCGCGTTGGCGCTCGTGGCGGCGGCGCTCGTCCTCCCGACCGCAGCGGGCCTGACGACGGCCGCGGTCGCCTCCGCGGCACCGTCGACGACCACCCCGACCGCGACCACGACCACGCCTGCGGTCACCCCGGCCGCCGAGACGTTGGAGCCGGTCGAGAAGACGACCGCGGCGCCGACGACGACTTCGAAGGCGGTGGCCCCGACCACCACCACGGTCGCCCCGACCACCACGACGGTTGCGCCCACGACGACCACCACGACGGTGGCCCCGACGACCACGATTGCGCCCGCGCCGCGGGTGATCTCCGCCCGGTCCGCGGCGGCGCCGTCCCGGTCGATCCCGGGTGTGTCGAAGGTCCAGTGGATCACCGACCGCCGCGTCGCGCTGTGGGTGGACTCCGCGGCGATGGGTGCACCGTTCCAGGTGCAGATCCTGCTGGCGCGGGACTGGAACGCAAAGCCCGACGCCACGTTCCCCGCGCTGTACCTGCTCGACGGTCTGCGTGCCCGCGATGACGAGAGCGGCTGGACCATCGAGACCGACGCCGCCAGCTTCTACGCCGACAAGAACGTCAACGTCGTCATGCCGGTCGGCGGCCAGTCCAGCTTCTACTCCGACTGGCTCGAGCCCGACAACGGCAAGTTCTACCAACTCGAGACGTTCCTGACCAAGGAACTGCCGTCGGTGCTGCAGAACAGCTTGCGCACCACCGAGACCCGCGGCGTCATCGGCCTGTCGATGGGCGGCACGTCGGCGATGTTCCTCACTGCCCGCAATCCCGGGTTCTTCAAGTTCGCGGGCTCGTTCTCCGGCTACCTGAGCACCACCTCACTCGGCATGCCGCAGGCGCTGCAGTACGCGATGAACGACGCGGGCGGCTACAACGTCAACAAGATGTGGGGCCTGCCGACCAACCCGCTGTGGGCCGCGCACGACCCGTACATCCAGGCGGAGAAGCTCAAGGGCACCAGCCTGTACATCTCCAGCGGCAGTGGCATGGCCGGTCCGTACGACCAGCCGTCGGGCATCCCCGGGGTGTCCACGAACTACGCCGGCATGGGGCTCGAGATCCTGTCCCGGCTGACGTCGCAGTCGTTCGCCACCAAGCTGAACAAGCTGGGCATCCCTGCGCAGGTCAACTACCGGCCGTCCGGCACCCACTCGTGGCCGTACTGGCAGTTCGAGATGCACCAGGCGTGGCCGCAGGTGGCGAGCGCCCTCGGCGTCGACGCCAGCGCCCCGGCCTGCGGGGTCGGCGGGGCGATCGCGCCCGTCGCGAACGCGAACCCGTGGCTGAGCGGTTGCGTCACCGGTGAGTATCCCGTCGCAGGTGGAGTGGCCCAGGACTTCCGCAATGGCCGGATCTTCTTCTCCGGCAGCACCGGTGCACAGGTCGTGACCGGCATGATCGGTGGCGAGTACCAGGCGATGGGCGGTCCGTCCGGTCCGCTCGGCCTGCCGACGACCAGCGAGTTCGGTACCCCGGACGGTCGCGGTCGCGGCAACCACTTCCAGGCCGGTTCGATCTACTGGACCCCGCAGACCGGCGCGCACGCCGTCCGCGGCGCCATTCGGGACCTGTGGTCCTCGCAGGGCTGGGAGACCGGTCCGCTCGGCTACCCGGTCGGTGACGAGATCAACACGCCGAACAAGGACGGCGCGGTCCAGGGCTTCGAGATCGGAGCCATCTACTGGAGCCCGACCACCGGCGCCAACGGCGTCCAGGGCCTGATCATGAAGAAGTACGGCGAACTGGGCTACGAGAACAGCTGGCTCGGCTTCCCGAAGACCAGCGAACAGGGTCCGATTCGCGACGGCGGCCGCTACAACGTGTTCGAGAACGGCAACATCTACTGGAGTCCGCTCAGCGGGGCCTGGTCGGTGAAGAACGGACCGATCTTCGACGCGTGGGGCAGCCAGGGCTGGGAGGGCGGCAGGCTCGGCTACCCGGTCGGTGACGAACGTCCCATCCCGGGCGGCACCCAGCAGGACTTCCAGTTCGGCAACATCACGCTGATCGGCGGAAAGGCCGAGATCCACTAGTGGGACGGCCGCGGGCGGGCCGGGTTCGCGCGGCGAAC